>JANOTP010000278.1:0-17522 GCA_031416415.1 Cytophagales bacterium | reverse complement strand
AGCACTAGTAGCAGATGCTTTAAACTTGCCTTTTATTTATGTAAGACCAAAACCAAAAGATCATGGAATGCAAAACCTTATTGAAGGTAAAATAATACCTGGTCAAAAAGTGGTAGTAATTGAAGATTTAATTTCTACTGGTGGTAGCTCTTTAAAAGCAGTGGAAGCATTGCGAGATTCAGATGTTGAAGTGTTGGGTATGGCAGCTATTTTTACGTATGGATTTGATCTAGCTGCGAATAATTTTGAGACTTCTGGCGTTATGTTGCATACATTAAGTAATTATCATGCTCTAATAAAACGTGCAGCAGAAAAGGGATATATAAAAGATTCAGAAATAAAATCTCTTGCAGATTGGAGAACTTCTCCTGACAAATGGGGGAAATAAATTATAATAAAGACAACGTGATTATTTTGTTTGGTGTGATTTTTTAAATTGTCATACTACCTTAATATTGTTTATTCTTCAATTACTACTATTTCAGTGCGTCTGTTTTGTGCTCTACCAGTTTCTGTATCATTACTGGCGATAGGACCTTTTTCACCATACCCTTTTGTTAAAATACGCTCCTCGTTAATCCCTTTTTTTACAAGATAAGATTTAATAGCATCTGCTCTATGCTGGGAAAGTCTATGGTTATTAACTTCATCCCCTACATTGTCTGTATGTCCTGCTATTTCTATAACCAATCTAGGGTTTTTTGTGAAACTTAAGTAGAGTTTATGCAGTGTTGGAATAGCCTCTTGTTTGATGTCCCATTTATTGACATCAAAATACAAATGATTAAGAGTATAGGTACGAATCGAAGAAAGGATAGTTTTAAGAATCAAGGGTTGTGTGATTTCCGCACCCCCATCGTACAAACCTATTTCAACATTGTAAATACCAAACTGACCAAATTTTTCTACTTTTATTTTATACTTTTTTTCTTCTGGTACCAAGAGTTTGAATTTACCATCGATATCGGAAATTCCTTCTTTCGTAAAACTTTTATCTTCACTTTCGACAAAAATTTTCACACCCACTTCTGGAATTTTTTGAGGATCTGTAACAACACACTCTAACAATGCTTCTGTTTCGGTAGGCACTAGTTGCTGACAAAAGGCATTAAGTGAAACAACCGTAAAAAAAAGAAGACTGAGAATTATTTTATTCATATACATCTGTTAGTTTTGTCTGAAACAAGATACTAATAATCTATTTTTATGCCAAAAATTGGACTTATTTCTGATACTCATGGTTTTCTTGATCCAAAGGTGTTTGACTATTTCAAAGACTGTGATGAAATATGGCATGCTGGCGATTTTGGTACACTTGAAATTTCAGATAAATTGGCTGCTTTTAAAACACTTCGTGGTGTATACGGAAATATCGACGGACAGGATATAAGAATTGTTCATCCTTTACATAATCGATTTGAATGTGGTGGCATGAAAATTTTGATGACCCATATTGGTGGCTATCCTGGTCATTATAATCCTGCAATAAAGAAAGAATTGACAATAGATCCTCCTCAAGTATTTATTTGTGGTCATTCTCATGTACTAAAAGTGATCACTGATAAAAGTTTAAATAACATGCTTTGCATAAACCCTGGAGCTGCTGGCATTCATGGGTTTCATAAGGTCAAAACAATTATTCGTTTTGAAATAAATGAAGGGAAAATCACAAACATGCAAGCCATTGAACTTGGAAGTAGAGCAGAAATGTTAAAAGTATAACTATTGAAGTGAAAAGTAATACCTGACAACTCAATAGTTATACGTTATAATTTTTATTACCAATCGTTACCAATCTTAGGTGCATTTGGATCTGAACCACCCAAACCTGCTTTTAGGTTTAATATGAATTTATCCATTTGCTCCATAGTTTGCTTTTTGATAGCTCCCCATCCGGCCATAGTAAGCGTATACTTACCACACTCTGGTTCTTTACTTTCTAATTTACCACCACTTGCTCTAGGACCAGAATGAACAAAATTTGTAATGATGTATTTATAACGACCATCTTTGGACGCAATGGTAACAGTGTACTCTACAGTGCCTGTATGCGTAAGTGCCATTTGGGGAGAGGGATAGCTTACGCTAAAAGATCCTTTATAAACATATAGACCTTGAGCAGCATCATCTTTTTGAGTTCCAGAACCAGATACTCCTAGGTTTTTACTTCTTTTATAAAGCTCATCTTTTGTTGCACCCGTTATCTGAACTACTTCAGAGTAAGTTATTTTTTTAGTTGCAGTATCTATAGGAAATGTTTTTGTTTGAGCTTTTGCCATAAAAGCAAAAACTACCAATGCCAATGTAAATAGATTTTTCATAAACAGTAATTTTAAGTTTCGTTTAGCAATGCAAATATAATTCCAAAACCTATACCATTAATAGATCTGGATAAAATAAGTAACGATCAATTTTTATTAGCTAATTGCCCACAAGCAGCATCAATGTCTTTTCCTCTACTTCTTCTGACATTAACAATTACTTCATTTTTTTCTAAGTAATTTTTAAATAAATCTAATTTAGCTGCTTCGGTATTTTTATAACTTGCTTCAGCAATAGGATTGTATTCTATGATGTTTATTTTGCAGGGAATATTTTTACTGAATTGATAGAGTTCTTCCGCATCTTCAATCCCATCGTTAAAGTTATTAAATACTATGTATTCATAAGTAACTCTATTTCCCGTATTTTTATAAAAATAAAGCAACGCTTCTTTCAAAGCCTCTAAAGTATTGGTTTCATTGATGGGCATGATCTTATTTCTTTTAAGATCATTTGCAGCATGAAGGGAAAGTGCAAGATTTACTTTCACGTTATCATCCGCTAGTTTTTTTATCATTTTTGCAACACCCGCAGTAGAAACAGTTATCCTTTTAGGAGACATATTTAATCCACATGGAGAGGTAATATGTTCTATTGATTTTAGGACATTCGCATAATTTAATAAAGGTTCTCCCATACCCATGTAGACGATATTTGTTAAAGGGGTTTGGTAATGTTCTTCCGCTTGGTTTCTTATAGCAACTACTTGATCATAAATTTCTGCAGGATCCAAGTTTCGTTTACGTTCCATATAACCCGTGGCACAAAATTTACAGGTAAGTGAGCACCCTACTTGTGATGAAATACAAGCCGTCATACGCCCATCTACTGGTATCAATACGCCTTCCACTAAGTGTCCATCAAAAAGTTTAAAAGCAGTTTTTATTGTTCCATCGTTACTAACCTGTTTTTTATGAATTGAGATAAAATTTATTACAAAATTGTTAGTTAATAATTCTCTAGTTTCTTGAGACAAATTGGTCATCTGGTCAAAACTTTGAGCAGATTTTTCCCATAGCCATTCATAAACTTGTTTTGCTCGGAATGCCTTATCTCCTTTCTCTATAAAAAAGGTCCTTATTTCATCTAAGGGCATTTTTCGTATATCTTTCTTCAAATTCACCGTTTCCATGTTGCAAAGGTAAGAAATAATTGAAGTTAGTAGGGTGAAAATAAATACTTTAAAAATATTATATGAGAATTATTATAAAAACTATATTTATACTTATATTTGCAACAAACAAATAAACTTATGCGTATAAAGCCAATTTTACTTCTGTTTCTATTTTTATCTATTTTGATAAATAATTCTAATGCACAAATTTCAATCGGCGCGGTTGGTTTTCCTCAAATTAGTTCTCTTTCAAATAAGTCTGATGTTTTAGACAACCGACTTAGTTTTGGAGCAGGGGGCGGATTGAACGTTACGTATGATTTTTCTGAAAAATTTGGCGTGCAATTAGGAGCTTTATATTCTTCACAGAATCAAAAAACAAGATCTAATTATACATTAGGTGGAGTTGCCTATACTCATGACGCAAAAAAGAGATTTGATTATCTTAAAATTCCAGTTTTGTTGAGAATAACGCAACCTATTGGAGTATTAGATTTCGTAGTATTTGCTGGTCCTCAGTTTTCATACTTATTAAAATATGATGGAGGAATGGTTGTATACATCGAAGATCAATATTTTGATTTGCCTGTTACGCCAAGTGGAAACAAATATTATAGTAAATACACTATAGATGCGACTGGAGGATTAGGATTAGATTTACCTCTTTCTAAATATTTAAAATTGACTTCAGCTATCAAAATAGATTATAACATCACAAATGCACAAAATAATAACGCCACCTTTGAATCTTATAAAGTATCCGATTTTAATGGGGGAGCAAATGCTCGTAATATGACTTATGCTTTAATGGTGGGAATAAACTTCAAATTCAAAGATCCTAATGATATGGTAGCTCCTTCTAATAAATTCAGAAGGAAGTCTTTTGGCAAGAAAAAAAGGTATTAATTTCTTGATCAGGTTTTAATAATTGTGTTTTAAAAAGTATTCCGAAAGGAATACTTTTTTTATGAAATTATTTACTGAAATCTTTAAAGAAGTACGTGATACCATCTATTATATCAGAGGCTAACATGGATTGTTGGCTTAGTTTTCTCGCCGCTGCATCTCCTGCATAACCATGCAGAAATACACCTATCAAACATGCTTCATGGCTTGTATAGCCTTGTGCCAATAGGCCTGTTATTATTCCCGTAAGAATATCTCCTGTTCCCGCTTTAGCCATACCAGGATTGCCTGTAGAATTAAAATAGATAATACCTTCTGGATTAATTACGGCACTATGCGCACCTTTTAAAATAATATAAATTTTAAACTGTTTACATATGCTTTTAGCTTTCTCTAAACGATCATAATCATCGTCGGCTTTCCCTGCAAGTCTTTCAAATTCTAAAAGGTGTGGGGTAAGAATACTATAGGCTGGAATTTTATTCATCAAAGCTTTATTCCCACTTAAAATATTTAACGCGCTAGCGTCTATAACCAAAGGTATTTTAGACGTAGTAAGTAATTTTTCAAAAGCAGTTATCGTCTCTTTATTTTCACCCATTCCTGGTCCTACTCCAATGGAAGTATATTCGATTAAGTCTGGAAGTGCCGTGATGATTTCTGGATGTGGATCTGTGAGTACAATTGCTTCGGGTAGGTCATTTTGTAATACAAAAAAACCCGCTTCAGGTACATACACTTTTACAAGTCCAGCGCCTGAGCGAAGACAAGCTTTTGTACTGAGTACTGCCGCTCCAAGCATACCATAACTACCCGCTATAATGAGTGCTCTCCCATAATTTCCTTTATGTGAAAACTTGGGTCTTTTATGAATTAGATTTTTTATATACGATTCGTCTGTATAAAAATAAGTTGTTTCTGCAGTTTCAATAAAATTCCTACTAAGTCCAATATATAAAATGTACCAATCGCCTACGTACTCCTCATGTTGGGGCAGCATAAACGCAAGTTTTGGTACTTGAAAGGAAACCGTATAGTGCGCTTTTATAATCTGTGTAGTTTCATTTTGTTTATCCATGTACAAACCAGATGGCATGTCAACAGCTATAACCGTAGCATTGGATTGATTGATTGATTTGATAACATCAGCGTGAAGCCCTTCCATAGGTTTATTCGTACCAGATCCAAAGAGTGCATCAATTATAATGCTATCCGATGGGAGGGAAGGGATTTCTTTAAAGGAGGTAATTGTTTTTATGAACCCAACATGCGAAAGTCTTTCTTCGTTGATTTGATAATTTTCAGACGTCTCTTTAGATTTAACATGATAAATAGTCACCTCAAACATTTTTTGTAGCAACATTCTCGCAATTGCCAGTCCATCTGCACCATTGTCACCAGGACCACAAAAAATAACTACTTTTTGTTCTTTTCGAAATTTCTCTGTAAACCAACGGGTGAAAGCAGTTGCTGAACGCTCCATCAAATTAATAGATTCAACAGGTTCGTTTTCTATTGTAAATTTATCAAGTTCTCTTATCTGAGTGGCATTTAAAATCTTCATTGTATACTATTCTAAAATTAAGGTGATCAAAAATATTCAATTTTCTCGAAGGCGAAAACTGTAAAAGGGTTTGTTTCAATAATTCTTGTTAGGAGGATATTTCAACTTCGATAAAGCTAATAAATAATAGATTAATAATGAATTTATATTTTTATTTACTAGAGCATTTCTATTGATACCTTACCAAAATAGAAATATCCGTATTTCTCCCCTTATCATCACTACAGGAAATTTTAATTTTACCTTCTGTGGGTTTTATAAATATTTTTTCATACACAAAGGCTTCTTTATAAAACTGGTTGTTAATATACCAAAATACTTTTTTTACTTCGTTGTGGGCATTGCATTTCAACGCTATTTCAGCGGGATCTTCTTTGTCTACAATATATTCTTTATTATGAACAGGCGATAGAATTTTTGGAGCATTTGACTCATGTATTCTGCTACAACGTGGATTATGTTCTGGAATTGATTCGAAATATATTCCTTTTGAAGTATAATAATCAATAAGATCCGCATTTAAATTGGGGTAGAGTTTTTTCTTATAGCCACCTTCAGGCAAACATCTATCGCAATAACTATAGTTTGCATTGGCTGAAATAAAAATAGGTTTTAAGTGTTCGCATTTTTCGGCAGAAGAAATATTAGGAATATAATAATCTACTACGGTATGCTCGCAATACTCTCCTGGAAGCTTTCCCGTTTCGGGACATACAAATCTAAATTTAAGATCGCTTGGTTTAAAGAACCAATTGTTAGAAGAGTTGTAATCAATCGTATTGAAAATTTCAAAAAGTAGCGGAGTAGCAATATCCGCACCCGTAAGTTCGGGGACTCCTTCTCCAGAAAAGTTTCCTACCCATACAGCGATCGTATATTTTTTATTATAACCAATACTCCAAGCATCTCTTCTTCCATAGGAAGTCCCTGTCTTCCATGCAATAAGAGGCATGTGATAAGTATTCATATAATTATGCGGTAGATCAGGTCTTGTTATTTGAGTGAGAATATCAGTTACCATGTAGGCTGCCATTGGAGATATGAGCTGCGACTTTTCAGTTTTAGATTCTGTTTTTAAATAACGAAAATTAAATTGCTTTCCTGAATTTGCAAAAGCGCTATAAAGTCCCGTCATTTCTTCGAGGGTTACCCCACAACCTCCCAGTATACTTGATAATCCGAGCCCTCGCTCTTCTTTAGCAATTTTTTTAAAACCTGCTTTTTTTAATTTTTGAATAAATTTAGGTACCGTGATTACCTCTAGCATTTTAACAGCTGGAAGATTAAGAGAATAAGATAGTGCCTTCTCTACGGTGACTTCACCGTTAAAAGTTTTATCGAAATTTTCAGGAGCATAACCATCAAAATCAGCGGGAACATCGTTGAGTATAGATTTTGGAGTGATGATTCCTTCATCAAAACCTATTGCATATACGAGAGGTTTAAGTGCGCTACCTGGAGAACGTATAGCTCTTACGCCGTCTACTTGCCCAGCATTTTCATTGTCTGAAAAATCTGGAGAACCAAGATAAGCTTCTACTTCCATGGTTTGATTATTGAGCACTATTACAGCTGCGTTGTTAATATGTTTTTGTTTTGTACGTTGAATATAGTTGTAGCTTATTTGTTCTACACGCTGCTGTATAGATGTTCTTATGCAAGTTTGTATAATATCTTTTTCTGGATATTGTTTTGATAAGCGATTGGCTAAATGCGGAATTAGTTTTGGTATTTTTGATCGTTTAGCTTCTAGAGGTTCAGAAAGAGCTGTTTCTATATCTAGGTTTGAAAAAAGTTTATCCTCTTTAAATCGTCTTAACCATTTGTCTCGTTCGGTTTTTATTTTCTCATTATTTTTCCCAGGTCTCAATGAAGTTGGCCGATTTGGAACAATTGTTAGGGCTGTAATTTGTGCCAGACTAAGATGATTGGGTAGACGGCCAAAATATAATACCGAAGCAGATTTTACTCCTTCTATATTACTACCATAGGGAACCAAGTTGATGTAAAGCTGTAAAATTTCTTCTTTGGTATAATAATATTCAAGTTGCAGAGCTCTGAATAATTCTAGAAATTTTGATCCATAAGTACGTTTTTTTGGTTCAAGTAAACGCGCTACTTGCATAGTAATAGTAGAAGCGCCAGATGTTTTTTTGTTTTGAATACTATTATTAAATAATGCTCTTGAAATTGCAAATAAATTAAAACCTGGATGATAATAAAAGTAGCGATCCTCCTTGTAAAGTAAAGCTTCTTTGAGTTGTGGTACTATTTCTGAAAGTTCTGTTTTCATTCGCCATTTATCGTCTTTACTTAGAGAAGTATGCAAAACACTGCTATCGTTGGCTAAAATTATCTGCGAATAAGAAATAGATATTCTAAGAGGGAACAGTACGTTTAGAATTAAAAACAATAGAATAGGACAAATTACAAATAAGAGTAAAAAAAATAGTTTTTTCTTATTTGCTTTTAGCTTGTCTATTAACATTATATCTGTTATTTTTATAGTAAAATTATTACAATAATCCGGAATAGTAACTATCATATGAATAAGAATAGATTATTAATTTTATTTATCCTACGAATGCTAATTTTTGGACTCTTTGTGATGTCCGCTTATTTAAAGCTAGATCCTTCGATAATTCCATTTGAAAAGCAATTGGTAGATCTTGGCTTGGTAGATTGGTGTTTGGCTCCTTATTTGGCTAGGTTTATTATAGCTTTGGAGTTAGCATTAGGTATAGGCTTTTTACAATCCAATTATCTCAAGAAAATTGTTATTCCAGCAACGGCACTATTGCTTCTAGTCTTCTGTGTTCATCTTTCATATACTATTTATATGTATGGGAATACTGGGAATTGTGGATGTTTTGGTCAAAAAATTCCTATGACGCCATTGCAGGCATTAATAAAAAATATTATTACGTTAGGCATTTTGGGTTGGATGTATCTGATTTACCAAGAAAAAGAAAAGAATAGCTATCGGGTGTTGATCATTATTTCTTTGTCTTCAGCATTAGCATTGTTTGTGTTTTTTCCCTTTGCTTCATGTAAAACTGTTAAAGCAGATGAAATTGACACTGCTATAAAGATACCAATGGATACTAATAATGCGGTGGTTTTTGATACTATTAAAGTAGATTCTATCGCTAAAATAAATCCTTTAAAAAATAGTTCAATAATTAAAAAAGATAAGAAAGATACACTTACCAATATGGTATTGGTGCCTGTAGTAAAAGTTGATGCATTATGTCCCATCAAAAAGGTTTCTCTATATGCACCCTTCAAGAAATTTAACGATGGTATTTATGCAGATCTAGATGATGGCAGGAAAATTGTAACCTTGTTTAGTCTAGAATGTGAACACTGTATGGAAACTGCAAAAAAAATTGGAGAGTTGTCTAAAAAACGTCAACTTCCACCTACCTTCTTCCTTTTCTGGGGTACAGAAGATCAGGTCGAAAATTTCTTTAAAGTTGCTCAGTATAGATTCCCTTATAAGATTATTGAACCAAGTACTTTCTTTCAATTATTGGGAAGCGCACCAGCTCCTCCAAAAGTAAGTGTACTTTGTAATGGAAATCTTATAGCAGATTTTGATAATAGTAGTTTTAGTTTAGACAAACTTGAAGAAGCGTTGAATAAATAAAAAAATGAGAAAAATTGTTTTTTCTATATTGATTGGTTTGCTATTTCTTACTACTTCTTTTCAGAAGCTAGAGCCAAATAATTTTAAATTAAAAACAATAGTTATTGATGCAGGTCATGGAGGAAAAGATCCTGGTTGTTCTGGTTTTGGTTCTAAAGAAAAAGACATTGCACTTGATGTGGCTATCAAGTTAGGAGAGTTTATAAAACAAAACATGGACGATGTAAAGATAATATATACCCGTAAGTCGGATGTATTTATTGAGCTTCATGAAAGAGCAGCTATTGCGAACCGTAACCACGCAGATCTTTTTATTTCTGTCCACGTCAACTCAGGACCTTCTGGTTTGTATGGCACAGAGACATTTTGTATGGGTTTGCATAAAACAGAACAAAATATGGAAATTGCTCAGCGTGAGAATTCTTCTATTTTAATGGAACATAATCACGAAGAAAAGTATGATGGTTTTGATCCTAAATCTCCTCAGTCGTATATTCTATTTTCGCTTTATCAAAGTGCTTTTATGGCTAACAGTACTAAACTAGCAGCGAAAATAGAAAAAGAATTTTCAGAAAATAATAACCGACATAGTCGTGGTGTAAAGCAGGCAGGATTTTTAGTTTTATGGAAGACCTCAATGCCAAGCGTATTGGTAGAAACAGGATTTTTAACGGATACCACGGATGCTAATTATTTGAAAGAAGAGAAAGGTAGAACCGATATTGCTTGGGGTATTTATTCAGCCATTGAAGATTTTAAAAATGAAATGGAAGAAGGGGAAGAGTAGGGAATAAAATAATAATAGCGAGCTATTAAACTCTGTTTTTTAAAGAGGCAATATTTTTCTACTATGCATAGCCCATAACCTTATAAACTATATACCCAAGCCATTCATGAAGTAAGGTTTGCCATCCACCAAAAGCTTTTTCGTTTGGTATGAGCCATACATCTGGCGTCATAGTGGTAGTACCTCCATAAAAATCGGTAGGAAAAATATCTGTTTCAACGCCTTCTTTATCAAAACAAGCTTTTGATCTACGCATGTGAAAAGCAGATGTAATAAGAAGCTTTTTACCTTTTATAGTTAAACTATCCAGCATTTTCTTGGTAAACAATGCATTCTCATGTGTATTTCTAGAGTATAATTCCAAGATAATAACACTATCGGGTACTCCACATAAAAGAAATACTTTTTTCATGTCCGTTCCTTCGGATATTGGTTCGCCCGTTACTCTTCCCGATCCACCTGTAATTAGAATCTTTTTTACTTTCCCAAGTTTGTAAAGTTGTACCGTGTGCAATACTCGGTCAGCACCCTTGTTGAAGTATACCCTATCATGTGGTTCCTTATCGTGATTGGTAACACCCGTAAGTACTATTCCTAGTTCATAATCAGGTAGTTCACTTATTTTGATAGGTTTTGATTCCCAAATCATAAAAATTTCATTTTCAATCCATACATTACCACAAAATAAAAATAAAAATAATCCAACATAAAGGGCTATTTTTTTGCGTTTTGTATTTTTTGCTACCACAGCATAGATTAAGCTTACAGCTATCCAAACCGCAGGCATTACAAAGTAAAATAAGATTTTAGACAAAATGAAAAACATACTGTTAAATAGGTTAATATTTTACTAATATAACTGGAAATTCTGATTGGTTAAAACGAAAAATTTAAAGTATACTTGTAATGTCAAATGGCAATAGATATTAAAGAAATACAAGCCCCTATTTTAAAAGACATAGAACACTTTGAAGAAAAATTCAGAGATTCTATGAAAACCAGGGTGATGTTACTCAATACAATAATGAGTTACATTGTAAAGCGAAAGGGCAAACAGCTTAGGCCTATGTTTGTATTCCTTTCTGCGAGATTATGTGGTGAAGTAAACGATTCTACTTATCGTGGGGCTGCACTCATTGAATTACTCCATACTGCTACTCTGGTGCATGACGATGTGGTAGACGATTCAAATTACCGTCGTGGTTTTTTTTCTATCAATGCCTTATGGAAAAATAAAATTGCTGTTTTGGTAGGTGATTATCTGCTTTCTAAAGGTTTATTGCTTTCAATTGATAACAATGATTTTCATTTGTTGAAAATTGTATCCGATGCTGTAAAGGAAATGAGCGAAGGTGAATTACTTCAAATGGAGAAAGCAAGAAACCTCAACATTACCGAAGATATTTATTATGAAATTATTCGCCAAAAAACGGCGTCACTTATCTCTTCTTGTTGTGGCGTAGGAGCTTCTTCTGTAAATGCTTCACCTGAAGTAATTGCTAAAGTGAGATTATTTGGAGAAAAAGTAGGTATGGCATTTCAAATCAAGGACGATTTATTTGATTACACAAGTGCCGATATCATTGGTAAGCCTGTTGGCATTGATATCAAAGAACGCAAAATGACCCTGCCTGTTATTCATTCATTGACAAAGGCGAGTTGGATGGAGCGTAGGAAAATTGTTAATATAATAAAAAATGAAAACCATAAACCTAAGAAAGTAGCAGAAGTAATTCAGTTTGTAAAAAAATCTGGAGGCATTGAATATGCTACAGAAGCAATGATTCGATACCAAACCGAAGCCTTTGAAATTTTAGATAGTTTCCCAGATTCTATTTATAAAAAAGCACTTGCTCAATTAGTTCAGTATACTATAGAACGGGCAAAATAATATTTTTCAATTTATTATTTGTTTGCAAACAACAAAGATCCATCTCCATAACTTAGAAATCTAAAATTATTTTCGAGTGCGTATTGGTATACAGTTTTCCAATCGTTACCCATCACTGTAGCTACAAGTAACATTAAAGTGCTTTCTGGTTGATGAAAATTAGTGAGTAGGGCATCTGCAATTTTTAGTTTGTAACCAGGAACAATTAATAGACTTGTTGTACAGATTAGTCTAGTTGTTTTTTTATTTTCAAGCCAGTTTATTAATGCTTCTAAGGCATCCTTTGCATTTATGCTTGTAGCAGAGAGTTGATAAGGTTCCCATTGCTTTAGTTCCAAAAAATCGTTGTTTGAGTCTTGATTGGTGAGAATTTTGACACCCAGCCAGTAAAAGGTTTCAATAGTTCTAAGAGAGGTAGTTCCCACAGCTACGATTGGTTTTCCGATAGAAGAAACAATTCTTTGGATAGTAGTGATAGGTACATCTATAATTTCAGAATGCATTTCGTGTTCCGACATGATAGGAGCTTTTACGGGTTTAAAAGTCCCCGCACCCACATGAAGTGTCACGTATATAGGATGAATATTTTTTAGCGCTAATTTTTCGAAAACCTCAGTAGTGAAATGTAACCCTGCTGTAGGAGCAGCAACGGAGCCTTCTTCACGCGCATAAACTGTTTGGTAGCGTTGAGTATCTATTTCTTCAGTGGTGCGTTTTAAGTAGGGCGGTATAGGCATTACGCCTGCATTTTGTAAAACTTCGGCAAAACTATAGGTTTCTGGATTCCATCGAAATTCTATTAGAAAAGTATCTACTGTTCTGCTTATTATTTCTGCTTCAATAGAAATTAAAGTAGAAGAACAAAAGATATTTTTTTCTTTCCATTTAGCTACCTTCCCAACTAGGCATCTCCATTGAACTTTACCACAAGAAGCCATAGAAAGCACTAAATCATTTTTATGTGCAGGCTCTAGACAAAAAATTTCTATTTGTTCTCCTTTGCTGTTTTGGAAAAATAATCTTGCCTGTACTACTTTAGTATCGTTAAAAATAAGAATGGACTCAGGTGGTAAGTAATGGTCTAAATTAGAATAGGTATCTTCTGTTATGCTACCTTCATTATAAATTAATAATTTAGAAGCATCTCTGATGGGAAGAGGAAATTGTGCAATACGTTCGTGAGGAAGTAAGTAAGAGAAATCTTTTATGGAAATCTGTTCAGGATTCATTTAGTTCTTGCTTAGTCGTTAAACAAACATTTTTTCTAACAGAGCTCCTACTACATAAGATAGTCCTGCTGCAATTCCCCCAAGGATAAGCGTTTCCGCAATACTCAAAAATTTATTTTTTTCTGTTACAAGACTTTTGAAATAGCCTACAATCGCTAAGCCAACTCCAGTAAGTATACAAGAGTATAGAAATAAATTAGTTTTATCTAAATCGAATATCCAAGAAATTAAATAGGAGAGGAGCGGTATTAAGCCTATAGTTAAAAAAGCTATGAAGGTGGCAGAAGCAGTTTTAATGGGAGCTCTTTCATCTTTTTCCATGTTCAATTCTTCTTTCATCATGGTATCTACCCATACGGCTTTATCGGAAATAATAGTAGCAACAACCTGTTCTAACAATTCTCCTTTGAAACCTTTTTTTGAGTATATGTCTCTTATTTCTTCAATTTCTATTTCTCGCATGTTTTCTATTTCCCAATATTCGATGGCTTTATGTTTTTCATAATTGTCTCTTTGAGCTTTAGTAGATAAAAAATTTCCTACCGACATAGAAAATCCATCAGCTAATAGATTGGCAACTCCAAGAATAATTACAACCGAAATTGAAAGGTTGGCTCCATAAGCTCCTGCTACCACTGCAAAGGTAGTAATAGCACCGTCAATGCCTCCATAAACAAATTCTGCTATGTAATCTTTATTGAAAAATAGAAAATTTCCTTTTGAATGTAGTTTTGATTCCATGATTGCCTTGTGTAATTATTACTTATTGTACGTACAAACTAATTTAAGAAAAAATACTCAAATCCCATTTTTTTGAAGTATCATAATAAAGTTGACCATGATCTATAGTAAGGGGTGAATCAATATTATTCTGATATAGTTGTCCAGTACCAAGACCTTGGGGCATACTCACATTGAGTGAGGCGGCCAATTGGCTGACTGCATTAAGCCCAATATTAGATTCCAATGCTGAAGTGATCCACCAACCGATGGAATTTTTTTCTGCAAGACGAATCCACTCTAGACTCATTTCTATACCTCCTATTAATGTTGGTTTTAAAATTATATACTGCGGTTTAATAAATGTTAACAATTGTTTTTTATCTTCTGCAGAATAAATACCTATAAGCTCCTCATCTAAAGCTATGGGCAATGGAGTAATTTTACATAGTTCTTGCATTGCCTCTCTTTGCCCTGATTTTATAGGCTGTTCAATAGAATGAAGCGAAAATCGAGAAAGTATTTTTAATTTTTCTTTTGCTTCTTCCATGCCAAATGCTCCATTAGCATCTACTCGAATCGTTATTTCGGCTGCTGAAAAACGCTTTCGAATGCTTTCGATTAGTCGAATTTCCGTATCAAAATCAATTGCACCTATTTTTAGTTTAATACACGAATAACCTTGTACTATTTTTTCTTCCAATTGTTTTTGCATAAACAATTCATCTCCCATCCATACGAGACCATTGATTGGAATACTTTCTTTGCCTTCGGAGAATGGGGAAGGCAAAATTATTCTTTTCCCCTCATTTTTTAAATCTAGTAAAGCAGTTTCAATTCCAAATACTATAGAAGGGAATTCTTGTAAAGAAAAGTCGTTTAGGATATTTTGAATAGAAAATTTCGAGTGAGATAAAAAATTTATTTTTTCACAAACCGCTTGAAGTTTTGTTTCAAAATCTGGTCTGTCATCAGGGCTTAAGCCTTTGAGAGGGCCACATTCTCCTATGCCGATTATGGAAGGATTTTTTTTATCACAGATACTAATAAACCAAGTATCTTTTGTGGTTAGAATGCCTCTCGAAGTACCTGCCTCAAAGCGAAATTGAAGAATATGTTTTTGCCATTTTGCAGAGAGCGACATAGAAAATTTAGTGAGGAGGTAGAGGGAATAGAAGATTTGCTATTCCCTCTACCTATTTATTGTTTACTACTATATAGGTAGAACATATACTTTTTGTACTTCTGGAAATTAGCACCATTGCGCTCTCCTTTGAAGTGTTTGTTCTCCATTTTTTCTAATTTCTTTTTGTATTTCCAACGGATAAATTTTGCGATCCAAGCATAGCGGTCTTCCAATAACATAAACAATAAGGTGTAAATTGGATGAATAACTTCAGCAGATAATTTGTGCACTAAATCAATTGTAGGAGCCGTTTCTTTTGTAATGTCTTTCTCCGTTACTAAGGTAAGAGGATATTTTTTTATCACTTCTAGCCACTCATGATATTGGTGACCACCACCAAGCATACTTTTGTTTTCAGGATCTGTTTTGAAGAAATCGCAAATCATGATGTGTCCACCTGGGTTCATAAATTTCAAGGCATTTGTAAGGGAAGCGTCCATATTGATATATTGGAAACTTTCGCTGAACATAATCATGTCGTATTTTTTGTCCGTGACTACGTCTTCAAATTTGCTGTTGAAAATATGACATTTGTCGCCCAGTAATTTGCGTGCATGTTCGGTAAGAATAGAACCTGGAGATACGCAGTCTACTTTGTACCCCGAGTTAGAAAGTTCTAAGGCAAAACGTCCAGAACCACAACCTACGTCAAGTATAGTTTTTACACCAGCAGGAATATTTCCTTTTAGAAATTCCGCATAATTTATTTGTGCTTGAGAAAGGTTTTGAACTTCTGTTGCCAATCCATTAGAGAAATAGCCATAATGCAAATATTCTGTATTTAGAAAATATTTAAATAAAATCAGCCCTACTTCAAGTCCTACTTCTTTGGAATCTAATTTTCTGTTCTTTTTGCTCATTTTGACTAATATTAATGTAATCGTTAACGTATTTTAATGATGCGATTTACGAAGATATTGGCGGAATATCAAATTGGGTTGGCCTAATGTGAATGTTGATATCCTTAAAAAGTAACAGTAATTTAATCTACATTATAGAAATATATCTATATAAAATTGTATTTTTAAGTTTAATAAAATAAAAATGTAGATGAAATATCTGGGAGGAATAGTAGTTGCATTGATTCTAATAGTGTCTTTTTCTTGTAAAAAGAAAGATATAGTTTCAATAGACAAGGATGATGATGGTAAACCTAATTACACCACCGTTCATGTAGAAGGCAAAAAAATACTTGATGCCAATGGCGTTCCTGTTCAATTTCGTGGTGTATGTTTTGGGAATGAAGTATGGACCGATAATGTTTTACCCACCACTCATCATACAGAAGCTGATTATGAAAGAGTAAAAGATATGGGAATGAATGTTATTCGTTTTTATATAAATTATAAAACGTTTGAAGACGATGCTAATCCATATCAATATAAATCTCCTGGTTGGGATTGGATAGAGCAGAACATAGAATGGGCAAAAAATAATAATATTTATCTAATACTCAATATGCATGTGCCTCAAGGAGGTTTTCAATCTACAGGAAATGGCGGAAATCTTTGGACCGTACCAGAAAATCAGAAAAGATTAAAAGCACTTTGGAATAGCATTGCAAAAAAATATGCAAACGAGCCTACGATTGCAGGATATGATTTGGTAAATGAACCCGTAGTAACTAGTTCTATCTCGCAATGGAAGATACTTGCTCAGCAATTAGTTGATACGATAAGAAGAGTAGATTCTAATCATATGATAATTATTGAAAGAGTAAACGGTGTAGGTAGTAACTGGAATTCAAATGAAAATATGAACTTCTTTAGAGTTACAGATAAAAATGTAGCGTATACGTTTCATTTCTATGCTCCAATAGAATATACTCACCAAAACACTTCTTGGACAAGCCTTGGCGAGGGAGGTAAATATCCAGACGAAGATCTTATTAGTACCACTGGATCGGCTACGTGGTACACTGGTACATTTTCAAATCCCATTATCTCAAGTGGTACAAACGACTGGACTTTTTTGCAAGGAGTAAAATATCATGTTACTGATCCTGCTATTAAACTCGGACTTCCTGCCTTAGTTGGACAGAAAACGGGTACGGGAGGAAAGGTTTATTTTGATGATTTAATTATAAAAGAATACGATACTAATCAGAATTTTGTAAGAGATGTACTATCAATTAATCCTGCGGCTATTCAAGAT
>JANOTP010000277.1:0-9019 GCA_031416415.1 Cytophagales bacterium | reverse complement strand
GCAACGTAATTGTCCCAAGTTGCTTTCGATATTGGATCTGGTAATTCTTGTAACCATGGGTTGGCAGCTTGAGAGCCCCATCCAAGACCTACTTTTTCATATAATTTTACTTCGATTCCTTGAACTGCTTTATAAGTAGCGCTAATTGCTGACTCAACAGCTGCTGTTTCAAAAACACCTTCAGTAGCCGCTTCTTCTGTAGAACTAACTTCTAACACACCATCGTGCAATGTTTTGTCCCATGAAGCACCATTTAAAATAGTATTTCCCCAGAAGTTGGTTAGATAAGTATAATAACCAGTTGTAGTACCTGACCAAATAAGAAGACTCTCTTGAGCCGATCTAGTTTTGTATACAGGAGCTATTGTTGGTTGAATAAGGCTATAAGAATTTTTCTTTGGTTGCGCATCACCCCATGATTCTAAGAAATGATTGTCAGGGCAAGCATAATCGCATAGAGCTGTAGTTTCATCTACTCTTTCGTTGAAAGATATTTTTAAACCTACAGATTTCAATGCCTCTCCTAACTCAAGACCTCTTGCGAAATCGTAAACTGGATTTGCATTGTAGAAAATTACCGCTCCAACTTTTCCAGCTTTAACATCGTCAACGAAATTGCTCATCGCAATATCATCGCCTTGTCTTTGGTAAGAAGGATTAGCTAAATTTATTGTAGTACCATAACTTCCAAGGGCACTGTTAATTTCATTTATAAGAATCTGAACGTTTGGATCGTTTGAACCAGACACTACAAGTGATTCACCTTTTTTTGCTATAAGATCGTCCGCTGCTTTTTTAACCATTGCTTGGTTTTTCAAAGTGCTTTCAATACCTAGTTTTTTTCCTTTTAATGGTCCAACCACTTGGTTGTATAGGGCCGCTACATAAAGACCTTCTTCTGATGGTTTTATTGTAGCTCTGTAATCAGCGTTACTACCTGTTAGAGAAAGATTAGTCTCAAACTGATAATGACGACTCATTGTTTTTTTAGATTTACCAAGTCTTTTAGTGATAGCATACTGAGAAGAATACTCTGTAGGCGAGATCCAAGTTCCAAGGAAATCTGCTCCAAAACTTACAATAATGCTGGCTTTAGAGAAATCATAAGAAGGTAGTACAAACTTACCAAAGGTAGTTTGATTTGCTTTAAGTATTCCGTATGCTGAAGCAGCATCGTAAGCAACATGTTCGGTAGTTGGGTATTTAGTTTTGAAGTCAGCGATGATCGCTTTTGTAGAAGGACTTAAAATTGTTTGAGAAACAATTCTGATCGCTGCTCCAGAGGCTGCTATGGCAGAAAGTTTGTCGGAAATTTCTTTATCTGCTTTTGCAACATCAGTGATTGCAACTTTATTTTTCTGAAAAGATTGAAGTCTCGTTTGATCGTAAAGTGATAATACGGCTGCTTGAACTCTTGCAGAAGTACCACCTTTAGAAATAGGAGAAAGAGTATTTCCATCTAGTTTGATGGGACGACCTTCTCTTGTTTTAACCAAAATACTACAATAATCACCACCGTCTACAAAAGTAGAAGCATAATAATTACTAGTACCAGGCTCGATTTCTTCTGGTTTGTTTAAGTATGGAATTGCTTTTTTAACAGGAGCCTCACAAGCTGCCAATGTTACAGCACCAAGACCGAAACCTAATAACTTTAAGAAATCTCTTCTGTTGCTACCTTCTGAAGAATTAGTTCCATCCTGCTCTTTCAAAGCTACGAACTCAGGGAATTCCCTTTCTGCATTTTTTGAAAACTCAGGGTCGTTTGATAACTCTTCAACGCCTCTCCAGTATTTTTTTGTATTCTCTTTCATAAAAACTATATGAATTAGGCTTTATTCTTTACGATTAATAGTGACATTTTGAACATTCAAGACCACCGATATGCTCCACTTTCATGTCGCCTTTTCTTATACCCGCAGTTACCTTATCGTCGTGCGATTTCAATAATCTGTCGTAGTATGCGTTGTCTTTGCCATTTACAGCAGTTTCTCTGTGACAGTTAATACACCATCCCATTGTTAAATTTGAAAATTGTTTTACAACTTCCATAGAGTCTATTTGACCGTGACATTGTTTACACTCAAGACCACCAGCTACTGTATGCTGAGAGTGATTAAAGTAGGCTAAGTCAGGAAGATTGTGTACACGTACCCATTGGATAGGTCTGTTTTTTTGATAATGATCTCTTAGCGTTGCAATAGCATTTGTTCCATTTGCTCCACTAGGTCCTTCTTTCACTTGGCTGTGGCAATTCATACAAATGTTAACACCAGGAATATTTGCTTGTTTGCCTCTGTATACACCTGTGTGGCAATAGCCGCAATCAATTTTAAGATTACCAGCGTGTAGTTTGTGGCTAAATGGTATTGGTTGTATTGGTGCGTAGTTTTGTTCAACACCTACAGACATTAACCCAACCCAACAAGAACGAACAGTAACACATGTAAACAAGATACAGATACAAACTATGAATGCTTTGCTTTTGAAGATAACACCTAAGCCAAATTTTTGGTTGGTAATTTCTTTATCGTCTTCGTCTAGCGTTGCTTCTTTATCTTTTAGATATTTTCTAATAACGGTGATGAATACTATTAATGTGATAGCAACTAAAATTAATGTAAATATTGTAAGGATTAAAATAAGATCAGAGTAGTCGTCTTTAGGAGCTCCAGCCGTTTGACCAGGTTCTACTTTAACTTCTACTGCCTTTGGAATATCGTTTACGGTAGCGTCCATTATATACGCTACAATCGACTCAATCTCTTCGTCTTTAAACGTTGGGAAGGTAGTCATTGAAGTACCGTTGTACTCTTTATACAAAGCAACAGCGTAGGGATCTTTCTCTACATTAATAACCTTTTCAGAGTTACGAACAAATTTCTTAACCCAAGTGATGTCTCTTCTTTTAAGAATATCTTTCAAGGCTGGACCTACTTTTTTGCTGTGTACTGCATGACAAGTCTTACAGTTACCTTCAAATAATGCTTTTCCAGCAGCTAAAACAGCGGGATCAGCACCAGCGACTACAGCCTTATCAGCTTGCGCAAAGGATTGGGAAAAGCTAATAAATAAGGTTAGAAGAACGAGAAACGTTAAACGCGAAAACCTATTTTGTACTATTTTCAAGGACATATAAAAACTTGTTTTATCCGTATATTATGGCTACCTCTTTTTAGGAGACGCACAAATGTAGTATCCGAATTGATTTATTCAAACTGCTTTTTTGCCCTTTTTAACCAGTTTTAGTATAAAACGTAGATAGAAAGTGAATAAAATATTGACAAACAATGGATTATTTGAAGTTGGGGAATTATAAACATGTGTAATTTAGAACAGTTTTAAATAAAAAAGATTACAATTTAAACTACTAAAAAAATTAAGTAACTGTTAATAAGTAAGTTAATAACATATTGAAGTTTAGCCACAAGAAACGCGATTATTACACAAACACACTAAAAAAAGTTCTTTATCCAAAAAATTGAAATATTTTAATAAACCATACGTCTACACATTCAAATAATTTGTAATTTTCCATCCTACAAGGACCTTAAATAATTTTTTTAAATGGAAATTACATTTAACAAAGAAGTAACTCAGCATTTTGAGAAAGCTTCAACAAAGGAATGGCTAGAAACCAATGGCTTAGGAGGCTGGGCGAGTTCGACCATTTGTGGTACTAATACAAGAAACTACCATGGCATGTTTGTAATTGCTACAAAACCGCCTGTAGGACGTATTGTAGCACTTTCCAAACTTGAAGAAACCATCGTAGTAGGTACTAATCGATTCGAACTACAGGCAAATCAATTTCCTGGAAGTATCTGTGATAGTGGTCTGAAAAATTTCACAAAATTTACGCAAGGACTATTTCCCGTATTTCATTACACTATAGGTGAAATAGAAATTGAAAAAACAATAGCCGCCATACATGGCAAAGATATAATAGTAGTTAGCTACGAAGTAAAAAAAGCACCTGCTGCTTTCACAATGGAATTAAAACCATTTGTTGCAGGTCGCGATTATCATAGTTTATCAAAAGCAAATGATTTTATAGATCGTGAAGTAGTTTTTGGAGAAGATGTCCTTACCTTAAAAACATACGATGCTGTACCTCCTATTTGCATTCAAGTTAAAGGTTCCTCCTTCCGGTATCATGCTAACTGGTTTTTAAATTTTGAATATAAAGAAGAACAAGCACGTGGATTGAGTTTCTCAGAAGATTTATTTAGCCATGGCAACTTTAGTATATCTCTTAAACAGGGAAGTAAACTTGGTGTAGTAATTTCTACTGCAGAATTTTCTTCTTTGGAAGCGGAAACACTTCTTGCAGGTGAGAAAAAACGCCGAGAGGAATTAATAGAACAATTACCAGTACAAAATAATCTTACTAAAACACTTGCCTTGGCTGCAGATCAGTTTGTAGTAAAACGTGGTGAAGATTTAAAAACAATCATTGCAGGCTATCACTGGTTTTCTGACTGGGGAAGAGATACAATGATTGCATTGCCTGGAATATGTTTGGTAAATAAAAAATACGACGATGCAAAAAGAATCCTTCGTGCTTTTTCACAACACATCAATCAAGGCCTTATTCCTAACCGCTTCCCTGATTCGGGTGAAACTCCTGAATACAATACTGTAGATGCCACCTTATGGTATTTTGTAGCTATTAAAAAATATTTAGAATATACAGGAGATAAAGAATTTGTAATTACAGAACTTTATTCCCATTTAAAAGATATTATTACTTGGCACGAACGTGGCACTCACTATGATATACACGTTGAGCCAGACGGTTTATTATTTGCAGGTGAATACGGTGTTCAACTTACTTGGATGGATGCTAAAATAGGAAACTGGGTAGTAACTCCAAGAATGGGAAAAGCAGTAGAGATAAACGCTCTATGGTACAATGCCTTGATGATCCTATCGGATATTGCAGCTTTAAAAGGGGATACAACAGAAAAAACAGACTATCTTAAAAAAGCTGAAAATGTAAAAAAAGCTTTCAAAGAAGCTTTTGTAATAAAAGACAAAGGATATTTATATGATTTTATAAATATCCATGAAAAAAATGACGACATCAGACCAAACCAGATCTTTGCACTTAGTCTTCCTTACGAACTTTTAGATAAAGCTACATCGCTTTCGGTTTTGAAAACGGTGGAAGAACATCTTCTTACACCTTATGGACTAAGAAGCCTTTCGCCAGAGCACTATCGTTATGAAGGTCATTACGGTGGTAACCAATGGTCGAGAGATGGTGCTTATCATCAGGGCACAGTTTGGTCTTGGCTTTTGGGTCCATACATCACTGCAAAAATAAGATTAGAAGGCGATGCAGGACGAATGGTTGTAGAGCGACTTCTGAATAATTTTCAACATCATTTCTCAGATGCAGGTATTGGTACCATCTCTGAAATTTTTGATGGTGATGCGCCTCATCTTCCTAAAGGCTGTATTTCACAAGCATGGAGCGTAGCAGAAATACTAAGAGCTTACAGCGAAGATGTGAAAAAATAAATAGCATTATCGCTTTTCAAATACATAAGCTCCTCTTTTTCTAACATCATAAAAACCTTCTGACCCTTCAGAAGGTTTTTCTTTTATAGAAGAATCTATTAAAATAAAAGGGGAAGACGACAATTTTAAAAAGCTAAGTTTCTTATATAGTTCGTTATTACTTATGATAAGAATATCTATTTTATTTATAAAATTAACTAACTGCTCCTCCCCTATTTCTTTTTCGACACGCAGTATTTTTAACCCTTTCCAAACTATAAATTGACCAAAAGGATATTGTTTTATCGCCAGATGAGTAGAATCATTAAAGGAAATAAAAGTCAAACTCCTTATCCTTTCTTTTGACAGGTAGTTGTAAAAATTATAACGCACTATTTTATCTTTTTTAGTTAATAAACTATCCGATAAAACTACTGCGTTCCCTTTATGGATAAGCGATACAATAGTTTTCGCTTTTACATTATATAAAACAAATGAACTCTTTTCATTACTTAGACGGATATAAAAGCAGATAAAAAAAATAAATATAAAAAAGAAATAGGAAGCATAAACAAAACTTTTATAACGTTTATGCTTTAAAGAAAAAAACAAAAATAGTATACTTAGATAAGCGAGTACTAATTCAAAGAGGTTAAGATATAGAAATTCTATTTTTAAAAATTCAGAACCAGAGGGGACCTGAACTATATAATTCATAAAACGAATCAAATATTCCGTAATTAAAAAAGCTATGCTTGAAAGTAGTTTAATTTTAAAGAGTATTAAGCCCGCTAAGCCTGTATATAGAGCTACAGAAGACAGGGGCACTATTAACATATTGAACGGTAGAAAAAGAAGCGGAAAACTATGGAAGTAATAAATACTCAACGGTGCTACTGCTATTTGTGCTGCCATTGAAATACAAATTAGTGACCATAATTTATCCAGTATTGTATTTTTAGGTTCACACCAGATATATAAAATCGGATAAATGTAGGCAATCCCCACTACTGCTAAAAAAGAAAACTGAAATCCAATATCGAGCAACCAAAAAGGTTCTATACATAAAATAATAAAAGCAGAAAAGGCAAGTGTATTGAAAATTCCAGAATTCCGTTTCGAAATATTAGCGATTAGAAATACTGAAAACATCGTTACTGCTCTTACCACTGAAGGGCAAAACCCTGTGACAAGAGCATAAAACCAAAAAATGGAAATAGAAACTACTGCAAAAATATATTTTCCATAGGTGACTTTTTTTATTGAGCCAAAAATAAAAATAACAATAAAATAAATTAACGATACATGCAAACCTGATACGGCTAAGGCATGGACTGTTCCAGTAGCAGAATAAGCTTCGGATATTTCCTCGTCTAGTCCGGATCTTACCCCTAATAATAATGCACTACTTATTCGATATTCATTTTCTCCTTTAATACCTTCTTTTAAGGTTAGGTCACAAAAATTCCTAAAATTATCAGCCAATTGTATCAACCAAAAAGAAGGTTCATTACCAATCTTCGCAAAAGAGTTTTTAGTGAAAAAATGAACAGCATAAATATTTTTCAACGAAAGATAATCTGCATAATCAAACTGCTCTGGATTAGCAATCATAGGAGGTAAAGAAGGTTTTCCCTTTACAATTAGTACATCCCCCTTTTGTAAATTCAACAAACTATCTTTGCGAATATAAGCGATAAGTTTTCCTGTGCTAATTATCCAAATGGATTTATTTGTTTTAAGTTTAACAACTTCTAGAACAACTTTAACTGTCTTGGATGTATATTCTGGAGTAGTAATTATCTTTGCTTGATATAATTCTAGGTATTCCAGAGAATGAAGATAATGATCTGTTTTATTTTTTTCAGTTCTTTCTTCCACGATAATAATTCCTATTAATATAAGCAGAACATGCGCTATCGTTGATTTAAGAAAAAAAAGTTTGAATCTTTTTTTTTCAAAATAATACACTATGCAATATAGTGCCAAGCAAGAAAAAAGTAATAGGTATGGAAGTTGTACTTTACCGAAAATACCAAGGAAAATTCCTACCATAAACACTATTAGAAACCGAACAAACGGAATACCTGAACGTAAAAAATACATATAAAAAATTAGTTAACTAAAAATACAAACTATATTCTTCTATAAATTACACTAGTCTAAAATTTACAGAAGAAAACTTTATTAATACACCACTATCTTTTTAACACTCACTTGTGAACCTGATGTTGCTTTAAAAATATAAATTCCAGCTTCAAGGTCAATAATATTTATAACTTCTAAAAAACTACTAGTATTCGTTTTTTCTCTTTCAAATAATTTCTTTCCAAGTGTGTTGAATGCTTCGATTTTTACATCTTTATAACCGGTAAACAATACTTCTACATTTATTGATTCATGGGCTGGAACAGGATAGATTTTCAATTCAAAATTATCTTGCCTTTTATAAACGTTAATATTATCAATATAAAGTTTATTAATCCCTTTAGAGTAAACAGCAATCCTGAATTTTATATATTTCCTAGTGTTCAACGGACTTAAATCCACTGTGATTTTTTTCCATTCTTCTAGTGTTGGAGAGAAATAATTTGCTATCCGAGGCGTGGTGATTAAATTACTTCCATAGAGAACTTGAATATTTTCCCACTGCTCTTTGCAACCTGTATTGTATGAAACAACGAGACTATCCGTTTGAAAAGAATTTGTGCCGTATGCATAAGCCAAATCAAAATCTAGTGTTGGTTTAACGGCACTGGTAAGATCGGTATAAGGAGATACAAACATATCTACATAAGTGCTATCTACAGTAGTATATACGCTGTCATTTTCAATCATAAAAGCATTATTGCTTTGTCCATAAGCTCCTGGTGTAACGTGCGTCCATTGTTTAGAATAAGAACTTGCGGCATCTAAATTCAATACAGTCCAGTTATCCGTTAAATAACTAAAATCTTCAAAATCTATTTTATAGGGAATAGAAAATTTATTTCCAACGGGGCAACAACCAGAAGAATTTAAGAGAGACTTTCTCTTAGGACTAATATCCATCACTATCCTCATTCTATCTTTCTGATCTTTTGTAAAAATATTCATACAGGCATCTGCAGAATAATCCATGTAATTTTCGATCATATTAGTTGTTGTAGGTCCTGTACAACTAGACGTAGTTGAGCTACAAGACGAACCTCCTGTTAAATCTTCTTGGGTAGGAGTATCGGATATAAAATCATCTCCACAAAAATCGTCTCCCCAAATATGAAGTAAACCTAACCAATGTCCTACCTCATGTGTCGCTGTTCTTCCTTTATCGTAAGGAAAAGTACTGGTACCAATTGTTCCGAAAGTGGCATAATCAATTACCACACCATCTGTTGGATCTGACCCCATAAACGGATCTAAGCCAACTAAACCAGAATTATTAGGGAATTGAGCATAGCCAAGATATCCATCAGAGATATCACATACCCATAAATTCAAATATTGGTCATTGGGCCAGAAGGCTAACTTTTTT
>JANOTP010000276.1:0-23680 GCA_031416415.1 Cytophagales bacterium | reverse complement strand
AGCTGCGGTGTATATTCCTTTTATGTTGTTTAATTTGGCGGGAGAGACTTGGATACACATGGTGTTTGGCGCTGTTGTAGAAGTCGTTCTTCTTTGTCTAATTATCCGCTATGCATGGAAATGGCCTCGTATTGAAACATGAAAAATCTAACAAAATTGTCTTTAACAAATAGTAAAGACTCTGTCTCGTCCTAAAATAAGTTTACAGTTTGTCTCATACTGATTTAAGCTTACAGTTTTGATATTTGTGCACTGCCTACGGCAAACTGGGGTAAAAAATAAAAAGCCTACCTTTGTTTAAGAGAATAGAAAATACGTAACTTAGGGTAAAGCAAAACGGGAAACATATGACAAAGACAGTATTGAAAAAGCACCTTTATAAAGCAATTGATCAGATAGAGGACAATAGTTTTCTGGAAGCAGTATATAAGATTTTGAGTACGAAAGTAGAGGAAGAAGAAGGTTTTGTATTAAGTCCTGTCCATAAAAAGATATTAGATCAGAGAGAGGCTAGTCATAAGAAAGGTGAAGGTAAATCTTATAGTTGGGAAGAAGCGAAAAAAGAAATCAGAAAGGGCCGTAAGAAATGAGCGATCATGAATTCATTATCAGGGATGAAGCCTTAGAGGAAATGAAAAAAGCCTATGAGTGCTACTAAGATAAGCGTCATGGTTTAGGGGAGAAGTTCATAGCACGTTTGGAAGACTGTTACAAACGTATTGATTTGGATCCAGTGTTATACGCGAAGAAACATAAACAGCAACGTCAGGCATTGCTTCGTGGTTTTCCCTATATAGTGATGTATAAGAAAGAGAAAGAACAGATTATTATTTATGCTGTTTTTCATACCAGTCAGCACCCCAATAAAAAATATCGTAATTAAGCCATACGAGCTACCGCTTCCGCAGTCGCTTGACAAGCGATAGCGCGGCGAGTGACCAATATTTTTTCAGTCCTCTGGCCGTTTGACGAAGCCTCAAGATTGAAATCTCTTACATATTGATTAGATAGTTCTACTTTCTTGCTAGAGTCGTATCCAGATTTCTGAATCTAACCGCGGTGTTGCATAGTGAAAAGTAGCTTGTGAAGACACAATCTGCGGCTACGGACACAAACCCAGACGGAATATTATTAATTTTTATCTCAACTAAAAAACTACTCCGTGCTGTCTCCTGCTAGAATGAAGCTGTTTCATAGTGACAATTGCTCTGTCTGACACAGCACGGAGTGGATATCTTGTAGAAAATATAATTCAGGCTAAATAGCTTTTAAGCAAGGTTATTACTCTTTATAATGAAGAGAGGCCCGATATGAGTATTAATAATCTAACCTCAGAATATGTACAAGTAAACAATATAAAAACAGAAAGACTATGGAAAAACTATTGGACAAGAAAAACAGAACCTGTAAACCTATTTCAGGATTAAAACTAAATTGTATATTTACAATGTAAACAAATGTGTAACTTATAAACTTACCTTAGGAACAATACACAGTTTGCTATTAAAGATGTGTTCTATGTGCCAAAGACCCTGGAAATAACAAATTATTAACTTAATGACATTAAAAGCACGGTGGGGGAAATTATTGTTATTTTACAATAGATATCGAGCAGATTATTAGTTTAGGAAATGGTTTTTTAGGGCCAGTAGTTTCAATTAATTTTAAAGAAGCAAATTATTTAAACCTATTAAAGTAATGAATTTGGTTAAAAAAATCATATAAATTATTCATTTCAAAAAAGTTGTAATATCAAGAATAATGGATATAAAAAGTATAAATTTTAAAAAAACAATGGTGCTTATTTTTATAGTAATTGGTTTTATCATAATGCTTTTCGGGTTGTTTTTTGCTATGGAAACATTTGATCCAAAATATTTAGTTGCTCTTGCTAGTGCCCTAGGGTTAATTATAGCAGGGTTCGGAATTTTGTTTAAATTATTTCAAGATATAAACTCGAGCGAAAAACAAACTACCATTTTAAATAGCACAATTTCAAATCTA
Source organism: Cytophagales bacterium (assembly GCA_031416415.1). Classification (GTDB taxonomy): domain Bacteria; phylum Bacteroidota; class Bacteroidia; order Cytophagales; family Cytophagaceae; genus JANYCO01. The sequence continues at coordinate 21,676 of JANOTP010000276.1, read as the reverse complement.
GATAAATCAGTTACTATATTAAATTCATTAAATGGAGGTGATAGTTATCTGGACATAAATATTTTTCAAAAGCATAACAAAACCGCAAACCCTTCATTTTTTATAATGGCGATTGTTCAAGGAAAAAGGCCATTAGAAGAATCCCAATATTCTTTATTAGGTACTGAAATCATAATTAAAGCTGATGAAGAAACAATTTATTCTACAAATAAAGATTTTTCAATAAAAACTCCTTACTGTTTATTAAATTATACCCCTTCAACAAAAAAAGATTTTATTATTTTTTCGATAACGGTAGTTGCAAGAAATAAAAATTATATGCAGTATGTTATTATGAAAAAACATGATGATGGATATTGGTATGAACGAAATATTAAATTCGATGATTTATATGGATTTCTAATTAGGGAGAATTATTATAGAAATGGGGATTATTATCCTAAAGAATTATTGAATAAATATCCAAACGAAATTTTAATTAAGGAAACTTTTTTAAGTAGATGTAATGAAGAAAAAACTATTGATTTTCATAAACTTTTCGAGTTTAAATATCCTAATAAATAAGTTTATACCTACCCCCCCCGTTTGCAGTAGGCTGTGCCTTCGTGCTTAACTATACTGTAATGCGTTCTTTACTCCGTGCTGTGTCCCCAATGCTATTCAAATAAGAAATAAAGTTTATTTTTTAAGACTCACACTCCAACTCACACTGACTAATAGTATTTAGTTTATGAACATAGAAAGGTAAATAGATTTTGATTGCTATTAATTCCTTATTTGAATAGCCTTGGTCCCCTGACACAGCACCTGTTGTGAAACACCTATATTCGTATCACTTCTAATATAATAATTCTCGCCTTTGTTTGTGTCCGTAGCCGCTGTTGATTGTCTTCACAAACAGCTTTTTTTTACGCAGCACTATGCGTTCCCCTTGTTCTCGTTAGCTTACCAATAAATAACCAAATTAATTAAAAAAGCCACTTTTATAAAGTGGCTTTTTTAATTAATATATCTGACATCCAGAATCTAGATTTAAGCTTTCACTTTAAATTCTTTCAAAGCTTTTACCATTGTCTCTCCGATATCTGCTGGAGATTGCACTACATGTATACCACACTCTTCCATGATCTTCATTTTAGCAGCAGCAGTATCTTCTGCACCACCTACAATAGCACCTGCATGTCCCATTCTTCTACCTGGAGGAGCTGTTTGTCCAGCTATGAATCCAACAACAGGTTTAGTACCGTGTGCTTTGATCCAACGAGCTGCTTCCGCTTCCATTCCTCCACCTATTTCTCCGATCATTACAATACCTTCTGTTTCTGGATCGTTCATCAACAATTCTACCGCTTCTTTAGTAGTAGTTCCGATAATTGGATCTCCTCCTATTCCGATTGCAGTCGTTTGTCCTAAACCAGCTTTTGTCAATTGATCTACTGCTTCATAAGTAAGTGTACCTGATTTTGAAACAATACCAATAGTACCTTTTTTGAAGATAAAGCCAGGCATAATTCCAACCTTGGCTTCGCCAGGAGTCATAACACCAGGACAGTTAGGTCCGATCAACCTACAGTTTTTACCTCTTAAGTATTCTTTTACATTGACCATGTCTTTGGTAGGAATACCTTCGGTAATACATATAATAACTTTGATACCAGCATCGGCAGCTTCCATAATAGCATCTGCTGCAAATGCAGGAGGTACAAATATAATAGAAACATCAGCACCAGCTTTTTTAACAGCTTCTTCTACTGTATTAAATACAGGTTTGTCAAGATGTGTAGAGCCCCCTTTGCCAGGTGTAACACCACCTACCAAGTTTGTTCCGTATTCGATCATCTGACCTGCGTGAAAAGTACCTTCAGTTCCAGTAAAGCCCTGAACGATAACTTTTGAATTTTTATTTACAAGTACACTCATTTTTGTATTTTCTAGCGATTATATATTGTACACAAAAATAAAATATTTTGTGGCTTATCAAAAAGAAAGCGCTTTTTTTAAGTTTATAAATGCCTACTTTATATTTTCCATAAAGAATTTACTGCCTTTTTACTCTTATTATCCTATATCCCCATTGTTTTAAACAAATTAGGATAATCTGTTATAATTCCATTTACCTCCAACTTTACCAATTTCAGGATTTCTTCCTCGGTATTAACCGTCCAAGGTACAATGAGACTATTTTTTTCTTTCAGATACGTTATATCTTCGTTAGTAAGTAGATTATATTCAGGACTGTACATATAAGGTATAAAACCTAGATGATGAAGATTTTCTTTAGCAGAAAGATGATTTTCTACAATTAGAGCTAAAGAAAGTGTGGGATATCTTTTATGTAAATACTGAAGTGGTTTAGGATCAAAAGAACGCACGATTACTTTTTGAGCAAGATTGTTTTTGAAAATATAAGTCGCTAACATTTCAGCAAATACCTCTGGTAATGGTTGTGAGATAGAGTATTCCGTTTGTTCGGATTTTATTTCAATATCGTATAGTAGTGATAGTTCATTTTTAAGAATATAGTTCTCACAGGTTTCAATCACTTCATGAAGTAAAGGTTTATAAGAAGCTATTTTTTTTTGGTTGGGAAAACGTGGATGGAATTTCAGTCCACAGTCAAAGGACTTGATTTCTTCATACGAGAGTAAAAAGAGATTAAATTTTTTATCTTCATCAGAATTTATCTCATTACCATTGGGTTGAAGACAAATTTCTGGATTCATATAGGGCTCGTGTGAGACAACTAATTTAGCATCTTTGCTTACTACAATATCCAATTCTAAAGTATTTGCACCCAATTGAATTGCTTCAAGAAAACCTGTTAACGTATTTTCAGGGAAGAGGCCTCTGCATCCACGATGACCTGTTTTAAAAAAAGTAGGAAGTATAGCCATTTTTGATAGTTTATTAAACCTTTGCTAGATTCATCTGTCAAAGTAATAAAAAACAGTATGAAAACTTTAAAAATTACGCTATTACTTTTTATAATTGCTATTTCAGCTCAAGCTCAGACAGTAAGAAACAGGAGACTCAACCAAAGAGAAAATACGCTCGAGAGAAGGGAAGATCGATTAGAGCGTCAAGAAGATAGAGTGGAAGAGCGTAATCCAAATGGTGTTGGGAGAAGAGACAATCGAATTGATCGTCGGCAGAATCAAGTAAATCGTCAACAGCGAAGAGTGGGTAGAAGGAGATAGCAAGTTTTTTGGGTAGAGGTCAGTCTTCTGGTGTTTCGTGAATACTATATTCTTTGGCATTTAATTGAAAATTTTCTACATTGAGATTGAAATTTTTCAGAAAAAAAAATGAGCGTTAGAATATATGATTCCAAAGTAAAAGCTTTGGAAGTCAATCTGGATAAATCTACCTATGGATCTTTAGCAGAGATAGGTGCAGGACAAGAAGTAGCTGCTTATTTCTTTAAGGCAGGTGCAGCTTCTCAGACCATTGCCAAAACAATCTCTGCCTATGATATGACTTTCAGTGATGCTATTTATGGCAAAGAGGAAAGAGGTAGGTATGTATGTGAACCAAGGGTAATGAAAATGCTTGATAGAGAATATGCATTACTTGAAAATAGATTAAAAGATATAAGGGGAAAAGAAACCCGTTTTTTTGCTTTTGCAGATACTGTGGTTACCATAAATTATGCTAAGACCAATCAGGGTCAAGGCTGGATGGGGTTTCGATTTCAGGTATCTCCTGAATCTCCTCCCAATGATCTAGTCGTACACATTCGTCTTATGGAAAAAGACGCAAATCTACAACAACAAGCCATAGGAGTTTTTGGTGTAAATATGATATACGGATGTTTTAATTATCATAAAACTCCTGAGTTATTGCTAGAATCTCTAATGGATCAATTATCTGTAGAGCGTGTTAAAATTGACATGATTCGTTTTTCGGGACCTGATTTTAAAGATGTGGACAATCGCATTATGGCGCTGAGGTTGGTACAATATGGGTATACTAACTCTGCATTATTTGACCCAACAGGAGAAGTAAAAGAACCCGCCGATGTATTTTATAAAAAACATATTTTAGCTATAAGAAGTCGCTTCAGACCATGCACGAATGTTAATATGGACATGTTCAAAAATGGAGTTGATCAGTTTGTGCAAGATGAGAAGATCACCGATCCAGAAAATATTGTTGAAGTAGCAGAACTTACGCTTTCTAATCTTCAATCTGAAGGAGAGATTGATTACAAAGACTTTTTAGATAGGGTTGATATTCTTGCTTCTTTGGGTAAGTATGTACTCATCTCTAATTATCAAGAATATTATCGCCTAGTAGATTTCTTTAACCGATATACAAAATTAAAATTTTCGATTGTTTTAGGTCCCTTTAATCTTGCCGATATTTTCAATGAAAAGTATTATACTAATTTGAAAGGAGGAATTTTAGAATCGTTCAGTGCTTTATTTAGTAGGAATGTGCGATTATATATTTATCCAGCAATAAAGGCAAATACAAATGAATTGTATAACTCTATAAATTTTGAAGTGCCAGAACATTTGGCATTTTTATATAAATATTTACAAGCCAGTGATAAGATCAAAGATTTAAGTAATTTCAATACTGAAATCCTTCATATCTATTCCGATAAAGTGCTTGACATGATTCGCACAGGACAAACTGGTTGGGAAAATATGGTGCCTGAACCAGTACTCAATGCTATAAAAACTAAAAAACTATTCGGTTATAAAGGGGAGTGAGAGTAAACAGAAAGAGGGAACTTGAAAATAATTTTGTTATACTCATTTTACTTTTCCTGTTTACTTTCCCCTCTTCCTGTTTCTTTATTTCAGGTAGATTGTTTTTATATTTACAAACTCTTTTATCCCAGCTTCTGAAAGTTCTCTTCCATACCCAGAAATTTTTGTACCACCAAAGGGTAACCTTACATCTGAGTGCACACTATCATTGATGAAGACCATTCCACTTTCAATTTCTAAAGCCATCTCTTTTGCTTCATCGGTATTTTTTGTCCAGATAGAAGCACCTAATCCATAAGGGCTATCGTTTGCAACACGTATTGCTTCTTCTTTTGTATCTACTTCAATAATACTAAAAACGGGTCCAAATAGTTCTTCGTTGTAAGCCGGCATTCCTTGTTTCACATTAGTCAAAATTAGTGGAGAAAAAAACGAATCAGAATTTTCGTTTAGAGAACCATAATATAGTAGAGCTCCCGCAGCAATAGACTTTTTAACTTGTTCGATCAAACCATATTTTAAATCTATTCTTGCCATAGGTCCTATAGTAACAGAAGGATCTAGAGGGTTTCCTGTTTTTAATAAGTTTAAGTGTTCAATTAATTTTTCGATAAATTCTTTTGCAATCGTTTTGTCAAGTATAAATCTTTTTGCAGCGATACAACTTTGTCCTGCGTTTTGCAAACGGGCTATTATTGCCATCTGAACGGTATAATCAAGATCAGCCTCTTTCAATACAATAAATGGATCGCTTCCGCCGAGTTCTAAAATTGTTTTCTTTAATTGTTTTCCCGCCTCTGCGGCTACTATTGAACCAGCGCGTTCACTACCCGTGAGACTTACCGCACGTAGTTCTTTTTTTTGAATCAAATACGAACTTGTTTCATTTTGAATTTTCACCGATTGAAAACAACCATCAGGGAAACCTACATCGTGAAAAGCTTCTTCAATTGCCAAAGCACAACCAGTGGTATTGGGAGAGAGTTTCAATACTATTGTGTTGCCTGCCATCATAGCAGGAGCAGCACAACGGAATACTTGCCAAAATGGAAAATTCCAAGGCATTAAGGCTAGTATAGGTCCTAAGGGTTCGTTTACTAAATAGGATTCTGAAGCGTCTGTTTCTATTTTAGTGGGCTGAAGTAATCGTTCAGCTTTTTCGGCATAATAATTTATTCCATTGACACATTTTTCTATTTCAGCAATCGCTTCATTAAGCGGCTTTCCCATTTCCGCAGTAATAATGTTTGCGAAAACTATTTTCTTTGACAAAAGTAGTGTTGAAAGTTTTTTAAACAGTAGCGTACGTTCTACAAAAGATTTTTTTCTCCAAAGTAGGAAAGCTTGTGCTGATTTTTCTGTTATGATGTCTAGTTCTTCGAAGGAATGCTCATCATACTCCTTTATGAGTTGTTGAGTGTAAGGATTTATGGATTGTAGCATAAGTGTTTTGCTATTATTTTTAATGTTAAAAATAAAAATATAGTAAATAAAAAAATCCGGTTTGTATACCGGATTTTTTTATTTTTTAAAATTATTGAGCTTTTATTCTATATACCCAGCCAAATTTATCTGGAGACTTCCCAAGTTTTATATTCATAAGTTCATCGTTCAATTTATTAGAAAGCTTACGAGTGTTTACGGGAGGCAGTTCATAATCTTTTCCATCGTGATTGATCACAGAGATTTGTGTGATGGTAGCAGCAGTACCCGTTCCGAAAGCATCTTGAAGTTTTCCCTTTTGCATGGCTTCAACTATTTCGTCCACACTTACTTTTCTTTCTTCTACTTTTATACCCCAATCTTTTGCTAGCGTAAGAATACTATCTCTTGTTACACCTGCAAGAATAGATGAGCCAAGAGGAGGAGTGATAATAGTATCGTTGATTACAAACATCACATTCATCGTACCAGATTCTTCAAAATATTTATGTTCTTTAGCATCGGTCCATAACAATTGCTGATATCCTTTTTCCATCGCAAGTTTGGCTGGAAGCAGTGATGCGGCATAATTACCTCCAGTTTTGGCAAAACCAATACCACCATCGGCAGCTCTTACATATTCTGTTTCGATGATAACTTTTACTGTTCCTTTGTAATAACCGGATACAGGGCAAGTGAAAATTATAAATTTGTAAGAAGAAGAAGGTTTTACTCCGATAAATTCATCGGTAGCATACATGAATGGTCTTACATATAAAGAGCAACCTTCCATAGAAGGAATCCAATATTTATCTTCTTTTACTAATTCTGTTAATCCTTCCAGAAATAATTCTTTAGAAACCGAAGGCATACAAAGTCTTTCGCAAGAAGCGTTCAATCTTTTGATGTGTGCTTCAGGGCGGAAAATCAAGATGTCTCCATTGTCTGCTCTATAAGCTTTCATACCTTCAAATACGGTTTGTCCATAATGAAGGACAGACGTAGCAGGACTCATGCTAACATTTTGGAAAGGAGTGATTTTCGGATTGGTCCATTCACCCTTTTTATAATCTACCACAAACATGTGGTCCGAATAAACTGCTCCAAACTCTAAGTTTGAAAAATCTGTTTCACTTAGCCTTGATTTACTGGCTTTTTCAATCTTGATATTCAAAGTACTATTTGTCATTATTTTAACGCTGCATGCTATAGATTGTAAAGATAAATAACTTTATTTGCAATATCAAAATAGTTATGTTTATTAGTAGGGTCAGGTAATCTTTATCCGATTCTTTAAATTGAAAAAATAATGATAAGTATCATATCTTCTACAAATAGACTCGATTCTAGGTCTATAAAAGTTGCTGGTTTTTACAAAGAACTGCTTGACAATAAAGGAGTAGAAAGTCAAATAATTGATTTGTCGCTTCTCCCTGCTGATTTTGCCTTTTCAGCGTTGTACCACAATCAAGGTAAAAATGACCTATTTAATACCTTCGTAAAACAAGTAAACGAATCGAAAAAATTTGTTTTTATTGTTCCAGAATACAATGGCTCATTCCCAGGTGTACTAAAAACTTTTATAGATGGAATGGAATATCCTGCTGGATTTAGAGATAAAAAATGTGCACTTCTAGGTATCTCTTCAGGAGCACAAGGAAGTTCATTGGCGCTGAGTCATCTTACTGATATTTTTAATTATATGAATATGTATGTTCTACCTTCTAAACCAAGGTTAGCTAAATTGGATAGTATTTTTCAAGAAGGAATACTTAGTGATAAATTTTTGTTAGACCTAGTAACCAAACAAGCACAGGATCTAATTGATTTTTAATTATAAAGTATAAAGTTCAAAGTTTAAGGTTTAAAGTTTAAACTATACAACTTTGAACCTTAAACTTTGAACTTTATACTTTCAACTTAGTTTTTAAATTTCCCCATCAACATAGACAACTTCGCTTGCATATCGCCTTCGGGAGTGGGAGCTTCCTTTTTATCTTTATCTTTTTTAGGTCCGGAGGATTTTTGGGTAGGTTCGCCTTTCATTGAAAGTGAAATTCGTTTTCTATCCACATCAACTTCCAATACGGTCACTTGAACTTTTTGAGATACTTTGACAGCTTCGGATGGGTCTGTAATAAATTTATCAGAAAGATGACTTACGTGAATTAATCCATCTTGGTGTACGCCTACGTCTACGAAAGCCCCGAATTTAGTGATGTTGGTGACGATACCTGGAAGTTTCATACCTGGTTTTAGATCGCCAATTTTATTGATGCCTTCTGCAAATTCAAATAATTCAAAACTTTCACGAGGGTCACGACCTGGCTTGTCAAGTTCTTTAAAAATATCTGTTAAAGTAGGCAAACCAATTTTTTCAGATACATACTTTTTTAATTCTATTTGTTTTCTGAGTTCAGGTTTTTTCATCAACTCGTCCATCGTGCAGCCTAAGTCTTTTGCCATCTGCTCTACGATATAATACGTTTCAGGGTGAACAGCACTTGAGTCTAAAGGATTTTCTGCTTTGTAAATACGGAGAAAACCTGCGGCTTGTTCGTAAGCTTTATCGCCCATACGTGCGACTTTTTTGAGTGCTTCACGGTTTTTGAACGGGCCATTTGTATCACGATATTCTACAATATTTTGAGCCAATTGTGGTCCTAATCCAGAAACGTAATTTAAGATTTGTTTACTAGCTGTATTTACTTCTACTCCTACAGCATTTACACAACTGATTACAATATCGTCAAGACTTTGTTTGAGTTGATGTTGGTCTACATCGTGTTGGTATTGTCCTACACCAATAGATTTAGGATCAAGTTTAACCAATTCAGCCAAAGGATCCATCAAGCGGCGACCGATGGATACCGCACCTCGAACGGTTACATCCTTGTCGGGAAATTCTTCTCTTGCTACATCAGAGGCAGAATAAATAGAAGCACCGCTTTCATTTACCATCACCACGGGAATATTTGGAAGACCTAAAGTTTTAATAAAACTTTCAGTTTCTCTACCTGCAGTCCCATTGCCTATTGCGAACGCTTGAATGTCGTATTCTTTAATTAGATGTTCAATAGTAGCAATGCTCTCTCTAGTTTGACGTTGAGGTTCATGAGGAAAAATTGCGGTGTAGTGAAGTAATTTACCTTGGCTATCTAAGCAGACTACTTTACATCCACTTTTGAAACCAGGATCCAGAGCCATTACATTTTTTTGTCCTAGAGGAGCTGCAAGAAGCAACTGACGAAGGTTGTCAGCAAATACGCGGATAGCTTCTTCGTCTGCTTTTTGTTTGGAACTCATTCTGATTTCCGTTTCCATAGAAGGACGGAGTAATCTTTTATACGAATCTTTTACGGCCAATTTAACTTGTTGTGAAAGATCAGAAGTTCCTTTTATAGTTTTTGATTCAATGTATTCTATAGTATCTTCCTCTGGAGGAAGAATGTCTAGCATGAGGAACATTTCTTTTTCGCCTCTTCTCATTGCCAGCAATCGATGGGAGGGAGCTTTAGAAAGAGGTTCTTCCCATTCAAAATAATCTTGGTATTTTTGTGCTTCAGCTTCTTTACCAGGAAAGACTTTTGTTTTTAAAGTACCTTTCTTTAAAAATATTTCACGTACGCCTGCACGTACTTCCTGATTTTCACTTATTTTTTCAGCAATTATATCGCGTGCTCCTGCTAGTGCTTCTTCAGGTGTATTAACTCCTTTTTCAGCATTGATGTATTTTTCGATTTCTACTTCTAAGCTTGCTTTGTCTTGTAAAAATATAAAATCTGCTAGCGGCTCTAATCCTTTTTCTTTTGCTACGGTAGCTTTTGTTTTTCGTTTTGGTTTATAAGGAAGATAAATATCTTCAAGTTCAGTAAGGGTTTCCGCATTGTTGATTTTTTTCTCTAAAGCATCCGTTAGTTTTTCCAGTTCTTTCATGGACTTAAGAATGCTTTCACGGCGTTTGTCAAGTTCTCGCAATTGTGCCACGCGATCACGAATGTTGGTTACTTGCACTTCGTCAAGACTTCCTGTCATCTCTTTACGGTATCGAGATATGAAAGGAACAGTAGCTCCGCTATCGAGTAGTTCTATGGTAGCTTCTACGTTTTTAGGAGTAATGTTAAGCTCTTTGGCTATTTTAGAATTATACATGAATTATTTTAAATAGTTATAGCGTTTCACTAATGATTATTTTAAGGGGAGTAAAAATAGAGAATTACAGAGTAATATCTATTTTGTTTTTACAATGGGTCGTAAATTATATCCTTTTTTTCTCAACAAATTAATTACACCGTTTTCACCAGGAAGATGTGCCGCTCCAATGGCACAAAACACTGTTTCAGAACTTATTAATTTTTCTAGGCGATCGGACATTACACTATTTCTGTTTTTAATTAGGGCGTCTCCTAATTCACCTTGCATCTCTGGTGTTTGAGTAAAGGCGTAAATTGAATCAAGATTTTGTGAGGCGTAAGTATCTGCCATTTTTTGAATTTCTTTTTTCTCCTCTTCAATGTTTTCAATTTGTTCTACAAGCATCTTTGCTTGTTCTTCAACTGTTATTCCGTCAAGGGCATCCATTTGCTCTTGAATAGTTTCAAGACCTTTAATAGTAAGGTTGTACTCTTTAGCCTTATCTTGAAGATATTCATCTAAGGCTTTGGGCATATCGTTTTCAAGTAAAGATTCCGAGAGCATAGCGGAAGTAAAAATTGGTTTAATTCTATTTACTAGAATAGACATAGGACCCAAGTGTTTAGTACAGAATTTTTTAACTTTTTTAAATTCTTTTTCTGTTAATAAAGTTTTTAGCTCTTTTCCCTGTGGTAATAAAATGTCAGAAGAAACTTCTTTGGCAGCAGCTTTGTCAAGTACTAATTCTCCTGCAAAGGTTTGGCAGGACTTGAGTTTAATCATTAGTGAGTCATGGAATTGAAAAGCTCGTTTGTCTTTTACATGCATTGTACCAAAGAGGTATGAAGGTGTTCTTATATTATTTCCAGTAATTTCCCATAGAAGCGAATTAGTTTGAGTTTTCCCCGAAAGGGATATTAGCAATAGAGAGGAAAGTATAAAAAAATAATTGATAGGCTTCATATTTTAATGTCTGTAGAATTCGTTTATTAAGATAGGACGAATTTGGGTAATTTAGTATCTTTACAAAGGTAATATAAAGGTTATGAAGAAAATTATTTTGTTAATGGCATTGTTTTGTGGTGTCCTCTTTTATTCATTGGAGGGAAACGCTCAAGACGATGGAGGTGGAAAGAAATCCAAAAAGTCTAAGAAATCTAAGGGTATGGGCACTCAAGATGATTTAGATCAGGATTTACAATCTGGCAAGGAACGTAACATGTCAAAAGCTGACAAAGCGAATATTGCTAAAAAGAAAAAAGAAGTAGCTGCCAAAAGGAAAAAAGACGTAGTTACTAGAAAAAATGCTGATAAGGTAGCACGTAAACGTCTGAATAAGACCTTGAAGGGCGCGAGCAAGAAAAAGAAAAATTGGGTAAAGACTCATTAATAGCCAGCAAGATTGGATTTCAGATAGTTGTAAATATTTTTAACCAATATTTTGTAATTAAAAATTAAAAATCTACCTTTGCAATCCAATAAAAACATCTACGAACATGGGCGTAACTAGACTTAAAAGAAAAGACAGAATGAATAAGACGGTTTCTAAACTTAGAACAGCCGCTATCAAAAGATTAACCAAAGTTCCGGTTATTAAGAAAGTGGATATTGACGAGTTGAAGAAAAAAGCTTAATCCTAAAGATATTTAAAATAAAAAAGATGAACTTTTATGGTTCATCTTTTTTATTTCCTGTCCGAATTATTTGGCTATATTTTTAATCGCCGTCGTTATCACTAAAGGTAATCAATATTCCTAGTTGACTAGACATATCCAATTTCATCAATACTACAAGTTTTTTAAGTTCTAAATAAGCCGCTTCTACTTTGGCATTTTCTGAGCTAAGGCTGGTTTCAAGTGGAGGAGTTAATACATTCAACGTTGAATAACAGTTAGCAAATTGCTGTTTGATCACATCTGCTAAGGGCTGACCATCGTATTCTGCTTTCACAAATGTTAAATAATCGTCAAAGCCTGTTCCGTCAATTCCATTGGCTCTCCCTAGGTATAAGTTTTCTAGTGTTGTTAAATTAGTATAAATATGATTAAGAGACATTTGAGAGAGGCCTGCTTCGGTAAGTTCTGGATGTAGTGTTCCATTGCTTTTTTTTCCTAGAGGAATTCCAATTTTATCATTTTTTATTACTTCAAGATTTTGTACCATGGCATTGAGTAATAAGGTAACAGAAGATCCTGCATCGTCAGAGGCATTGGAGATGAAAGTAGTTATATAGTTGCCCCCATTTGTATTCCAACTATTAGAGCATTTTCCTGTTTTTGTTTTTATGTCTGCCGTTAGCGCTTTTAAATATTCTTGGCGTCTTATATAGTTTGCGTCAACCGTAAATTTATTTAGTATATCTGCATCGCCTGTAGTACTAAAGATAAGATATTCAATAGCAGGTAATCCTTTTCGGGTGGTACCTGTAGTAGATATATAGGCTTCAGTAATTGTATTTGTACCATTTATTTCAGTTTCAATTACGGTTGGATTTGTAGGCCATGCGTCTATCTCCCCCATTAACATATTGTCTCCTGCATAAGCAAAAGTATAGGTTTCACATTTCTTCCACGCAGAGCTCGCTTCTTTCCACGCGTTTTGTAATGCAGTAAGATTTATATTGTCAGGAGTAGAAACAAAGTTATTAGCAGCGATATTGAGCTCGTTAGTTTTGTTTGTTAGTGTAGTATAGGATGGAACGATACTATTATTTCCAATATTTGTTAATAAAGACGCTCTGTCAAATTCTACTTCTTTTTTCTTTTTACAAGAAAAAGGTATAGCGAGTAACGTTATTAAAAATATACTTATTAAAACTGTTTTTCTGTTTTTCATTTAGTCTTGATGTTATAAAGAGTATAAAAATTTCAATAGTTTATCTCTATCTTCTTTTTTTAGATTCATAAAACTGTTTTTTGAGTTTAAAGCTTCCCCTCCATGCCAAAGTATTGCTTCTTCAGGGTTTCTTGCTCTTCCGTCATGCAGTAAAGTAGTGTGTCCGCTTACTGTAGCTTGTATTCCCATTCCCCAGAGTGGTGCTGTGCGCCATTCACTTCCTGTTGCCAAATAGTCTTGCATGCCGTCTTCTAAGCCAGTGCCCATATCATGAAGTAGAAGATCAGAATAAGGTCGAATGGTGATGTTGTTTAGGTAAGCAATGTCAGGGTGTAGTCCTGTTTGTATTTTTGGAATATGACAATTAGTGCATCCAGATTTTTCAAATAAATATTTTCCTTGTAGTACCTCTTCGTCTTTAAAATTTCTTCTTGATGGTACAGATAAGGTAGAGGTATAAAAATAAACTTTCTCTCTAATATCGTCGGAGATTTCAGGAGTACCTCCGTTAGGAAGGCTTCCAAAAGCAGTCACTTGAGTAGCAGAGAGGTCTTCGCTAGGAAAGAGAGAAGAGGTGATTCCTATGTCATTTACAAAAGCACCTGCTACTTGTTGTCTAATGGATGGCGTGTTGGCTTTCCATCCTATACGACCGAGTACAGTTTTGTTTTCTGTAAAATCCCAAACATAATTAGGCTTACCAGATATACCATCACCATTAAGATCATTTTCATCAGCAAAAGAAAGTATGGTACTTGCAGGGATTGCATCGAAGAATCCTGTACCAGCCATTTTGGGCGCTACACGTGGAGAAAATAATGCTCCCGAGAGTCCACTGTTATCAAATGTATAACCAGGGCGTCTTAAATTGTAAGGTGTTCCGTCTGGGTAGGATCCACTAACATTTGTATATAAAATAGTAACACCACCTTCTGAAGTAGCCCCCGGTATGGCATTGTTGCCTAATTGATTTCCGAAATTTGTAACAGGAAGTGGACCTCCATGTATATTGGTGCCTGGAGAACTAAGTTTGAACACCATAGAGATTAGACCTTCGCCGTCTTCTGGTGGCTTACCTCTCCCGTCGCGAAGATGGCAACCTGAACAAGATTTTGCATTAAATAACGGACCTAATCCATCGGTACCTGTAGCAGAAGACGGTGCAATTACCCAGTTCATTTTATTGAAAGAATTGCCCACTACAAATTTAGTTTCATCAGAAGAGCTAAGTCCAGGAATAGCATGGTTGTAGGCATTTTCGGACTCGTCGTACACTGTTAATATTCCAGCCACATTTTCCTCGCCCTCTTCATATTCCCAAGGAGATTTAAAAGCTTTATCTTTTCTACAAGAGACAAGAAAACTAGTAGCACTAAACAATAGAAAACTGACAAAGAGTAATGGGGTTTTTGTTAATTTCATTTTTATCCTAGCTACACTTATTCTTCTGATTTTTAACTTGCAAATATACGGGCTAAAGGGCTAATTTTAAAATGAATTATCAGTCTATAATTCGGATAGTCATTCAAAAATTCGCCCTATCATAGTTACTATTTAATTAAATAAAGGTTTTAAATAAATAATTCGAATTTATTCAACAGTAATATTTCCTAAACCCAATTCACTAGCCGCCTGTACGATTTTATCTGCTTGAGTTCTAAGACTATTAATTGCGGTTTGAATTTTAGCTCCTCCTGAAGAAGATGCTCCACCAAGAATTTGTTGATCAAATGGAGCAGGTATTGAATAGCAGTTTGCGACGGTGTTGGTTATATTAGCAGATAGTTCAGCTGCAAGAGTAGAGTTTTTAACAGCAATTACATCGTTGAGACTAGTACCTTTAATAGTTGAACCACTTTTGCTAACATACGTCCCAAGATATACATTTTGAATTCCAATAGCCCAATAGCGCACATCGTTGGTAGTATTATCACTGAAGCAAGAGTGTTCGTGTTCTTGTAATTGTTCTGATAACGCTACTGCCATTCTTTCTCCAGACATTTCTCCCTTGGAGAAAAAGCCAAGACCTTGCATGATTTTCTTTAAGGATTCGTCTGGTGTAGCGGACACAAAAGTTGCTCTATAATTGGTAGGACTCGGAGCCCAATCATTTACGAGGCTTTGAAGGTTTTGAACAAGCAAATCGGAACATGCTTGAAGGTATTGAGCTCTGCGTGCATAATTGCTTAAAGTGCTATAATCTGTATAAGGTCTTGCTCCAGGTCCATTTGCGTCAAAATCTTGTCCCCAAAGTAAAAATTCGATAGCATGATATCCCGTAGCAATATTTGCTTCGCCGCCTACTTCATTTAAGCTTTCTATAACAGATGTAGAAATAGTTGGGTAAGTACTAGGATCATTGATAATACCTGAAGTAGCATTCCCACTTACATAATCAATGTAGGCTTCGTCCAAAGGCCATGCATTCATCATGCCCTCTGGGCCATTTGTATCGTCTATTGGGCCATTGTAAAAACGATAAGGTTCTGTTTGGTTATAAGAAACCCGTGCTTCTAACCAAGCGTCTTTGCATTCTTGAAATTTAGTAGCATCAGGGGAAGCCACAAAACCATTAATTTTAGTTTGTAAAATTTTTGCCCCTGACAAAGCATCTGAATAGCTGTAATATACAATTGAGGCATAGTTTTCTATAGCAGCTTTTTTTACCTCATTTGAAGGACCCGATTCGGTTGTTTTATCTTTTTTACAGCTCATAAAACCTAAAAAAGTAACTATTAAGGCTGTTAAGTATATTTTTTTCATGTTAAACTTATTTAGACTAATTTTAAATTAAGTACAATTTTACTTTTATTTTTTTAAAATCACAATTCAAACTGATTAATATATTGTAACCTTGTTTTATTTTTTTTTAATTTTTATTATTATATAATTAAAAATCAGCACTTTAATTAATTATTTATAAAAAATTAACGGTTATAGTTCGAATTATATTTATTTGTTATTTAAATTAATTCTAAATAGTTTGGTTTTTTAAATTTCACACCTAAATTTGTATAACAATTTAAAATGAGTCTAAATAAAATTAACTGATCATGAATATAAAATTCGCTTTTTTATTATCAACACTCCTTCTTATGCTTTTTAGTTCTTGTAAAAGGAACAAGGGAACAGACGATCCTTCAAATCCTGAAAATCCATCGGTGCCTGCTTATGAAGTACCTACAACTTATAATTTTAGTTCTGTAGATTATAGTGGACAGACAACCCGTTTAGATATGCTTGCAGAAATAGTCACTTATATGAAAACTGGAAATACAATGAATACAGTTTTGTCTGAAGGAAAGTTATTAAACATGTACGATAATGTAGGAAGTGAATTTACTGCTTCTGCTTTGAATTTAAGTACCAAGAAACTAAAAGAAAAAACGTTTATCACCGATGTGAGTTCGTTTGAAGACTACATGGATTCTATTGCTGTTGTAAGTCAATCTACGGTGGCTGGTTCTAATGGGCAGGCGGGAGTTATTACTTCTGGAATGAGTAGTTACCTTTGCAGTAAGTATGGTGTGGAATATACTCAGATGATTGAAAAAGGTTTGATGGGAGCAGTTTTCTATTATCAAATCGTAGCAGTTTACTTAAGTAGCGATAAAATTGGCCCACAAATTTTAAAAGCTGATAGACAACATCATTGGGATGAAGCATTTGGTTATTTTGGTGTACCCACAGATTTCCCTACAAATAAAATAGGGATAAGATTTTTTGGCAAATATAGCGAAGAGCGTAATACTCTTCTTGGATCGAATGCAAAAATCATGAATGCTTTTCTAAAAGGAAGAGCAGCTATTAATAATGATGATGTAGCCACGATGAATGCACAGGTAACTATACTTCGTGATGAATTAGAAAAAATGATTGCGGGAACTGCAATTAGTTATTTAAATAAGGCGAAAGTAGGTATTGCGGACGATGCGGTTAGGAATCATGCTCTTTCAGAAGGCGTTGGGTTTATAAAAGCGCTGACTTATAGCCCTACTAAAAAAATTACTAATACAGAAATTAACAATGCTTTGTCTAAATTACAAACAAATAACAAGTATGATTTTTATTCTGTGAGCGATTTAGAAATGGAAGAAATCAAAACGATCTTGAGCAACGTTTATGGGTTTAACAGTATAAAAAATAGTTTATAAAAAATAGTTTATACAAATTGCTCCAGTACTATTGGAAGATATTTATAATTTTAGTGTGGAAAAAAAAGGTATGCGAAAATTAGTTGGTAATAAAGGTCTTTTATTCATAATCATTATAGTGCTTTTATATTCTTGTAATAAAAGAAAAAAAGACGATCCTTCTAATGATTTTGATCGGGGTGCACTATTGTCAAATATTGGATCTAGTAAAATCATTCCTGGGTACAGTACTTTAAAAACTAAAACTACTGCACTAAAAGATGCCGCAGATTTATTTACCGCAAGTCCTGATGAAACAAATCTAGCCAATGTACAAGATAAATTTAAACAAGCATACCTTGCATGGGAAGCTATGGAGGTCTATGAGTTTGGACCCGCAAGTGATATTGTGTTAAGAGCTTCAGTAAATTCATTTCCAACAACCATTAGTACCATTAATAGCAATATTTCTTCTGGTTCTTACGATTTAGATATATCGGGCAATATAAAAGCGAAAGGATTTCCTGCGCTCGATTATTTGCTTTTTGGAGTTGGAGCAGATCAGACGGCAATTGTTGCCATGTATACTTCAGATACAGATGCTGCTAATAGGAAACTTTATTTAACCAATGTAATTGCTAATATGAATAGTAGAATTGGGATCGCTACAAATAACTGGTCTGCTTATTTTACTACTTTTACAACCAATACAAGCACTGACGTTGGTAGTTCTATTGGGTTTTTGGTTAACAACATGTCTATGAGTTTGGAAACAGTTCGTAGAGAGCGTATAGGAACTCCATTAGGCTATGTAGGCTTAGTTAGTACTGGCACTATAGCACCTCAAACGCAAGAAGCTTATTACAGCAATTATTCAAAAGAGCTGATGCTTGAAAATCTAATTCAATCAAAAGATTTATTCAACGGAGGAGTAGGTGTTGGGTTTGATGATTATCTAAATGCTCTCGATGCTAAATACGATGATGGTACACTGTTAGCAAGCCAGATAAATTTACAATACAATAAGGCTATCTATGCAGTTGAAGATTTAGATCCAGATTTTACAAATGCTCTAACTAATAATGTTTCAAACGTAGAAACAGCGTTTTTAGAAGTTAAAAAATTAATCGTATTGATTAAACTCGATATGGCTTCTCAACTTGGTGTAGTCATTAACTATACCGACAACGACGGAGATTAATCTAGTTTCTAGCGTTTTTAGTTTATTAAAATAAGTATGAATTTCTTAGAAGCTAAAAATACATTGATCCTAAAAAAAGCCAGCATCGCACCGCTGGCTTTTTTTAGGATTGTTTTTGGACTAGTAATGTTTATAAGCATGCTACGTTTTATTATGAAAGGATGGGTGGACACTTTGTATGTGCAGCCTAAGTATTTTTTTCCTTTTTATGGATTTGAATGGGTAAAACCTTTAGGAAAAGTTGGAATGTACTTAGTATTCATTCTCTTAGTAGTATCAGCTCTATTGATTGCCATTGGACTGTTGTATAGGGCAAGCATCATCGTATTTTTCCTACTTTTTACTTATGTGGAGTTAATTGATAAAAGTAATTATTTAAATCACTATTATTTCATCAGTATTATTGCGTTACTTCTTTGTTTAGTTCCAGCTGGAAACGCTTATTCGTTGGATGTGAAATTTGGAAGGGTGAGATCTTATTTAGAAGTACCCGTTTGGTGTATTACAATATTTAAGTTGCAACTCGCTATAGTTTATTTTTATGCTGGTATAGCTAAAGTAAATACCGATTGGTTGTTTCATGCCATGCCTCTACGAATATGGCTTCCAGCAAAGTATGATATCCCATTGATTGGTTGTTTTCTAGACGAACTCTGGGTAGCGTATTTTTTTAGTTGGTCTGGAATGTTATACGATATTTTAATTCCCTTTTTATTAATTTGGAAGAGAACTACCTATGTTGGAATTTTTTTAGTAGTTGTTTTTCATATTCTTACCTCAATATTATTTCCAATGATTGGAATGTTTCCTTTTATAATGTTGATGGCTGCGCTAATTTTTTTGCCAGAGACTTTTCATAATAAACTATTAAAGAAATTTTTAGTTGTTAACCTACTGGATGCTACTACTTTTTATAAACCAAGTAAAATTGTTTCAAAAGTAGTTTATGGAATACTAATTATCCACTTTTTGATACAAATTATAGTACCTTTGCGTTTCCTTTTTTATCCAGGAAAATTATTTTGGACCGAAGAAGGATACCGTTTTTCTTGGCGGGTTATGCTCATGGAAAAGGCGGGATATGCAACGTTTATAGTAAAAGATTCGCTTACAGGTAAAATGGAGGAGATAAATAATGGCAACTATCTCACCATGCAGCAAGAAAAAATGATGTCTACTCAACCTGATATGATTCTGCAGTACGCAAAAATACTGGAAGCCGAGTATAAAAATAGAGGAATGAAAACGCCTCAAGTAGTTGTAGAAAGTTATGTAACACTTAATGGAAGATCTGGAAAATTATTTATTGATTCGTCTTTAGATCTAACCAAAGAGAAAGAAGGATTTGAACATAAGAAATGGATATTGCCTTCCAACAAAAAATGAAATTAATAACTAAAGTATCTTTAATACTATTTTTTTTAATGGCAGTTGCTGTTGTAGTACAAGCTCAGACGGGTAGTATTAGAGGTACTATAAAAGCCTACAACGACACCAGCTCTCTGCTAATGGTTCATGCACACTTAGTCCATACCAACTATGGTACAGAGGTAGATTCTAATGGTAATTATATATTTGAGAATATCCCTTATGGAAATTATAAATTAGAATTAACTTCTCCTCTCACCGAAAAAAAACATATTGATATCCAACATGCAAGTCTAGAAACAACTATTGCAGAAATAATACTTAAAGTAAAAGTAAAAGAACTTGAAGAAGTAACGATTGAAGGAAACAAAGAAAGTTTTGGTGTAATTAGATTGAAATCTGTAGAAGGCACTTCTATATACGAGGGTAAAAAAAATGAAGTGATTTTAATGAAGGACATTAACGCCAACCTAGCTACCAATAGTACGCGTCAGATATTTGCTAAAGTACCTGGAATTAATATTTGGGAAAGTGATGCAGCAGGTATTCAACTTGGAATAGGTGTGAGAGGGCTTGATCCGAACCGTACTTCAAATTTTAATACTCGGCAAAATGGATATGACATGACAGCTGATGCATTAGGCTATCCCGAGTCGTATTATTCACCACCAGCAGAATCTGTTGAACGTATAGAAGTGATAAGAGGAGCAGCCTCTTTACAATATGGTCCACAGTTTGGAGGAATGGTAAATTATGTTTTGAAAAAAGCCCCTGTCGATAAGAAAATTCAATTTACCAACAATAATACAATCGGTTCCTATGGCTTGTTCAGTACTTTCAATAGTCTTGGTGGTACATTGAAAAAATTTAGTTACTATACATTTTATCAGTTTAAAACAGGAAAAGGATGGCGACCAAATACAAGTTTTGATGTACACAATGCTTTTATTTGTTTAGGGTATAAGTTAAGTTCAAAAATTGGAATAAAAGTCGAGTATACTTTTTCAAACTATTTAAATCAACAACCTGGAGGACTTACAGATGCGCAGTTTGAGAAAGATCCTAGCGTCTCTCTTAGGTCTCGTAATTGGTTTAAAAGTAACTGGAATATACTGGCGTTGAATTTTGACTATAAAATAAATAGTAAAAATACGATCAATATTCGCAATTGGGCTTTTCTAGGCGATAGATCTGCCGTGGGTTTCTTGAGTAATATATCTCGAGTTGATAATCTTAGTTCTCGAGAAATGATTGCCGATACTTATAAGAATATAGGAAGTGAAGGACGGTATCTTAGAAAGTACGTATTGGGAAAACAAATTTCAACGTTATTAGTGGGTTACCGTTATTATCAAGGCTACACAACCAAGAAACAAGGAGCAGCAGAAAATGGAAATGGCCCTACCTTTAACTTTTTAAATCCTAGTAAATTAGAAAGTTCTGATTTCGCATTTCCTGGAAAAAATTTAGCTTTTTTTACTGAAAATATTTTTACACTTTCTAATAAGTTAACCATTACTCCTGGTTTAAGGTATGAATTTATACAAACAAATTCAAAAGGATATTATACTTCTTCTTCGGTTTTGGATACTATTTACACAAATGAATCAAGAAGTTTATCTAGGGAATTTATTTTAGTAGGGTTGGGTATTTCTTATTATGCTCACAAGAATATTGAACTCTATTATAATATTTCACAAAACTATCGTGGCATATCTTTTACAGATATGCGTGTAACCAGTGACGCATATAAAGTTGATCCAAATCTAAAAGATGAAACTGGTTTTAATATGGATTTAGGAGGAAGGGGAAGTATAAAAAAATGGTTTAGCTATGACATAAGTGTTTTTTTGTTAGAGTATAAT
>JANOTP010000275.1:0-39770 GCA_031416415.1 Cytophagales bacterium | reverse complement strand
GCTTCAGTTTCCGCAGTACCGGTCATACCAGCAAGTTTGTGGTACATTCTAAAATAATTCTGTAAAGTAACGGTAGCGTATGTTTGTGTAGCTTCTTCTACTTTAACATTTTCTTTGGCTTCTAATGCTTGGTGCAATCCATCGGAATAACGACGCCCTTCCATAACACGACCAGTTTGTTCGTCTACAATTTTTACTTTATTGTCTACAATGATGTATTCTGTATCTTTTTCAAAAAGCGTATATGCCTTTAGCAGTTGAGTGATAGTATGTATTCTCTGAGACTTTAAAGAATAGTCTTTCAACAATGCTTCTTTTTTAATTAATCGTTCTTCTTCAGTATAAGATTTATCCTTTTCTATTTCTGAAAGACCCATTCCTATATCTGGAAGAATAAACAAATGAGGATCTTCTCCTTCTCCAGTTATAAAATCTACACCTTTTTCGGTAAGGTCTACACTATTGTTTTTTTCATCAATTGTAAATAACAAAGGGGCATCTGCCTCTGGCATTAATTTTCCATTTTCCTGGAGAAAATAATTTTCGGTTTTTTGAAGTGTAGCCCTTATTCCTGTTTCACTTAAAAACTTAATTAATGGTTTGTGTTTTGGTAAACCTCTGAAAGCTCTAAAAAGTGGCAACCCACCTTCTTTTTCATTTTTCTCTCCAATTAATTTTTTTGCCTGAACTAAATAATCTCCAGTGATTTTCCGCTGTGCATCTACTAATCTTGATACTCTTGGTTTCAATTCATAGAATTCTTGTTCATCTGTTTTGCCAATCGGTCCAGAAATAATAAGAGGAGTTCTTGCATCATCTACCAATACAGAATCGACCTCATCGACCATCGCAAAGTGAAGTTTTCGTTGTACTAATTCACTTGTATCACGAGCCATGTTGTCGCGCAGATAGTCAAAGCCAAATTCGTTGTTGGTTCCGTAAGTAATATCTGCTAGATATGCGCTACGTCTTTCGTTTGAGTTTGACTCGTGTTTATCAATACAATCAATAGTAAGTCCATGGAATTCGAACAAAGGGCCCATCCATTCGGAATCTCGTTTAGCAAGATAATCGTTTACTGTAACAATATGAACGCCTTTTCCTGAAATAGCATTAAGATAAGTAGGGAGTGTAGCAACAAGAGTTTTTCCTTCTCCAGTAGCCATTTCTGAAATTTTACCTTGATGCAATACAATGCCACCGATAAGCTGTACATCGTAATGTAGCATATCCCACGTTATTTCATTCCCTGCAGCAATCCATTTGTTGTGCCATATAGCTTGATCACCAGAAATTTCAACATTTTTCTTAGTAGCGGCAATAACCTTATCGTGCATTGTAGCTGAAACTACAAGTTTACCATTTTCTTTAAAACGACGAGCGGTTTCCTTTACTACAGCAAAAGCTAATGGAAGGACTTTCATTAAAACAGCTTCCAAAGCGCTATCGTGTTCTTTCTCAAGTTTATCAATTTTGGCAAACACAATTTCCTTCTGAGAAAGATCCATTTCTGGATTCTCTTCTACAAGCTTGTGCTCGGCTGACAATTCGTCATTCAAAGATTGGAGCTCCTTTTGTATTTCAGCTTTAAGCCAACTCGTCTTACTTCTGAGTTCGTCGTCTGACAATGCAGTTAACTTAGCATATTCTTGATTAATTAGTGCTACGTATGGAATGATCGTCTTAAGATCTCTTTCTGATTTGTTACCAAGTACTTTGGTAAGAGCTTTTGTAATAAAATTTAACATTTTATAGTATTGTATTTAAGGCTTTTCTATAGAAAATAAGGTTTCCCTGTGTAAAGTTAGGGTTTTTTTCTTAAGTGCATATCAAATAAATTACCATTCTATATTCAGAGACATAATGTCATAAATTTCAGAACTATATAGTTCTATTTTGAAGAAGACTATTCACGAAAATATTCTATATGTTTGTATAAAAGTAACTACTGAGATGAAACAAATTTTCAAAAAACTCCCCCTATCTTTTTTATTTACACTGTCCATTACATTCGGTTTTGCACAACAAGGCTTACTATTTGAAAATCATAAAACAAAAAAACAGGTGATGATCAAGGAAGGAGATTTAGTAAAGTTTAATTATAACGGTTATATCAAGCAAAAAGAAACTAAGTATGGCGTTGTCCTATCAATTCAAGACAGTGTTATTGAAATTATATCCCCTACAGCGAGGGGTAAAATAAGTTTGGAGGGTACAGAAATCAGATTTATTTATATTAATGACATTACAGGTTTTCGTAAATTTCACAGATCAAGACCTTACCTAATGGCGCTTTCAACTATTTCTATTACCATAGGCTCGGTTTACGTATACTATATGATTGATAAAAAAACCAATCTAAATTTCGGAGAAAAGCTAGGCCTATCGTTAGGGACAGGATTACTATCAACAATAATTGTCAGGTCACTATTCCCAGAAAGAATAAAAAATAACATTGGGGAAAACTGGTCTCTAAAAGTATTGAAATAATTAAAAAAAAGGCCATCTATCAGATGGCCTTATAATGTTGGAGATCCGGAAAGGATATTCATAATAAATCCATCTGATCACAAAAATTATTAAAAAGTAGCTGAGAAATCCGGGGGCTAATCGAAAACTAACAATTCAATTAACTTCATATATAAGACGGAGGAATTGTCAAACGTTACATCTATTTTGAGGTTTTTTGATAAAATATTTTAAACATTTATATCAAAACGTTTACTTATAACACTTTAGTTATATTTTTTACCCGTTTTAATACTTAGATTTTTAACTAAGAATCGTAACTTGCAGGTAAAATCACATAAGAATAATCTTAAAAATCAACTTTCAAAAAATATATTCTTTTTTTGTGAAACATTTTAACTTTTACGGATCATATATAAAGTAGGGCAATGCTAACTGACGCAGAAATAGCAAAAGGCTGTCTTGAAAAAAAACGTTCTTGCCAAAAAGAGCTGTATGATAAATATATTAAAAAAATGTATGCTCTATGTCGTCGATACATTTCAGATAAAGACGAAATTAAAGACACATTACAGGAAGGCTTCATTAAAGTGTTTGAAAACATTGGATCGTATAGAGGTGAAGGTTCATTAGAAGGTTGGGTCAGAAAAATCATTGTCAATACTGCACTTACTACTCTACGTAAAAGCAAATCAAGCATATTTGTTAGAATAGAAGAAACTGAAGAAGAAACAAACACTACATTAACTGAGGAGAACCAAGAAGATGCATTATTCAATACGGATTTCAATAAAGAGGACTTACTAAGCGCAATTGAGGATTTGCCAACTAATTATAAAATAATATTCAACTTGTTCTGTTTGGAAAATTATTCCCATAGGGAAATTTCCGAAATGCTTTCTATAACAGAGGAAAGCTCTAGAACAAGATTAAATAGAGCACGAAAAATACTTCAAGAAAAACTATTGACTTTACACAAAGCGCTTATTGCCAAACAACATAATTAGAATAAGACTTGGAAAAGAAGGACCACAAATTAGACAACCTATTTAGAGAGAAATTATCCGATATGGAGATTCCTCTAGAGGAAGACTATTGGCCGTTTATTGAGAAAAACATTACTACTCCTACCCCATCTTTTTACAAATATGGATGGAACCATCTTAATATATACCACTTATTAATAGCAGGCCTTGTATTGTTACTGGGTTATCTTTACTTTTTAAATAAATCTACAGAATCAAACTCCAACACGAATAGTCTTCCTATAATCGAAAAGAAGTCATTATTAAAAACAACAGATAGTACTTCTACAAACTTCAAACATAATAATGATGAAAATACTATTGGTAAAAAAAATAGACTTAAAACCGCTCAAAAATCTTTACCTAACTCAACAACTACTTCGGAGTTAAAAGACTCTTTAATTGAACCTATAGTAGAGGACAATACATTTCCGGTTACCAATCAAGAGGCTGCAAAAGTCATTATTGAAGAAAAGCCTAAGCCGAAACGTATAATTTATGTAATTCAGCAAGACACTATTGTAGAAAAAGACACTGTAAAAGTTAGAAGAAAAAGAAAAAATTAATCATGAAATTGTTTTTTGGCCCACTTTTTTTCACCTTTATTTTTATTACTGTTTCTTTTTCGCAGAATACACAAAAGCCTTCTTTAAATTTAACATCAGACACCTTAGAAGGCACATCGACAGACACAAGTATAGTTTACATTATAAAAAAACCACCTGTTACCATTCGAGAAAAGATAGAAATACAACGTACAAAAAATAAACAGTATTACTATTTTTCTTTATCGGCACAGGGCTTTATATACGCTGAAAAAATAAAGGCACATTCGGGCCATGAAGAGTATGTAAACGCTTGGGAAGCTTCGTCTAATACACTTCCCAGTTATGGCTTTGGTGCCAAACTATGGAAAGCCCCTAAAAAAACTGTCCTAGGTATTTTCTTTTCAGGAGCCCGCATTATGCAGGCATTTAATTATATTGATACAACAAAAACTGAATATAAATTATCAAACACTTATAACCACAGTTACTATGGCATTTTTTTAGGCCGATGGTTAAGGAAGGGTGAGAAGATTTCCTTCATCCCCAATGGAGGATTGTCCTTTGATTATTTCATTTCCACAAAAGGATTAACGATCCATAAAAGCGATGCTCAGGATGTTGCCAGATTAAATCGTATCCTAAAATTCAATAAGTATTCAGCAAGTTTTCATGCAGGATTTACAGTATTGCTACTCCTAAAAAATTCTTTCCTAGAAGTGGAGCCCTACATCATTATTAGCCCTTTTTCTGCAACAGCTAAACAGGAATTTTATTCTTTGTCAAGAGGTTTTATTGGAATTAGACTTGCGCTAACAAATAAATTATTTTAAAGATTTATCTAATTTTAATACTTATTCCATTCAATAAGCCGATGGTCATATTATGTTCACCTGAACGTGGATTGCCTAAAACATCTTTAATTAAAGGAGCACCTTCTCCATCTATGTTTAGATAATCTGTAACATTTGAATAATGTAGACTATGATCAAATCTTAACTGGAGATTATAAAATAAATTTTTACGGATTTTAACTTCAGCCCCTAAAGAAATAACGCCATCAAGTACAAATTTTTTATATCCTCCTCCCGCTTCTACAATATCTGTCAACTTAACAATAGCGCCTTCTTCAATAACGAGCATACTTACCTGCGGACCTACCTGTATAAAAAATGAACTATTCTCTCTATTTATTAAATTATACTGAAACAGTAAAGGAAGTTTTAAATAAGACAGAACTGTTTTACCTTTATGCCCATTTAAACTTGCGAAATACATTTTAAGCTTCTGCGCCTGATAAGAATAGATAAATCCATAATTAAAATACCATCTTCCTTTTATTTCTTGACGCATCATTATACCTACAGCAATTGAATAAGATGGCACTTTCCGGAGCAATGGCTTAGCTTCTAAATCCCATTTATTGGTCAAAAAAGTTCGTTGAGGCATACCAATAATAATGATGTGCGCTTTTTTTTGCCCAAAACATCCTATACTAAAAAACAATAAGCAATAGAAAAGCAAATAATTTCTTTTATCCATATAGTTATACTGCGTATTTAAATTTAAGTAAAAATAGTATTACTAAAAAAGATTTCAAAAACATAAGTCCGTCTATCCCTAACATATAAAAATAGACCGAGGTTTTTTTATTGACAAATGCCACTATTACTATTAAGCAAATTATTGCTATAAAAAGCTCTAAGATTAACTGAGCCGGATTTAGTCCGACTATACAATAAAATAACATTCTACTTAAAATTATACTTACAGACAAAGCTTTTGTACCGACTACTCCTACTATCAAAGGAATAGTTTTAATATTTCGGTTTTTATCTGACTCCATATCTTTAATATCAAAAAGCAATGCTAAAGAAAGCAAAAACATAAATTCACCAATAACTTTGGCCCAATTTATAGTTCGGATGTTAGCAAAATCAACGTATGGAAGTACAACTACTACTATCGTCCATACTAGAGCGACTAGCAAGGTTTTAATAAAAGGTATTTCCCTTAATACAATCTTATATCCCCCTATTCTCAGAGGCCAAGAATAACCTATAGACAACACCCCTAGAGGTAATAGAAGATAAATGAGAGATTGATTTAAGAAAAATAATCCAATAAAGAGAAGTATCAAACTAAGACCAAAAAGAAGACACAAGAAAATATTATTTTTTTTAACCCAATATCTTTTCTCTGATTTAACACCCTCATTTATAAACAGAATCCATTTTATGTTTTTTAAATTGTAGGCTATGAGAGTAGAAAAAAACACCACCGTTAAATAGGGTATATTTTTAGTTATATTCATTCCTGAAAAAACAATCGTTTCCAGCGTCATGGCTACCGCACAAAATGCAATAAATAAATGAGAAAAAACTAGCCATCGCATTTTATAAAAGTAGCTGGTTTTATAGAAAAAACAAAGGCTCCTCTTTAACAAAAAAGCTCGGCTAAACAGCAGTAAACTTATTTTAGGACGAGACACAGTGTCTATCAACAAAGTGTGTTGTATTCTACAGAACAGGTTGTAAAAAAACAAAAGGTGGAGCTTGCTATTTCGGCAGCTCCACCTTTCACCACATTAACAAATCTCTGCTATTAGTTTTGTTTTGTAAATCTATACTCTACATCATGAAATAAAGTAGATTGCTGGCTATCCTTCGCTTTTCCTATAATAATAAGAGAAGTAGAATTAAGCACTATTACTTTATAACTGTACATAAGCGTTAATGGATTTATGGTCTGTGGCAAATAGATATCCGGATCATGCAATTCAACGGTAAGTGTATCAGTAGTTTTAATGGCCAAAGCATATTCTATCCCATTATTATCACGGAGCATATAAGCTTTATTATTAGGCAGATCAAAAGCAAATTCCACACCCTGTGTATAGGAAGAATCAACACGTACCTGATTTACATACAACTGATCCAGCTTCCAAAATCCTGACAAATAAGTAAGGACACCAGTGCTTGTGTTACTTACACCTGCAAAATTTGCAATAAACATTGCAGGTAATAAAAGCAAAACGAATATTATAATTTTACGTTTCATAGTTTTATTTATTGTTTAATAAATTTATTTACTTTCACACCTTCATTTGTTTTTACAAATAAATAGTACATTCCTGTTGGGAGTGCAGAGATTGAAATAGTTTTATCATAAACTCCTGAAGAAGCAAGCTCAGACATTTTTCTAAGAACAGAAGCACCTAATTCATTTCTCACTTCCAATTCTACAATCTGAGATTGTGGTAGCAATAATTGCAAATTCAATTGCTCTTTGCTAGGATTTGGATAGACACTCATCTTAATTGCACTTGCAACAGCGTCTGTAGAAGTCTTGCTAACATATAAATCTAAAGGTTCATAAGCATTTTTCTTTTCTAGCTCTTGCAATTTTATAGGATAGTCACCTAAATCTTGTTTAATAGCTTTGGCTAAATATGAATTATAACCAGCAACATCAAATGGAACAGAATTCGCAGGTGCATTTTGTGCAGCAATATTTTGTGGGGTAGTAACGCTTGCAGTACCGTTTCCACAATTAAGATCAAGGCCTAATCTTGCCGTGAAATTAGCAGATGTATTTACAGTAAATCCAGGTCTGAAAGTAATTAGATCACCTGCCATATAAATCACATTACCAGACGCGACCGTTACTGTATTAAATGTTTCGATCGACTCCATTGCTTTCAGATATACTGAAGTATTAGAATAATTTTTATTCTCCACTACTATATTCATCTTATTCATATTTTGTCCGATCTGAGAAAAATCATTACTGCTTCCGTTTGCTAATAAGTAAAGATTATGAAGTAACATATAATCTAATCCTAAGTTTGCACCTTGTTTATTGTCATTCTTGCGTGCTTCAAAATTTCCTTTTTGAAATCTATTATCACCATACCAACCATAAGCACCTTCAGAATTTGACTGTGTGTAAGGATCGTCTACCGGTTTGTAATGAGGGCCACTACAAGGGGCACTGTTCATGATATCTACAATCGAGCTATTGGTATAGTTATAAGGTCCTTCATTGTGTAATACTTTGTGAAGTATTGGAAATAGTTGCGTATTGTATCTCCAGCCGTATTCAGTAAGGGCTAAACTTGTCGTATTAATCGTAATATTTGGAAGACGAAAAGGAGCACACAAGTATATATTCGGCACTACCTGCAAGGCAAGGGCAAGAGCAGGGCCTGCTAATACTCCTAAAGTAGGGACCTGAGTAACAGCAATACTTGCAAGCGCTGCATCAGACATTACCGTAGCAAGAGTATTGCTATAACACCAAACTTCAATTGGAATAGTTTTAGGACAATCCCAAACTACTAATCGAGGACGGCAAACTTTCACGCAGCGTCCAAATAAACAAGCTTCATTACAAAGATCCCATTTAATAGAAGTACAAGGGAAAGGCACTTCAAAACTTGAATTCACAATACGGTTAGCAACAAGGCCTACTTCCCATGAATCACCAATCGCAGCGAGTGTACTAAGAATACCATTATTATACTCATTATGATCCCAGTTATATTGATACATAGCCAATCCTTCAGGGAGATTAACCCTTGACCAAACATTCGCCAAGGATAGTTGTGTAGTAGCATTTTCCCAACGACCGCTAGGGAAAGTCACTTTCCCCCATTTATTGTCTGCGATACGTTGTGCTGCTTTAGCAATTGCATAGGCATTAGCCTGAACTTCTACTCCACCAAACTTTACTATTCCACCATTATTAGGCACTTTGATTTGATAATTATCCCCCCAAAGTCTATCCATAATCCTTGATGTGTTTTCTGCAGCTTTTACAGAAAAATCATAACCGTTATAATTATAACCTGCCATAAGTTTTCTTACCAGTGAAAGCCCTACAAACATATCTGCAATTTGATCCTGTGAAGCAAAAGCTTGGCCTTCTCCTGATCCAGTTAGATCAGAAATATCCCTTCCTTTATTTTCTTCGTAGTCGGATTTTATTGTTCTCTTTTTAGAAGGGTCTGTTAATGTGTAAGGCCTTTTAAGTTTATCTGCAATACTTACAGGCACATCATCTCTAAGGAAAAAACCATTTAAATTATTATTACAATCTAAACTCGCCTTAGGCGCAATAAGTTTTTCAGCATTTCTATCCAGACGCTCAAATGCCAACATAGCAAAATAAAGTTCTTCTTCGTTTTTTGCTATTTGTGTTGAATGTCCTCCATGATCAATTAATAATTTATGCTCAGTGGCCAATACTCCAATATAATATCCCAGAAAACTAGAGCCATCTCCATAATGAAGACCTGTTTCTGGAACATCGCCTAGCCGTCTAGTGATAGAATCAGCACCTGCATTATCCAAAGGAGCACCTCGGTATGCT
Organism: Cytophagales bacterium; assembly: GCA_031416415.1. Classification (GTDB taxonomy): domain Bacteria; phylum Bacteroidota; class Bacteroidia; order Cytophagales; family Cytophagaceae; genus JANYCO01. Next base: position 30,358 of record JANOTP010000275.1, on the reverse strand, counting down.
CCTGCAGAAGGGATACTTAATCCTGATGCTTCACCACAAGGCTCAACTCCTTTCACCATAAATTCATTGACCATACGGTATCTGTAGAACCAATACTTGGAATGGTTCGTACTCGTTCCCTGTGCATTCACTAGAAAGGGAATGCAGAGAACTATAAAAAGAATAAATATTTTTTTCATTTTCTCAATTTTAGTTTTGAAAGTATTTCCATTTACAGAAAGAGTTATAAACTCTTTACTAAGAAACCCTGATTGAATTATTTATTCAGCTTTAGTTCTACTTCTAACTGCTCAATACGTCTGTTTAATTGAAGAATATACAAGGTAAGCTCTTCAATTTTTTCCATTTGTAATTTCTGCAATTCACCAACTTCCATACCATTAGTTGCTACTTCACTTGCAGAAGGAATATTTGGAAGTTTTGTATTTTCAGCAACATATTTCTCAAGATTATCCAAAGACATTAACGTATAGTTCTTTTGAAAAACATAATCAGGGAAAGCAGAAGCAAGTTTTATGTTTAATTCTGTAGCATATACTTTTCCGTCTCCTGTTACTCTGAATACTTCTTTAGACAAGTCAGTTCTGTAAATAGTAAAGGCTTTTCCAGCACCGTCAATTTTCTTTGTCATAAGACCAGATTGATCAAGTACAAAATCACGGTTAGCATTCCACCCATTACCATTAGTAGCAGAAGGAGAAATAGAAAATGTAGGCTGGCTTAATGTATTAAGACCAAGATTAACCAGGAACTTACTTATAGTACCGTTTGGTTGTGGATTTTGAATATAGATATTACCATTTATCGAAAGCTTGTGAAGAGGATTTGTTAGACCAATACCAACGCTACCAAGAGTTGTATTATAGATATTACTTGTCCCAATAATTCCAGACCACTGACCACTTGTAGTACCAGAGCCTGTTATATTTTCATTATATAAAGCAGTTGCATCATACTTACTAACAACCTTATTATAAATCCTAATATCATCAATCCATCCTTTAAACACCTGGGTCAAGCCACTTGCATTAATAACTGCACCGATTCTCAAAGGAGAAGATGCCACAAAATAATCAACGAAAGGATTTGCTGTAGAATCTGTTTTCACACCATCTATATACATATAACCTTTACCAATACCCGATGCTACGGTACCGTAAGTAATTACTAGGTTATGCCAAGTATCTGTAGTAACTTTCTTTGGGTGCAAATATCCTGTACTCAAATTATTTGTACCCGCCTTGTAGAACGTAACCGTAGAGTCATATCCAGATGGGGCATAATCCATTCCAAATCCACCTTGTTCATTGCCATTCGCATTCATCCTTGTATAAAGAAGACCCGATCTTGTATTGTAACCTTTAAAAGCTTTAAACCATAGGCTAATACTGAAATTACCTGTAAAATTAATGCTGCTGGAATTGTGTATGACTGAAATAATACTAGTTGTTCCATTAAAATAATAAGCACTGTTAGCATTTCCGAATCTATCAGCTGCAAGTGTTGCATTGGATACAACACCATGATTATTATTACCGCTTTCATCGTTCGCATTATTATTAAACGGATAATGACCAACTAATCCTGTCTGTTGAGCAAAGGAAGACGCTATAGAACATAGTGTCAGGACACTTCCTAAAATAAGATTTTTTGTTTTCATTTTTTTGTAGTTTAAGTTTTTTTGTTTTCAGTTTATTAACTTGACAAAATAATTAATGTATGCATTTACGGGTCCTTGAAGGAAAATACAAAATTGTACAAGGTCAGTATCTAATTAGATACTTAGCGTCAAAAAACACTTTTCGAAAAGTTTTTTACAGATTATTATATACTATGCACAGCGAAATAACTTGTTTGACTTCCTAGTCATTCTTACTATTTACATCAAAGACCCTGACCTACGAAAAACGTGACATTAAAAAATAAAATAATTTTCTTTTATTTTTAATTGCTATAAAAAATCATAAAATTCATAATTTTATAAGATATTGTTCTATTTACAGAAGTCTCATTTCAAATGCATAGGATTATTAAAAAAAAATTCAGAATTTATGCCATTGATTAAAAGAACAAACCTAAAAGCATTATAAATCAAATTTTTCAATAACAAAATCTGCCCTTCATGTTAAGCGAAGAAGAGATTATAAAAGGATGTATTGAATTTAACAGCGCTACTCAAAAACTGCTGTATAAAAAATATGCTCCTAAAATGTATACGGTATGCCTTCGCTATTCTAAAAATTCAGACGAAGCAAAAGACCTTATGCAGGAATGTTTCATAAAGGTATACTCTAACATAAGCAAATTTAAAAAAGAAGGATCTTTTGAAGGATGGATCAGAAGAATCTTTGTTAATACAGCTATCAAGTCACTTAGGAAATACAAAGATTATAAAATCGAATCCTTCAACGACACAAACATTGATTACAATATTTCTGTATACGAGGAAACCATTTCCGAAGATGCAGATTATACGGAAGAAGAATTAAGAGACGCATTAAAAATTCTTTCTCCAGCAGACCACCTTCTATTTAATTTAGCCTGTTTTGAAAACTACTCACACAAAGAAATATCTTGCCAACTTTCTATTTCAGAAGATACATCAAGAGCAAGATTGTCAAGAGCACGTAAAAAATTACAGGAACACCTGCTCCGAATAAGCAAAGAAAAAGAACTTAAAAACACATCAATATTTAGCTGATGGCAGAAGAAAAAAACATATTAGACAATGTATTTAGAAACAAGCTTCAGAAAGAAGTTGATTTTGTAATGAACGATAGTTGGGAGGAGATGGATGTCTTGCTCCAAAAAAAGAAGTTTTTTGTCTTTACCTTTAAAAATTTTAATATTTATTATGCCTCACTAATCGCAACAGGATTTGTCCTAGGTCTTGCAGGCTTCGTAAATATGCTAATTGTAAATTCGAACACCACTACTTTATACAATCATACTATCGTGCATGATACCACCTTAATCAAAAACGAGAAAGCAACAATAAGCCCTAAAACCTCCATTAATACTAATAGCAATTTATCAAAAGACAAAAAAAACAAATCATCTCATGAAAACTCGCACACTGTATTATTATCACAAGACGAATCTTTACTCTTGAAAAGAGATTCTATCCAAACGGAGAACAGAACTATCTCTCCTCAAAAGGATATCATAAAAGAAATTATTGAAAATAATAACAAACCCGTTATTGTTAAAAGAAAGAAAACAGTTTACGTAACCGAATACGATACCATAATGAAGTATGACACTTTAAAAACAAAAAAGCGAAGAAAATAAGAATCCAAATTATGAAACATTTTTTTATATTTTTTATTAGCGTTTTTCTTTTTACAATTACCTACAATCTCTTTGGGCAATCAACGTCTGACAGTATTGTTTACGAAGACTTGATAGATACTGTGAGAGTAAAAAAGAAAGTGTTTATAAACAAAACAATCTACATCCTTCCTGATAAAACCACTTCTCTTTATTACATATCCGGAAACATAGGAATTTATGGTGTAAAAAATTATTCATCTATATGTCCCGAATGTAAAGAGTATTTTCACAAAGTAGAAAAAGCTACGAAGTCTTCTTTGAGTTATATACTAGGCTTGAACTTTGTTTATTCACCTAAAAAATTCCTCCTCAGTGTAGGAGCGTCAATCTCTTCTTCTCGCGCTAAGTTCAATTATACTAACGCCTCTAACAATAAATTCAAAAACAATAACAGGCTTACCTATTACGAAGCTACTATTATGCTTGGCTATTGGCTAAATAAAAACAAAAGCCGAATGTCTTATATAGTATCAGGCGGCATTTCTGCGGCGAGTCTTCATAAAGTAGTGGGATCAACTATAAACTTTGAGGACAGTGAAACGATTGCTCCTCTGAAAGAAGAATTAAACTTCTCTCCTTCTGTTTTAATAGTAAATGGATCCGTTAAATTAGTATATGCCTTAAGCAAAAGATTCTCTCCTGCTTTGGATATTTTTTACCGATACGACCTTAATTCACTTATTAAAACAACAAAACAACCTTATACCCTGCAAAGAAATATGTTGGGACTAAAACTTGAACTATTTTATAAACTAAAATAAAATAAATAAAACCCAAACCAAATTTTTATGAAAACTCAAAATGCTATACTTACTATTTTTATTTCTTGTCTCTTTTTATCGGGATGCAGTAATATTAAAGAATGTCCATCACCTAAAGTAAAGTCGAGTTGTTACAATAAAACAAAAGACGGTAACGAAACAAGTGTTGACTGTGGAGGGGATTGTGAGAACATTTGCTCTGGTACTACCAAAAGAGTAGTAATACAATCTCCTAATGACATAAAGGATGCTTATTTAAGCAGCTTAGTTCCTTCTACTCCTAAAAGTAGAACAAAACAAAATCTTGTAATAGCATGGACTACCCTTGGTGATCTTACGATTGTAAGAAGTATTATAAGTTTTAACTATTCTGCCATTCCTGTAAATACCTCTATCAAAAAAGCTGAAATTACATTATATGCAGACACTTCTATTAATGCTTATGGTAACGTAAATCAAACAGGTCACTCCAAACATACTGGTACAAACAATTGGTATATAAAAAGAATTACTAATGCCTGGGATACAACTACTGCGTGCTGGAACAACCAACCTTCGGTAGACAATGCTTCTGCTATACTACTTCCAGAGAGCAATTCAAGATCTCAAGCTTATACTATTGATGTTACCGATTTTGTAAAGACTCAGATTTCTACCAACAGCAATTACGGTTTTCTCCTGCAACTTAAAGACGAAACTACTTTTAGAGGAATTATTTTCTACTCTTCTGAATCTACCTTTCCCAATTTGAGACCTAAATTGGTAATTGATTACAATAATTAAGACAACACAGGAAAGGATGAGTAATTGAGAATTTGAATTATTAATAATCTGTTATCTCTATTAAATTTTTTAATTTCCCTTTTATATAAATTTGATATATGGTTAACCTAGTTAATAGTTTAATGAAGTTTTACTAAAGAAATTAACAATGAATTATTATATTATTAAACATGTTCATTTTAAAATAATTTTTTTATTTTATACTTAATTGACTCGTAAAAAGTATTTCGTTACAAAAAAATACTTTATTCAAAAAATTACATTATTAAAATAGCATAATAAAAAAATGCCTCACCAGATTGGCAAGGCATTTTAAAAAAGATAAATGTTATTATTCCTTATTTAGTTCTTCATCGCCTCAGCACCACCAACGATCTCAAGGATCTCTTTGGTAATAGCGGCCTGCCGAGAACGGTTATAGACTAATTTAAGTTCTTTAAGAAGCTCTTTAGCGTTTTCTGTAGCCTTGTCCATCGCTGTCATACGAGCACCGTGCTCAGAAGCATTTGAATCAAGAATACATTTGTAAAATTGTATCTTTAACGATTTTGGAATTAATTCTGCAATTATTTCTTCTTTCGATGGTTCAAAAATATAATCTACATTTACCACTTTCACTTCTTTCTTTTTCTTGAAAGAAACCTCTTTAACGGGAGGAAGAAACTGACTTGATTTTATTATTTGTGTAGCTACGTTTTTAAATTCGTTGTAAACAGTATATACTCTATCGTATTTTTTGGAAACAAAACCCTCCATAGTATATTCTGCTGCTTTTTTTACGGCGTCAAAACTAAGGTTTCCAAATAGACCAACGTAGTCTCCATTTACCTTATATCCTCTTTTAGTAAAAAATTCAAAGCCTTTTTTACCAATACAAAGAAATTCAACACCACCTTTTTCAAGCTGATCGTTATAACGCGTAGTAACTAAATTTACGGCTGCTTTGATGACGTTAGCATTGAATGCTCCTGCCAATCCTCTATCTGAAGTTATTACTACGATTAATACGTTTTTTACTTCACGTTCTGTAGCAAAAGGATTTTCTGTAGACGAATCCAAAGAAGCTGTCACGTTGTTTAATACATCCGTAAGTTTTTCTGAATAAGGTCTAATCTTAGTAATATTATCCTGCGCTCTTCGCAACTTAGCAGCTGCCACCATTTTCATGGCTTTTGTAATCTGCTGCGTAGAGTTTACCGATGTAATCCTTGCTCGTACTTCCTTTAAACTTGCCATTCTATTTAGTATTGAGTTATTAGTATTGAGTATTGAGTCGTTAGTTTTTAGTCCTGAGAAGTTAGCAAAATATTTTGCTCATTACTCAGGACTAAAGACTCACTACTAACTATTTTGCGTATTTTTTTGCAAGATCCAACGCTACTGATTTTAAAGTGCCAGTAATGTTATCGTCTAACTTACCCGCTTTAAGATCGTTCAATATCGCTTTGTGTTGCGCTTTCATAAGTGTAAGGAATTCTTTTTCAAATTTCCCAACCTCATTCACTGGAACATTATCTATAAAACCGTTTGTAGAAACATATATAATAGCAACTTGCTCTTCTACCGTAACTGGAGAGAACTGTGGTTGTTTTAATATCTCAAGATTTCTTCTACCTCTTTCGATCGTCAGTTTAGTAGAAGCATCAAGGTCAGAACCGAATTTAGAGAACGCTTCCAATTCACGGAATTGTGCTTGATCTAATTTCAATGTACCAGCCACTTTTTTCATTGACTTGATCTGAGCATTACCACCCACACGCGATACCGAGATACCCACGTTAATTGCGGGACGTATACCAGCATTGAACAAGTTAGTTTCAAGGAAAATCTGACCGTCAGTAATAGAAATTACGTTGGTAGGAATATAAGCTGAAACGTCACCCGCTTGAGTTTCGATAATTGGAAGTGCTGTTAAAGAACCACCACCTTTTACTTTAGATTTCAAAGATGCAGGAAGATCATTCATCTCAGATGCAATTTTATCTGATTTGTTGATTTTCGCAGCTCTCTCATGTAATCTACTGTTTAATTAGAATACGTCACCTGGATAAGCTTCACGTCCTGGTGGTCTTCTTAGAAGAAGGGAAACTTCTCTATAAGCAACAGCTTGTTTTGAAAGGTCATCGTATACAACCAAAGCAGCACGTCCTGTATCACGGAAGTACTCGCCTATGGCAGCACCCGTAAAAGGAGCGAAGAATTGCATTGGCGCTGGATCAGAAGCAGCAGCCGAAACCACTATTGTATAATCCATTGCTTTGCCTTTCTCTAATGCTTGAACAATCAACGCTACCGTAGAAGCTTTTTGTCCGATGGCAACATATATACAGAAAACAGGCTCGCCTTTTTCGTAAAATTCTCTTTGGTTGATAATCGCATCGATTGCCACAGCAGTTTTACCTGTCTGACGGTCACCAATAATTAATTCTCTTTGTCCTCTACCAATTGGGATCATTGCATCAATTGCTTTGATACCTGTTTGAAGAGGCTCAGTAACGGGTTGTCTATAGATAACACCTGGAGCTTTTCTTTCAAGAGGCATTTGAAACAGTTCACCTGAAATAGGACCTTTACCATCGATAGGAATACCAAGCGTATCAACTACACGACCAACAATACCTTCACCCACGTTTACGTAAGCAATTTGTTTGGTTCTTCTTACTGTATCACCTTCTTTGATTTCGCTGTAGTCACCAAGCATTACGGCTCCTACGTTGTCCTCTTCCAAGTTCAATACCATTGCCTTCAGTCCATTTTCGAACTCAAGAAGCTCTCCTGATTGCGCTTTGGTTAGTCCGTAAATACGGGCTACACCATCACCCACCTGGAGTACGGTACCCACTTCTTCTAATTCAGATTCTGTTCTGAAGTTCGATAACTGCTCTCTTAATATTGCAGAAACCTCATCTGGTCTTACTTCTGACATATAAATTAATATTTAGCTACGTATGAATTGTCCTTAAATTTGTTTTTCAATCTTTGTAATTTATTCTTAACAGACTCATCGATCTGACTGTCGCCAACCTTCAATATAAATCCACCAATAATATCTTTGTCTACTTTTTCTTGTAGTTCTATATCTTTGCCATAAGCCTTTGATACAATCGCCTTGAATTGATTTCTCAAATCGTCGCTGATTTGAAAAGGAGTAGTAACTGTTCCTGAAAGAATACCTTTCATCTCTCTGTATTGAGCGGCAAATTCTTTAGAAATTTCATAAAGGTATCCTTCTCTATTTTTGCGAGAAATGATTTCAAATAATGAAATTGTAAGAGGGTTTACCTTGCCGCTAAATAACGATTTTAAAATTGATAATTTTTTATCGTTTTTAATGATTGGGCTTTTCAATGTATTTACTAAGGCAAGATTTTCAGCACACACGCTAGCAAAAAGAGCCATGTCGTGTACTATAAAATCCAATACGTTTTTCTCCTTTGCTAGTCCTAGCATTGATTTGGCGTATCTTGAAGCAACTCTTGATTCCATGTCTATTAGTTAAGTTTTGCTTCCTTAATATATTCGTTTACTAAAGCCTTCTGAGATTCATCTCCAGAAAGATTTTTCTTCAACAATCTTTCTGCAATTTGTAAAGATAGAGATGCTGCAGTATTTCTCACTTCAGAAAGTGCAGCGTTTTTCTCAGTTTCAATCAACGCTTTAGCATTGTGTACTATTCTATCCGCTTCTTCTGTAGCTTTTTCTTTTGCTTCAGCAATCATACTGTTGGCAGCAGACTGTGCTTCTTTCATTATTCTATCTCTTTCAAGTCTAGCTTCCTGAATTAATTTTTCATTGTCGGCCTGAAGTCTTTTCATTTCTTCTTTTGCTTTTTCAGCAGCACCAAGAGCGTCTGTAATTACGTTTTCTCTTTCTTCCAATGCTTGTATAATTGGCTTCCATGCAAATTTCGCTAGTATAAATAATACTATAAAGAAGATCAGCGTTTGCCAAAATAATAATCCGAATTCGGGGGTTACTAAATTCATGATATTTAAAATTATTGTTACTTGAACTATTTATTTGTTTAACTAAAATTTATATAATACTACGAAGTTTGCTCGATAAACATTTGTTGTTAATAGTTATAGAGTAGATTCTAGGATAATTTGTTTGTTGCCTAAGAATACGAACGAAGTAGTAAACTCTGCACTTACACCTAATGTGAAAAGTGCAGAGTTAGTAATAAAATTACCCTGCTGCGTAAATAAGCAGACAAACAACCACACTGAATAAAGCAACACCTTCAATGAAGGCAGCAGCGATAAGCATTGCAGTTTGAATTTTACCTGATTCTTGTGGTTGACGAGCGATAGACTCTACCGCACTTCCACCAATTTTACCGATACCGATACCTGCGCCTAATGCTGCGATACCTGCTCCGATTCCTGCTCCCAAAAGAGCCATTCCATCTAATAAGTGTAACATGATCAATTTAATTTATATAGTTAAACAAAGTTTTAATTTATCTTAAAGACACAAGCATAAATCTTGTGCTACCTATTAATGACCGTGGTCGTGGTCATCGGCATGATGCTCTTCAATGGCTGATCCTATGTACATAGCCGAAAGCAATGTAAATATATACGCTTGAAGGATTGCAACAAACAGTTCCATGAACATCATGAACAAACCGAAAGCAATACTTACTGGTGCCATTAACACACTATTGAAAATAAAGATCAAACCGATAAAACTCAAAATAATAATGTGTCCCGCAGTAATATTTGCGAAGAGACGTATCATAAGAGAAAATGGTTTAGTGAAAATTCCAACTACTTCAATTGGAAGAATTATTATCCTCAAAGGAAGTGGTACACCTGGAGTCCATAAGATGTGTTTCCAGTAGTTAGCATTTCCGCTTAGGTTAGTAATTAAAAACGTAATCAATGCCAGCATCATTGTGATAGCGATATTTCCTGTAAGATTCGCTCCACCAGGAATCAGACCTAACATATTGTTAAACCAGATGAAAAAGAAAACAGTAAGCAAGTAAGGCAAATATCTTTTGTATTTTTTCTCCCCTAAAACTGGTTTTGCAACTTCTTCTACTATATAAACAATAATTGGTTCAAAGAACGATTGAATACCTTTTGGAGCAGACAGTGTATTCTTTTTATAACGAGATGCGATAACTAAGAAAACTGTAATCAATAAAAAGAAACTTATTAAAAGAGACGCTACATTTTTAGTAATGGAGATATCATAAATATGAAGAGCTTCGTTGATAGAATGAATTTTATCATGGTGAATTGTATAGTCACCATATTTTCCAGCCATTAAATTTGTATGTCCTGTTTCGTCCACAAATTTATTTGAAGGAAAAACAACTAAGCCTGCTTCTGGATTGTACAAAATCACAAGGAGAGGAATTGTAGCGTGAAAGTCTCCTATAGTTGTGAAATGCCACTCATGAGAATCGCCAATGTGGTGCATTATCATTTCACCAGCATTAAATTTTTCATCTTTATTCGTGGTTGCCTCTTCGGAACCATAGGAAAAATGTACTATAGATAATAATAGTACAAGAATAGATAGGGTATATTTTTTAATCGCTTGCATCGGTTTTTTTCAAATCGGCACGCAAGTTATGTATAAGAAAATAAATTTCAAACCAAGTATATAACAAATACATTACAATAAAATTACACACGAGGACAACTAGCTGACTTTTAATAGTTAAAATCGCAAAAAATAGCAAAATTACAGCAAGAAAGAATCTGATGGTCATGGAGGTAAAATAGAAAATATGAAATTGCTGTGTTGGACGTGACATTCCTATTTGATTAATTCTGATTGATATTAGAAAAGTACAAAAAAAGAAAAGTTGAACCTTCCAGATCAAAGGATGAACTATTGGAAAAGACTTGATGAATTGAAGCAGAAATATCAAAGCACTAGTTGCAGAAAACAGGATAATAAGTTTACGAATATTCATAGTTTGTTATTCGATGTTTACAAAGATTGATTTACTATATGTCATACCGTTACAAACTAATCCTGATTAACTCGCCTTAACTTCCATTACACTAACTTCCAATTTAGCATTTGGAACAATTGATTTATTCTTCATTCTAGTTTTATAGGTATAGATTGTATTAACAGAATATCCTAAAAACTGCGCAATTTTTTCGTTGTCTGAAATACCCAGCCTAATAAGAGCAAAAATTCTAAGCTCAGGAGGAAGCGGAGTGTTTTCTCCAATCACATATTGGTCTTCTTTGCTAAAAAAAGTATTGAGCTTGGTAACGAAGTCAGGGAAAATTTTAAGGAAAATACGATCAAAACTACCATACAATTCCTCTCGTTCAACTTTCAAATTAATTTGATTTACAACATCTCGAATTTGTTCGGGTTTCTTCTGAGATATTTTTCTATCAATAGAGGTTTTAAATCTGTCGATTTTGTCGATATATTCAGAAATGGTTTTGAAAAATTGTCCTATATATTCCTCTTTAATTTTATTGGCATCGAGGAGTTTGCTATTAAGTTCTTGAAGACGTGCATGTGATTCAATAAGGCTTGCTTTAGCCAGTTTTAGTCTTCTGTTATTGCGATAGATAATGAAATACAGAGTGAGAATCATGAGACTTATGAAAGTTGCGAAAAGCGAATAGATCAACAAATTTTTTCGTTTAACTTCCAATTCATTCATGTGTGCCGACTCAATAATGGGTAGTATATGTGCAATCTGTACTTTTCGAAATTTTGCACCATAAGAGTAAGCGTCATCGTTGGCAATTTTAATGTAACGGTAAGCTCGATCATATTTAGCTTCTTTGTATAACATTTCTGCAAGATCACGTAGTGCGACTGTTTCAAATACAGAAGCACGGATATCTGCCATAACAGCTTTAGCTAGAAATTCTTTTGTTTTAATCTGATTGTTATCAAGCAAGTACATAAAACTTAGACTGGAAGTTACAATCGCATATTCATGCTCTGTCAGTTTAAATTCATGCAATAACTTTTGAAAGGTAAGAATTGCCAATTCAATATTCCGAACACGCATGTATTCCCATCCCTTTAAAAAAAGAAATCCTGCGGACCCTTTTTCCGAAAGTTGTATAGCACGTTTTAAATAATGATCACCAATACTGCTGTATACCTTACTATAATGGAGGTCTTGCGAAAAATCAGAAAGGTCAAAATAGGTACGGGCAAATACTTTATAGAAATTAATTCGTTCAGGAATAGGTAAAGCAAGCGAATCGATTGTGGTGAGTGTATCCAATGCTTCTTTAAACATTCCAGAAGAAAGCAGAATAAAACTTATATTTACCTTGGAGTTGTTAATCTTTGATTTGTCATCTAGCTGGAACGCTAACTTTAACATTCGGTTTGTGTATTTGAATGCAGAATCATATTGAAAAGACTTGTATTCTTCAAACAGATTTGCACAAATTTGATATTGAAACTGAAGTTCCTTTTTTTGTTCACTGTCCCGCAACTGTTGATTGAGCGATTGAATACGCTGCAATTTCAGCTTTATAAAGTCCTGTTTTTGTTCTAGTAGACTGTCTAATTTAACAAAAATACTATCATCAGGATTATTAGCACTTGCTAGAAGAATAAAAGAGAAATAAATAATAAATAACCACTTGTATTTCATAAAACAAATTTATAATTCATTGGACGGGCGAGATAAGCGCTCATACATAAAGGAACTGGTTGCTAAAGTTACAAAAAAACTGCGAGAAATTATATTGTTATTTAAATGTTTCTGTCTACTTCAAATTTTTCAGACACTATCCTCTTCTTACTCTATATATGAAACTACCCACAATCATTAAGTAGGCAAATTTATACATATTCTATTGAATATTAAAAGTCTACTTCTATATAAAAATGAAGTTGGTTATTTATTATAATTTTTATTTAATAAAACTATTGCACAAGAATTTTACCTAAATAGCAAATTTCATCATCGCCAATAACTTCCAACTGATAATAACCTGCTACTATATTTTGATGTAAAAAAACAGAATGTAAGGCTACTGCACTAGTCAGATTAATTGTTGAATTATACACAGTTTGCCCTAAGCAATTATATACTTTAATACTATATACGCCGAGAAGCTTATTAGTAAACAAAATATCCATCTGCCTATTTACTGTAGGATTGGGGTCTACGCTAACGCTACTAATAATAGTTGAGAGTACTCTTTGAATTTTCGTATACTCACTATGCCCATCTTGGCTTACTGCTTTTACTCTATAATAATTAATACTTGAAGATGCTTCAGTATCTATACTTGTATAAAATTGTTTTCCTATAAGTGTGAGCACACTTATAGTCGTAAATTCTACTCCGTTTACAGAACGCTGAACCTCATAGCGACTCATTGACACTTCATTTGCCACATCCCATTTCACCTCTACTTCACCGTTAGTAGTGCGGACTGCTTTAATAGAAACGAACGTTACCGGTAATGGGTCATTCGCATCTTCTATTATTATATCATCAAAATAAGCAGTATAACTTCCGCTTATTGATGGATTATCATAACCCACAATGATGCCTATTATTACATCCCCTATTAATTCACCTTTACCTATCTGGCATGTAAATTTTTCCCATGTGCCAACTGTACCTCTTGCCACACTTAGGTTCATTGCGTTACCATTGTTGTCAGTATAAACAACTAAATTTTTCAATCTTTTGCCAGATTGAAACAACAAATCTACAGATGTATGTTGCCCTAAACTATTGACCGAATATTTCCAGAAACTTAATTGCATATTAGCTTTTACTGCAATCTTTGTTTCTGATATTTTATAATAATGATTAGCAGAAGTACTTGACGATGGTGTACCAGTCACTTTCACACTATACAATCCACTTTTTGTAAAAGATGGTTCATTTACTAGTGCTACCAATGGTGTATTAACTCCTGTAGTACTTACTAAAATAGGATTATAAAAACATGGATCGATTTTCATTGTTCTATCTGAAGTAGTGCTATTCATCGTGAATGTAGTAAATCTACTTTCAAAACTATTTCTAAAGTAAATTGGACCGTTTGAATAGGGTACTTCAATCGTTGTGCTCACTGGAACTTCATTACGTAGCGTTCTGGCAGCTCTTGCCGCCAATCTTAAATAATAATCTGAAGAGGTCCATACGCCATCCTTTGCGAATGTTTCAAAATATTGGTTTACGGGAAGATCAAAATAGTCAACAGCGCCATTTATCAAATTAGTGCTCTCTTCAAATTCATCCAACATAGCATAATAAACAGCTGTTAGTCCTATTGACTTTGCATTCACTATTTGTTGCCAAAGTAACTTTCCTCCTTCTCTATCTGTTTGAGAAAATGTACCATCTGCACTCAACCAGTTCGCACTCCCTGCAAAAGCTACAGGCAAATAATCCATTCCATTTACATCACAATAAGTCTTATCTGCTATCATAAAATTAGTTAGATAATTATTTGCTCCATTTATATCGTTGTATGCGCCCACAGTCCATGGAGAGATTGCATCTAAATCCTTAAACACATCTACGAAACCAATTCCAGGATTTGTTCTCCATTCTCTTGGTGTACCACCAATTACATAACATCCTCGGGCTTGAAGAAAATCAATCATTGCTGCACACTGAGTTGAAGAGGCCTGTTCATAACCGACACCCCAAATCTCTACAACAGGTTTGCCATTTACAGTAGCGTAGTTAAGTGAAGAAGTTAATGCTCTTATTTGTTCGATCTCATATACCCAATCTATTTTTAAACGATCTACGATGCTTGCGTCTGCACCATTTAAATCGTAGCAGATATAAAACAATCTACCAGTTGCTTCACAAGCAGTTTTCACATTCGTTAAATGAGATTCTGCTGTAATTGTCACACCTCTTCCTATGGGTCCTACAAATCGCTGAATCGCTACACCATCCAAACCAGCTGTTTCAAGCCAGTTCATTTGCCTGTCTATTATTTCCTTATCTCCTGAATTGTACAATCCTGTAGGTCTCCCATTTCCTAAGTTTCCTAAATTAGTAGAATATAAAACAGAATCAGGGTAATCTGACAGATCAGGAAAACTAGCAACATGGACATTTACATGTGAACCTGGCGCTGGCACATTGCCATACGACCAGTGTACCCAATCGGCAGCGTTGTCTCCTGCCTTATGCCATATTTGATACCCTGCGAAAGATTTATTATGGAAAGCAGCATTAGGATTATTAGGAGTAATAGGAATCGTTTGAACATCTGGATTCAACGCACCTCGGTGTACAGATATTTTCTTTATATAATTATCTTCTCCACTAAAGCCCATTCTAAAATCTGAACTACCATTCATCAAACCATTAAATGCAGCATCTGTTATTGCAACAATAGTCGTTATCCATTGATTGTTTTTTACCTTTTGAAAATCGGCACCTTTATAATTATTAGAGGTAGCATTATAATTGAACCAGATATTATTAGCGCTATTGCCGTAGTAAGTAATAGAAATTAGCAAACTAGTTTCTGATGTGGGTACAGCAGTTCTATTGCACCCAATATACATAAATTTACCTGATGGAATTCTACGACATTGCACACCACCGATAGTGGCAACTTCTGTATAGGCTTCAGCTGCTGGGTTACCATCAACCACCATAAACATATTACTGGATAAAATCGGATTTGTAAATTCTATGGAAGCAACTTCAGGTGGCAAACTTATTCCTTGCGCAACTACGACAACTTGCATTGAAGCTACTAAGAATAACATCAAAAACAGTGTAGTATTTTTTTTCATTATGAAACAGTATAATACTGAAAGGGTGTGGATATTTTTTTCATTGCGAATAATTTATTAATAAGACAGTTGAATTACTTCGTGGTAAATAACTCAACTGTCCTATTTCTTACTTTTGAATCACAATTCTAAAAACTTCGCTTGTTCCATTATAAGCCAGAGTCAGCATGTAAACTCCTGATGGTAGCGACTCACAAGACAAGCTATGTTGTCCGGTTTTCGCAGCAGAGTAAAAAGAAGAAGATGCTCTTTCTACACCTACTAAGTCTGATAGTTGGTAATGTATGACACCTGTATAATCAGAAGAATAGTCAATGAATATTTCTTTACTTGTAGGAATTGGATACACAGCGAACGCATGTTTTAATGAGCTTTTAACACTCGCGACCGTTTGCTTTTGATAGATATCCGTTAGTGTATCTTTCCCTTCCACTACAAAGTATTCCCTCAAAAACGCGCTTGAAGGAAATTCTTCCCGCCCGTCATTAGTAGCATTGATTCTATATTTATAATTAATTTTACTTCCGACATCCATATTGGAAACAGTAACAACATATATACCATCTAAATCAGTATCAATTAAATTTATTGTAGCGCCTGCACCAAAGTTGTTAAAGCCAGCCACAATATCCACTGATTCTGTAGCGGGATTAAAATCACCATCAACAATCATTTTGTTCATGTCTATCTGGAAAGTCACGTTGGTGGCTACTTCTAAAGGATCCATCAGTTTATAAATCAACGTTGTTTGTGCTGGAATC
Organism: Cytophagales bacterium; assembly: GCA_031416415.1. Classification (GTDB taxonomy): domain Bacteria; phylum Bacteroidota; class Bacteroidia; order Cytophagales; family Cytophagaceae; genus JANYCO01. The sequence goes on along the minus strand of JANOTP010000275.1, from coordinate 13,974 downwards.
TGACTAATAGAGAGGTTATCGAAGCCCCCTGTACTATTTATTGTCACAGATAGTTGACCTCCTCCTAATAATTCTACTAATTTATAATTACCAGGTATAATTCCACCTTGTACTAAATTTAATACTACATTAGAAACAAGACTTGATCCAGTATTAGAAACAACAATAACACTTTCCTCTTGATATTGACGCAGAAAAGCAAAAACAGAAGAAGCAGAAGAAGAAATCATTTTATAATTCCCTCGTCTCAATGCAGCTTGATTGTTGCGAACAGAAATTAATTTTCTGTAATTGTTCCACAAAGAGGTAACATCGCCCTGTTGGCTTTCAATATTTTTAGTAATAAAACCTGTATTTACTGCACGCCAGGGAGTGCCTGTTGTAAAGCCTGCTTGTGAGGTAGCGTTCCATTGTAAAGGTGTTCTTTTATTTTCATCAACCCCACTTCCTGTCATCCCAATTTCTTCGCCATAATAAATATAAGGCACTCCAGGAAGGGTAAGTAAAAGATCTGCGGCTACTTTTGCTTTAGCAGTATTTGAACCTAATACATTCATCACTCTATTCATATCATGATTGGTAAGGAAACTACCAAATTGCAAAAATGGATAGGTGGCCATTACTTCATCAACCTGAGTTTTTAACGCTATGGTATTTCCCGTATTGGCAGTGTTTAGAATGGCAGTGGCTAAGTCAAATTCAAAACAATAATCAAGACCATCATCTTCTACATAAGGTTGAATTTTTTCGGTTGTAGTCCATGCTTCTCCAACAGCAAAAGCATCTGCTTTAATAGATTTATAATGCGTTCTGAATTCTTTCCAAAAATCAATAGTTTCAGGAGTATCTTCCAAAATATTACCAGTCTCTTTTATATATTTTATAGCATCTAAACGAAAGCCATCCACATTCATATCTTCTAACCAGAATCTAGCAATGTCGAACATCTCGTCTTTCACTTCTAGTTTATTATAATTTAAATCTGGCATTTCAGACCAAAAGATCCCATAGTAATTGCTACCACTATTTGCATGCCATACATTTTGCCCCCATGGCCCTGTTACGATGGGTTTTGGATTTTGCCATATATACCAATCGTGCTTATCAGACAATGTATTAATAGAAGCTTGGAACCATGGGTGCTGTGAGGAGGAATGGTTCATTACATAATCAACGATTACTTTGATCCCTCTCTTATGGGCCTCTACTATTAAGTCTTTAAAATCATCGTTAGTGCCATAATCTTGCTCTACCGTGCGGTAATCTATCACATCGTAGCCATGATAACTTGGCGACTGCTGAATAGGCATCAACCAAATACCCGTTACTCCTAAATCATTGTGCGTAGTAGGATCGCCATCGTTTAAATAATCTAGCTTTTCAATAAGTCCTTTTATATCACCCTTTCCGTCGCCATTATTATCTTTAAAACTTCGGACAAACACTTCATAAAATACTGCATCGTTCCACCAAAAAGTTTGCATACTAATCACCTTCACATAATCGGTAAAAGACTTTGTAGATTCTTCACCTAATGCATTTTTAATATTAAGTGTAACAGTGTAAGAACCTAGTGAAGGATAAATAACAGTAGGATTTTGATCGGTAGAGGAAGAGGGATTTCCACCTGGAAACGTCCAATTCCATTCTGTCGGAGACCCTGCGGATTGGTCAAAGAATTCTACAGAGTCGCCGGATACAATTACCGTTGCAGAAGAATTTATACTTACGTCTATTGTAGGTTGTGCGAAGGAAATTACACTAGAGCTTAGAAGTAGAAATAATAATTGATACCAACATTTGAATTTTTTTTCAGGATTGTATAGAGCCATAAAATTATTTTTTAAACCATCTTGTTTATTGTGTAAAATTTTTTGTGATCTAAATGAAAACCGGGAAACAGAATACTGAATCCCGGTTTTCAAAATGCCAAGGCCTTTTCACTTATAATTTAGGCTAGCCTAAAAGGCTCTTGCCTATTTTATCAATTTTAAACTAATTGCAAATCCTCCACCTTCAGCCAACTTAACTGTTTTACTTGTATTCTTATCAATTACCATTTTCTCGATTTCAATTGACGTTGGATTGTTTTTGTAATGTGCTTTTTTCCCATCTTTATAAATAATTGCTTGGTACTTTTTGCCTTCTTGAAGGAAATCAAACTTCACGGTAATTTCACGTTGGTTTTCATCTGTAATACCTCCTACAAACCAACTTCCGGTTTCTCTTTCTTCTCTGGCAATAGTTACAAAATCTCCTACTTCACCGTTTAACACAACAGTTTGTTCCCAATCCACTCCTACATCCCTAATAAATTGAAAGGCTGGTTTATTAAGATAATTTTCAGGCAAGTCGGCAGCCATTTGAATAGGGCTATATATCACTACATATAAAGCCAACTGTTGTGCAAGCGTTGTATTTATTTGATTTTTTTCTTTTGTTGGCAAGGTAATGTCAAATATCCCTGGCGTAAAGTCAAAAGGGCCAGCCAACATTCTAGTAAAGGCAATTATCGGCAAATGTTCAGGAGGATTTCCGCCATCGCTTGCCCAAGCATTGAACTCTTGTCCTCTTGCCCCTTCTGCTGAAATAGCATTTGGATAGGTTCGACGAAGTCCTGTTGGTTTAATCGGTTCGTGTACGTCAATAGCTATTTGGTTTTCTGCACCTTTTTCTAAAACTCTACGGTAATGATTGACCATCCATTGTCCATCGTGGTATTCACCCTTTGGTAGTACAGGACCTACATAGCCAGTTTTCACAGAGTGAATTCCTAAGCTTTTCATTAAGCTATAAGCAGTATCCATTTGTTTATCATAGGTACGTGGTGCAGCTGAAGTTTCGTGGTGCATAATTAATTCAACACCTTTTTCTTTACCATATCGAACTACTTCTTTAAGATCATAATCAGGGTATGGAGTTACGAAATCAAATACTCCATCTCTGTCATCAAAGCCTATCCAGTGCTCCCAACCAGTGTTCCAGCCTTCTACCAAAACCCCTTTCATTCCATTTGCTGCTGCAAAATCAATATATTTTTTCGCGTTTTTTGTTGTTGCTCCGTGTTTTCCGCTAGCATAATCCCAAGTCGATTTATTGATGTGCATTTCCCACCAAATACCTACATATTTTTTAGGTTTAAACCAGCTTACATCACCAATTTTATTACGATCATTTAGATTAACAATTAATTTAGAATCGATTAATTCTGTTGCCTTATCAGCAATTTGAATTGTTCTCCATGGTGTTACGAAAGGAAGACTACGTTTCACTTTATGTCCTAATCGATCAGAACCAACTAACTCGCTTGTCAGTAAAAAATCTTTACCTCCCAACTTCAAAGTCATTCCAGCATAATCTGTAAGGTTTGCTTCATGAAAACTCAAATGCACTCCCTCTGAAGTACGCATTGTCAATGGAGTAAGGACAGAATTATCAACTATATGGCTATTTGCTAATTCATTTTTCTTTAATGCCATGGCATCTATTTTAGACAAGCTGTCCGTATAGTATAGATGTTCAGAACTATCCCAATCGCCCGGATTCCACCAGCAAAGATGATCGCCTGTTAATTGAAATTGTGTGTTCTCATCCATTATAACTACAGAGTCCACTCCTTCTTGTTTTGGAAATTCATAACGAAATCCTATACCATCGTCATACGCTCGAAAATAGATGGTCAAAGGTCGGTTAGAATTAGAGGACTCTTCAAGCTCCACTACTAATTCTTTGTATTTATTGATAACGGAACGTTGCTCACCCCAAGGCATTTCCCACGTTTCACTAAAGTCTTTTTCAGAAGTTTTTTTGATTACAAATCCTGCTACTAAAGATTCTTGCCCTTTGAAATCGAAACCCATACTTGAGGTATCAATAACTACTTTATCTTTATGCTTAACTAAATATTTAGGAACACCAGCTTCATCTAAAAAAAACTCGATGGTATTTATATTTCCTGGAGAGGAAATTTTACTATTGGTTTCGGATATACCCTTGCCTGAATTATTCATCTTACATGAATTTAAAATCAGTAAGCATACAATAATTTGAATCAGTTTCATTTCCTTAAAAGGAAGTATAATATTTATTTTCATCTTGAATTTTCTTTTTAATAATACACAACTTTGCAACTCTTCATTAATTCCCTGCTGGCAAAGACACAACCTTAATTTCTTTGATGTATATCAATCCCGTATACCCAGATTGACCTGGATTAATAAAAAATTTAAGACTATTTATCATTGCTCCGTTCACAGAATGCTTTTTAGGCTGACTTTGTACATATATATCTTTTAAGTCAAAGTAATAATCTTTAAACTCTGACGAATTTTCTATTTTTTGAGAGGGCCTTTTAGCATTTGCTTGGTATCCATCTACATCATCTAGTTGCAAGTACAAAACGGGCAGATCATTCTCTTTCCCTTCTGCTCTAGCACTTATCTTGATCATAACTTTTTCCTTTACTAAATCGATAGGAGGAAATGTAGCACCAAAAGGAATACTATCGGGCCCCACGTTAGTGGCATCAAAAATAAAAACATCTCCTTTTTCTAATGTAATATCTTTACCTACCCACCAAATGGCCCCTCTTTTCAAATCACCTCCATAAAAGCTAAGCGCAGGAACTCCCACTAAATCACTTTTCTCTTCTTCCGCTTCTGATTTATTTTCTGCACTACTACCCTCGTAATGTAGACTGGTCGCATATTCTTGAGAAAGATCATACGTTTGTATTTTACCTGAACACGCAGTTAGTAAGGCAATGAATACTGTAATCAAAGAATATATAGTTCCTCTTTTCATTCTTTCAACTTATTTACTAGGATTAAAAGGTCCGCCTACCGTAATTATTGGGAAGTCAAAATAGACTTCAATAGGTGAATTTGGATTTGTTTTTTTTACCAATACCAAGTCAAAAGAAGCAAGTTTTGCCGGCTCATGAATATGATTTCCACTACCTCCAAAATCTGCATTTAAACTTGGGGTAAGGCTACTATATTTAAAGCTGAAAAGTTTCCAACCTGTATGGCTTAATGTGAATTTTGCAGTAAAAGCATCGTCATCAGTACCCTGGTAGCCCGCTTGAGTACCGTCACCATCTGCTTCCTGATACTCTAATTCTACCCCTGCATTTGGATCTCCGGTACCGTAGATGTACATATTCACCCATATATTATCGGGAGTAGCTGGCAATATCGGATTGACTGCTCCAAAATACTGTATACCACTTACGAATACAGATTGATTCCCTTTACCTTTTATAAAATAATATTGTTTACCTTCTACAGAAGGCACTAAATTGCCGTTGTAATCTACCGCTACCGAATCTACTCCTTGAACAACATTGGGTATAGGTGTTGGATAATTAAAAGATGCCCAATAAGGTGAATAGGCAGGAGGCTGTGGTTCTACCAATAAAGGATTTTCAAAGTCTCCAATCAAAGGGAAGGTGCCATAGGTAGTGAAATTTCGAGGCTTAACAATAACCACATCGATAGATGATGTGTAGGTTGTACCAAAGAAAGACAAAGTAGCCTTAACCGTCTCACCTTTCCTAAAAAATGTTGTACCATCGTGGGTACCCTTCCAAGCTAAGTTATTAATTTCTTTTGCTATTCCGCTAAATTCTTGAACGGCTCCAGAAGTCTGTCCTGTTACTTTTAATTTCCAAGTCACGCTATGCGTAAATGTTGCATTAAAGAGCACGCTTGTAGAAGTAAAATCTACTGGGGAAGGCGTAGCAGTAAAACTTGGAACGTCAAATCCCTGAGGTGCAGTAATAAAAGCGGGGCCCAAGAAATCAACTTTGTCCCTTTTACAAGCAACCATGATCATGAGTAGAATAGAAAACTTGAATATCTGCTTCATATCTTTCCTTTGTTTTAAAATTTCAATCCGAATACAAAAAACAACTGATTTAAATCATATTTATTTAATGGTGTAACTTTATCATCAAAACCAACCATGTGGTAATGCATACTAAAGTAGCCTACTGCATCATAGTCATAGCGCAAGCCAGTAGCTATAATGGTTTGTTTTTGATTGAAGTTAGTGCCAGGCGAGAAGGAAACAATCTGATTAAGTTCGTCTCTCCCTGTTTGGATTTCGCTACCTTTTACATCAAATAATTTTGCACCACCTAACAAGTGAAGACTTTTTAACACTTCTACATCCAGACCCAAATCAATTAATGAACTCGCAAGATTAACAGGATTCGTTCCTCCACGTGTAGAGCTTTCCGTTCTTATGCCAGCATTGATAGCGATGAGTTTTTCAAATTTGAATAGTTTGTTAATGTTAAATACTAAACCTCCTTGTATTAAAGTAAACTTCCTTTTCTCAGAAGTCAAAGAATCGCCTTCTGAAGCAACTTCAGACAATAGGTTTACGTCAATACTTGCATTTAATAATTTAGTAGGTTCCTGTAAGTCGGCGCTAAACGTAAATCCCTGTCTGTTGGGTGTTGCTTTACCATAAGGCTCAACCATATTATATTGTACATAATAATTCATCAGGGTTGTAGAAATACCTGAATTATACATTTTATTTTCTTGTCCATAAGGATCGAACAAAGAGATTTGACGAGCAGTTATTCCATCATTCATTAACGGAAAGTTAGTAAGCGATACATTTGAAGGAGCTGCCATCCTACGTGACTGCGCCATTGGGCTATTAAAATTAAACCCTACGTTACGATAGGAAGCTCCAAGAGTAAGCAATATTGGTTTATAGGTAGCTTTAACTCCTAAGTCATAAAAGTAATCGTCAAATTTATTAGTAGTTGAATCTGAAGTTCTTTTCAATTCAAAATGAGACGCGCCAGCTTCGCCATTGAGTGCAAATTTAAATTTTTCACTATTGTCTAATGTTAGGCTAAAGTCTGTTGTATAAACCATATTGTCATAATCTACTTCAGTGTCTTCTACAGTACCAGCGATATCACTTATCCCAGCCACGTTACCTGCTATTCTTAAATATTTACTTTGCGTAAGATCTAACCGACCACCATAAAAATATCTATCTGGTATGGTTAGAAAATCAGTTTGCCTAGTACGTCCTGCGTATCCTCTTATACCTAAACTTTGTATTCCTTTTGTGAAATTTATTTTAGTATTAGCATTTACACCTTGCATCCTCCAAGCATTGCCAACATAGAAATTTTCATAATTGACGATATCCCTTCTCATACTAAACGTATTGGCTTCATATTTATGAAACATGAAATCATCATTCCAAAGAGTATAGGGAGTATGAGTCAAATAAATATCACCGAGGTCATACTTAACTTTTTTAGCAATCAACCCTTCTAATTGCATCTGTCTAAATTGCAAGAAGGCACCATCACTAAAGAAACCTCCGAATTCATTTTTTGTTCTAAGTATAACCCCTCCCCTTAATACTTCATTAGGTTTAGCATATATACCTAGATCAAATAATGTATATCCTCCAGAAGACTTCATTTTAGAGGCTTCGTCAGTATTATCTGAAAGTCTATCGTTTGTTACAAGGGCACGCCCTAATCCTGTAAAATATACATTCTGTGCCGACACTTTGGCAAATAATAATACAGAAAAGATAGAGAGCGTAAGCGTTACTTTTTTAGTCATTTTTTTTGTATTTAAAAGAATACTTTAAATTCTATTGTCATTTCATTACCCTTAAATTTATCAAGAGTAAAACTTTTGTCTTCATGAGTAAACCAGCGATTTCTTAAGTGTAAACTGGCACCACTATGAAAATTATAATCTAAACCAAGTCCGTATCCATAACCTGTTTGATTTACAGCCTTACCATTTGGATCCGCTATTGGTCTTCCTTTTACATCTGTAATAAGTTTACCCTCGTCATCTGCAAGTTCAGTTCTTTTATTTCCTTTCACTCTTTCCATTCCAGCAAAGCCTACAAGTGTCAGCTTCTGATGAATCGCATAAAATGCCATAAACTCTTCATAAAATATTTTTAGGAAAGCCTCCTCAGTAAAGAGTGGTATCGGCGACCATTTATCTTGCACAGAACTGAAGTTATTATAATTAGAAAGTATTAGTTCTTTGCCTAAAAATCTTAATTTGTATTTAAGTTCAACGTTAAACGTACTGAATGATTTCTTATAATCTACTACAGTATCGGTGATTGAAATATTTTCAAATGTTCTTCTAAAAATAGAATGTAAACGATCGTTTGGACCAGTGAACCTTTCGTAAAATGAGAATCTAGATCTTGTTAAGCCGTTAAGTTTATGTTCGAACGTAATACTATTCGTAAAAGGAATTCTTGTTAGACTATCTGCCGCACTTCCTGCTACCACATTGGCTCTTGCTCCATTTCTTAGATCCCCTACTAGGTTTACTATTTCCTGAGCAATACCTAACTCAAATTTCGTTGTTAGCTTATTGATTTTTGCTGAAGTAGAGATATTTATTCCTTGTCTGTTGTTTGCAAGTTGCCCTACATCAGTCACCATACCATCGTAATAATTTGTATAATAAGCATCAGGAACACCAGAGTTCGGCTTAGCTTGTTCCACAGAAGTATTCGACACAGAACTAGAATTATTGACAACATGGGCGCCGATTCTGTAGTAGCTCAACTTTAACGGGAGAAGTGTCAGTCTTTTTTTAGTTTCGATTTCAAAAAATAGTGTTTCATCCCAATCTCTTTTATACCTACTAACATTTCCCACACCTGTTTTAGCTCCTTTTCTAAGGCCAGAATTATAATTGCTACTAAGGTAAGAACCTGCCCCAATTTCTGTAAATATTGTGAAATTTTTAAATACAAACCTTCCATCTACTGAAGTCACTAACTGACTCACGTAATTGTCTTCTACATAAAATGTATCCGTGCCTTGTGCTATTGGTTTATAAATAACTTTGTTGCTGTTAATGTCATAATATCCGAATTGGTCGAAATAATTAAATCCAATTTTATGATCGCCAAATGCTTTTCCTATTCGGCTAGCAAACATATTTTGCGGAGCCTTATATTTATAGCTTTCAAAACCCGCACTTGTGGTCGTTTTACCATATAAAAGCGCTACATCAAATCCTCTAGGCATGTTTGTACCTTCAAGAATAAAACCTTGCATAGCTTGTTTTCCAAATCGTTGATCACGAGGGATATCTCCGGAAGAATACGCGGATGTATAACGTGTGAAATCATGTCCCTCTGGTTCCCATGGATACCTCTCAAAAAGGTCATCTCTGTATTGATATCCCCATAGTGTAGATGGGCTTAAACGGTACCAGTTTACACCACCGCCAGCAGTCATCTTAATTTTACCTATTCTAGTTTCTACAGCTCCTTGTAATTGAAATATGACATATAGGTTTGCATATCTTCCAGCTGTATCTGTCAAAATAGTACTTCTCTTGAAGAGGTTACTAAATTGTAATTCTGATTGAAATGATGTTTTAGCGGAAGGATTGGCCTCCATTCTAAAAAGCATCAAGGGTTGCTGATAACCATCATCTGCATTAACGGTTACGGGTAATGTAAGTCCATTTGCAGGTGCTATGTCATAATAGCTTTTCATGTTTCGGTAGAAAGGATAAAATCTAGCATACCCTGAAAAGCGCATAGCTTTAAACCAAGTTTTTTTAGGCGCATTGGTCGCCTTATAATTTGATAGCCCAAATGAAGTGGATTTAGTTGAATAATTTCTGTAAAGAAATGATTCTGTTAGATCCAATGAATCAGCGCCATCTTTAGCAAATATAACGGCAGGGAACAAAAACATCCCACATAAAAGAAATACAAAATATTTTTTCAAAGCTATAATCTTATAATTAATTTGAATTTGATTTAAGCAAAACTTATTTTTAGTTTCCTGCCGTTATGACAATAATTGTAATTATTGAATAGTTACTTTTCTTGCTACTCTTCCATTTTCAGTAGCTACATTCAAGATGTACATGCCAGCTGAAAGACCTGAAGTATTCACTGTGATATTATTTGCACCTGCGTTTGCAGAAGCTGAGTATACTTGGTATCCAGCGATATCAGATATCGTTACTTCCGCTCCATTAGCAGTTTCAAATGAAACAGTTAAAGCTTCTTTGGCAGGATTAGGATATACCTTTAAAGAGTTACTAATTATGGCTTCATTTACACCTGTAGTAGGGTCAGCAGGAAGAGCAGTAAGAACTGATCCTATTTTGAAACTATGAAAGATTATAGCACCTGTATAATTACCATTATTAGCAGCTAATACAGTAGTATCATATCTATAACTTCCTTTGTCTACTGCATTTCCTGAAAGAACTACATCCTCACCATTATTGAACAAAAATTGTACAGCATGAATGTTGGCAGGATTTATAGAATATAAAGTACTTGGCGAGTTATCAGGAGTAGTACCTACCCATGGATTCTGACGCGTCAAACCACCGACAACACCTGTAACAGAAGACAGATCAAGTCTGAAAGTATCTCTTACTCCCGCTTTTAAGGCAAAACCGTTTCTTGCTTTTTTAGGATATACAACATCTCCAGTAGTCCCTGGTTCTCCAGCAGGAACAGTAATACCTGGAGTCGGAGTAGAAGTATTAGGCACCCCTACGCAATCCGAAATATTTGGTTCATAATCCGAGAAGACACCACCAACTGCTTCTAGATATACATACATGTTCAACAATTGCGAAGAATTATTTTCAACAACTAATTCGATATCTGCCATTGTTGATAGATTAAGCACAAGAGGGGTAGCAGGAGTTGTGGTATTATTTGTTCCAAAATCCACTACATAGAAACTCGAAGCATTTGAAAAAGTATTTGTGTATTTGCCACCTGAGCGAACTCCAGTTCCTACAGGTCCATTCCACCAATAAATACCTAAAGCGTCTGCCGCGGTATAACCAGTTCCAGCAAAATCATCATAAGCGCTGGTAGCGGTTACGCCAGGTGTCTGGGCTTTGGCAAAAACAAGAGAAAGAAGTAATGCACTTCCGCATAGTATTAATTTTTTCATCGATTTAAGATTTAAAAGGTTAAACATGTACTTTATTAAAACTACTTAGATAAAGGGTCTGACCTTTTATGTCAATTTGTTTCTTCCTTTACTAAGTTTTCGGCTATTTTGTTATTAATTGTTGTAGCCGGTTTAGCATTTTATTTTTTATTTATTAGACAATTCAAAGGAACTCTTTCCAAATCACTAAAACCAATTGTCCTTTAAAAATCAAGATCTTATACTGTCAATTATTATATTAAACTATTGATATACAGATCAAAGACGGGAACTCTTAAATACCAAAATCTAGATTTTTACAGAAATAATATGAAGTGAAAAACATGAATTAATGCGCAATAGAGTGTTACGGAAACGAAAGAATTGTTTTTTTGGAAATAGAGTAAGACTACTTAATTAATAACTCTTAACTGTTCTAATGCTTGCAGAAGCAATTAAACATTACAAGATTTTAATAATCAATTTGTTAAAAATACAATAGGTGTAATTTAAAAGTTAAGATTAGTAATTATTAAAAACTTATCGAATCTATCGGATTCTCTATTTTATCTCCATAATTATTTAGAAAAAATTACCATTTCTTAATTTTCACTAGAATTAAAGTTTTAAGGACTATTTCGCTCTTTTCAAATACTCTTAAATTAAATAAGTAGTATAATTATCAAGAAGATGGCTTTTATTTTTTTACTCTTACAAGATCCTCTTTGTCTTTACTCATTCTATAACAAACTAAAAAATGAATATTATGATTGAAGTATCCCTTTAAGAATTTATGGCTTATTAAAAAAAACAGGTTTGTTCTAAAACAAACCTGTTCAACCATACCTAACTAAAACTAGAATTACTCTTTTACTATTTTCCTTACTAGTGTATCTTCATTTGTGTTTACCTGAAGATAATATATTCCTGACGCAAGAGCAGAAATGTCTATGCTTAAATTATTGGAAGTAGACTCATCTCTCTGATATACCACTTGTCCCAGTGAATTCAATATACTTACATTCGATTTTACATCCTTTGTATTGTCAAACGTAATCATAAATATTCCATTGTTAGGATTGGGTATCACTTGTACTCCCGTTATCCCCTCTTTTGTTACTGTTTTTATTTCAGTGTAATGGACAGAGCCGTCCGTATCGTATTGAGCAAGTCTGTAATAAGTCACTCCTGTAGTGATGTAGGGGTCGATAAAGGAATAAGTTTGTAAAGCTCCGCTATTTCCTGCGGCATTCACTTTTCCTATTTGCATGAAAGAAATGCCGTCTAAAGATTTTTCAATCATGTAATGTGAACTGTTTTTTTCGGAAGTAGTTCCCCATGTCAATAATGCTCCTGCGCCATGTTTCACTACATTGAAATATATTAGTTCCACGGGTAATGTACAGTTTACCGTCACATTTATTGCAGAGGTAACCTCACATGGTTCTAGGAATTCTATATTATCTAAATAAAAATCGTTCCCATTTGTACCTCCCGATGCTGTCATATTTGTTAGCGTTATAGTAGCAGAAGTACCTGTAGCTGTAAAAGTATATGTAGCTTGAGTCCATGCAAGCGCATTGTTTGTTGTAATATCTACAGTAGTAGGAGCAAGAGGAGTAAGAGTACCTCCGCTAATAGCTGTGCGCAAAACGGCTCTGGTTAAATCAGGATCTCCCGCAGCATAATAATACTGAAATTTATAAATAGTTCCTGAAGTCAAACCCGTCAGCGTTTGTGACCACACCATTGAACTTGCTGTAGCACCATCACCGATAAAATACACTCCTCCATTTTGAGCCGAAAGCGTAGGACCATTTGCAACTCCATTCGTACTGAACCATTGACATTGATTAGTTCCTGCATTGGAAATTGAATAATAACCATTATTACCAGGTGTAGTAGCATATTGTGCACCTGTATAATGAGTATAACTTGAAGTAAAACCAGTATTACCTGCCTCAAAACTACCGTTAGTTATTAAGTTATTATTATAAAGAGTACTCTTAACATAATAGGTTGTAGCTACTATTGGTGAAACAGTATAGCTAGCGCCTGTTTGAGCTACTGGTGTTCCTGATGCATTGAGCGACCAAGAATAAGTAGGTGTAGTATTTTGAAGGTTTGTGGCGTTTAATGTAGTGGATTGTCCTACACAAATATCAACATCTTGATTGTTTCCGTTTATTACAACTGAACCTAATACTTTTAAAGTAGCCGTTGCTATTGTACTTGTTGCATCTCTCACCTCTACAATATGGTCTCCCGCAGCTAAAGGATCGAAAACTCCTGATGCTACGAACCCTCCTATACCGTCTACACGATAAGTATAAGGTGCAGTACCTCCACTTCCTCCTACCGTCAATGAACCTACAGAACCGGCACAACTATAATTTTTACCACTAAGTTTTACTACAGACAAAGGCGCCTGTACTATTACGATAAATGCTGGGCTACTTGTCCCTATTCCGCCACCGCTCATAGTATTGCCACTAGGTACACCACCGATTGCATTATAAACACCATTTGACGTTGTACTTAAAGCCAATGCATTGTTCGGCGCTACTGGGCTTTGACGAGAAACACTTACCAAAGGACTACTACTGAAAGGGCTTGAAGTAGTTAATGACCAGTATTCTCCTGTACTTATACTAGTTACTGATGCTCCAGGAGAACCACCTGAATTTAAATTAAATGCTGTTGCGGTTACTGTTGCACCTGAAGTTGTATTTGGAGAAAGTGTAAGAGGAAGATATTCTCCGCCATTATTTACAAGATCCCCGATAGGGAATGTATAGTTTCCTGTAGTCGTTGCAGGAATAGACCACTTTAGCGGGCCATTAACATAAGACGTTGCGCTACCACCTGTAACAGCTGTAGTAGCGGTATTAGTAATCGTTAATGAATTAGTAGTACTTGTTCCGATATATCCAGACGAAAGATTTAGTGTGCCCGTAATCGATGCAGGATCTTGTAATTGTACATAAGTTCCATTACTACGAGTGTATCCACTAACATAAGTACTTGAT
>JANOTP010000274.1:0-2565 GCA_031416415.1 Cytophagales bacterium | reverse complement strand
TTCAGCGAGCACTCTTCCTAGAGCTTGTTCAATGGGTATTATTTCTACACCAAAATTTCTTGCAAACTGATTGATTAGGGTTTGTGCTTCTTTAATGGTAAGCATGACTTAGTGCCCTCCACCTTTAAGCATCTTTCTAGCATGAAAAATACCAGGTAGTATTGCTTCCATACCTTCTCTCGCACCATTTGTGCTTCCAGGAAGCGTTATGATTAATGTATTTGCTATAGATCCTGCTACAGCTCTAGACATCATAGCAAGAGGAGTACGCATTTGTCCAAAACTACGAATAGCTTCGGTTATTCCATCGGCATTGCGTTCAAGTATTTCTTCTACTGCACTTACGGTATTGTCTCGTGGGCTAAGTCCTGTGCCGCCTGTAGTAAAAATAAAATGAATATCTTTTGACACCCACTCTTGAATTTGTTGTTGAATAGTATTTTTATCGTCTGAGCAAATTTTATAGTCAATTTGTTCTACTCCGTATGTTTGAAGTAACTCTATTATTTTTTTACCTGAATTATCTTCTCTTTTTCCTGCAGCTGTCGAATCAGAACAGACAAGAACAGCACAAGTTGGAGGAGTATTAAAATATTTGTCACGATCAGATTTTCCACCTTTTTTATCTAGTAATTTTATTGATCCTATTTCAATATTTTTATCTACTGGTTTCAACATATCATAGATTGTAAGTGCTGCGATAGATATTCCTGTAAGCACTTCCATTTCAATACCTGTGCGACCTATAGACTTTGCTTCTGCTTTTATTAAAATACCGTTTTTATATTTTTCATTAAGAGAGTCCTTAAACAGTTCAAAGTTGATTTCCATCCCATCAATCGTTACTGGATGGCAATGAGGGAGAAGATCATCTGTTTTTTTAGCTGCTAAATAAGCTGCTGCACGTGCAAATTCAAAAATGTTTCCTTTGGGTATTTTACTTTCTTCGATCAACAGTATTGTTTCTCTACTACAAAAAACGATACCACTTCCGTTGGCAGTTCTAAGTGTGATCTGTTTATGGGAAATATCGCGCATTAAAAAATGATTTTATTGATTTAATTCGAAATTTTTTAAGAAAGCATTTTCTTTTCGATAGCCATTTTTACAAGTTCAGCCGCATTTTTTACAGAAAGTCTTTTCATCATATTGGCACGATGGTTATCTACTGTACGAATGCTTAATTCAAGTTTATCTGCTATTTGTCGACTATTTAGCCCTTGTACAATTTGATTCAAAATTATCATTTCTTTTTTTGAGAGTTTCACATGTGTCTCAATTTCAGAAATGCCAGATTTCTTAGCTTTAATATAACCGTTGATAATAATGTTTGATACAGAACTGTTGAAATATTTTTCACCTTTTGCTACTGTTCTTATTGCGGTCAAGATTTCTTCTCTAGGTGCATCCTTTAATAAATAACCTAAAGCACCTGCTTCAACAGCACTAAGGATATATTCTTCATTGTCGTACATAGAAAGAATAAGCGATTTAGAATTTTTATACTGTTTGCTTATGATTTCTGTAGCATCTAGCCCATTCATTTGCGGCATCGCAATATCCATTAATATTACATCGGGCGAGAGTCTTTTTACGGCATCTACAGCTTCTACTCCATTACTAGCTTCTCCAATTATTTCTATCTCCGTTCCGTCTATGAGTGTTTTAATTCCATTCCTCACTACAAAATGATCGTCTACTAAAACAACTCTTATTTTTTCCATATTACTGATATCTCACTGGAATCTTTGCCCAGATCTTTGTTCCTTTTCCAAGTGTGGAAGTAATTTTATACTCTCCATCTAAAAGATTTGTTCGTTCTTGCATATTATATATGCCACTACTCATCTTTTTTTGATCGGAGTCATGATCTGGTTTCTTCATATTGAAACCTTTCCCATTATCCGTGATGTTAAGATAGATATAATTATCATTTAATAAAAGTTCCACTGTAATTTCTTTCGCTTGTGCATATTTAACTGCATTATTTATAGCTTCTTGAGAAATACGATAAACTCCAATTTCAATATTTTTATCTATTCTGTTAAATAGATGGGGACATAAAAAGGCTACGTTTGCCCCAGAAGTTTTTGAAGCCTGCTCTGCTAGTTGTTTTAAAGCGGATACAATGCCGAAGTCACTCAATACGCTAGGCATTAAGTTAAAGGTGATAGTTCTAGTTTCTGCAATTGTTTTACCTATTAATAATCGAGCTTCTTCAAGTCTACCTCTTTCTTTTTCTGGCAAATGTTCTGGAGCAATACTTTCAATATTTAATTTTAACGCTGTCAACATTTGACCAACACCATCATGAATATCTCGGGCAATTCTTTTTCGTTCACTTTCTTGCCCTTTTACTAAAGAGGTAGAACGAATTTTTTGCTCACTCATTTGTCTGATGTATTTTTCATTTGTAGAGTTTAATAATTCCTGCTCTGTTTTTTTAAGCGAATTATTTACTAATATAAGTTCTGAATTTAATACAGTTGCTTTGGTTTCAGATTCGATTAATTTTAATATTGTAATGCGAAGTTGACTAACGGCTGGTCTGAAAATAAAAAGTCC
>JANOTP010000273.1:0-18934 GCA_031416415.1 Cytophagales bacterium | reverse complement strand
AGTAGATGGGGTATGGAAAGATTTAACAGATTCTGTAAATCAGATGGCAGGAAATCTTACCGCTCAAGTACGAAATATTGCAGAGGTGGCAATTGCTGTGGCAAACGGAGACATGTCTAAAAAAATTACGGTAGACGTTCGTGGTGAAATTCTTCAGTTGAAAGAAACCATCAATACCATGGTGGATCAATTAAGAGCATTTGCTTCGGAAGTTACTCGTGTGGCGACGGAAGTAGGTACAGAAGGAAAACTAGGAGGACAGGCATTTGTACCAGGTGTAGCGGGTACATGGAAAGATTTAACGGATTCCGTAAATCAAATGTCAAGTAATCTTACCTCTCAGGTACGTAATATTGCTGAGGTGACTAAAGCTGTGGCAAGTGGTGATCTTTCTAAATCTATCATGGTAGATGTAAAAGGAGAAATCCTTGATTTGAAAAATACGATCAACACCATGGTGGATCAATTAAAATCCTTTGCTTCGGAAGTAACTCGTGTGGCAAGAGAAGTAGGTACAGAAGGGAAATTGGGAGGACAAGCACATGTTCCAGGTGTGGCAGGTACATGGAAAGATTTAACGGATAGTGTAAACTTTATGGCATCTAATCTTACAGGACAAGTAAGAGGGATTGCAAAAGTAGTGACGGCGGTGGCGAAAGGTAACTTGAATCAGCAGTTGACTATTAATGCTTCAGGTGAAGTTTCACAGTTGACCGATACGATCAATGAGATGATCGATACATTGGCAATTTTTGCTGAGCAAGTAACTACAGTGGCTAGAGAAGTGGGTGTTGACGGGAAGTTGGGAGGTCAGGCAAGTGTACCAGGAGCTTCGGGTACTTGGAAGAATTTAACAGAAAATGTAAACCAGCTTGCAGAAAATCTAACTACTCAAGTGCGTGCCATTTCTGAAGTAGCCTCTGCAGTAACAAAAGGAGACCTTACCCGAACCATTAACGTGGAAGCAAAAGGAGAAGTAGAAGCATTGAAAGATACCATCAATCAAATGATTTCTAATCTTAAGGCAACTACGCTTATAAATCAGGAACAAGATTGGTTAAAATCAAATCTTGCTAAGTTTACAAAAATGCTTCAAGGGCAGAAAGATTTAAATACAGTAACGCGACGTATTCTTTCGGAACTAGCAGAAGTAGTGTCAGCACAACATGGTAGATTCTATATTTTAACACAAGACGAAGTTACGCTTGAAGCAAAATTAAAATTATTTGCTGCGTATGCTTATAAAAGAGAAAAAAATGATTCTCAAGAAGTGGCTATTGGCGAAGGCTTGGTGGGTCAGTGTGCATTAGAGAAGGAAAGAATATTAATAACTAATGCACCTGCGAATTATATAAAGATAAATTCAGGATTAGGTGAATCAAAACCTAAAAACCTAATTGTACTTCCAGTGTTATTTGAAAACCAAGTAAAAGCGGTGATAGAATTGGCATCTTTTGATTCTTTCAATAAAACGCATTTGGATTTTTTAGAACAATTGACAGAAAGTATTGGTATCGTTTTAAATACTATTGAAACCAGTACAAGAACAGAAGGCTTATTGACTCAATCACAATCGTTGGCAGATGAATTGAGAAGAACCAATGAAGAGCTTCAGGATAAAGCAGTTTTACTTGCAAAACAAAAAGAAGAGGTAGAGGAGAAAAATAAAGAGATTGAAGATGCAAGGAAATCGCTGGAAGAAAAAGCTGAGCAGTTGACATTGACTTCTAAATACAAATCTGAATTCTTAGCGAATATGTCGCATGAATTAAGAACACCGCTGAACAGTTTACTTATTTTAGCACAACAGTTATACGAAAATCCCGAAGGAAATCTTTCGGATAAACAAGTTAGTTTTGCTAAAACAATACACTCTTGTGGCGATGACCTTATTCAGCTTATTAACGATATTTTGGATCTTTCAAAAATTGAATCAGGATTTATTTCTGTCAATTTTATAAAAGTTCGTTTCAAAGAAATTGGAGTCTTTACCGAAAATACTTTCAGACCTATTTCTGAAGCAAAACAACTTAAGTTTACTCTTGAGATGGATGCTGATTTACCAGAAACAATAGAAACTGATTTGCAACGATTAAATCAAATTTTAAAAAATCTATTGTCGAATGCATTTAAGTTTACAGAAAAAGGAGAAGTTAAACTTCAAATATATAGAGCACATAAAAATTGGAAAAGCCGTAATACCTCACTTGAAAATGCAGAAGTAGTAATTGCTTTTGCTATTACAGATACGGGTATTGGGATTCCTAGAGATAAACAAAATATTATATTTGAAGCATTCCAACAGGCCGAAGGTTCTACCAGTAGAAAGTATGGAGGAACTGGCTTAGGACTCTCAATTAGTCGTGGACTTGCGGAGTTACTGCGTGGAACGATTGAGTTGGATAGTGAGTTAAATAGCGGTAGTACATTTACCTTATTTTTACCTTTAAAAATTCCAAATGATAGTAAGAACGCTATAATGGAATTAGATAGTCATACAGTTCTTGAGAATGTGCATAAAGAAAATATGTCTTTACTAGAAAACTATCCATCAACCGTTGGAATGAATAACTATTATAAGAATATTGGAATAAATAATGATCTTGAACTCGTTAGTGAAATGATTAATGATACTGGAGATGATAGGGCTAATATTCATCCTCAAGATAAAGTATTACTAATTGTAGAAGATGATCTTCATTTTGCTAAGATCATGATTGAAAAGGCTCATGAATCAGGTGTTAAAGCTGTAGTTGCTACTAATTATGGAGAGGTATTTTATTTTGCCAATACTTATAATCCTATAGCTGTAACGCTTGATATTAAACTTCCGGATGCAAGTGGTTGGAGGGTACTTGATTTGTTTAAAAATGATTTAAATCTAAGGCATATACCTATACATCTTATTTCAGGAGAAGAAAATAAGGCATTGGCTCATAAAAGAGGTGCAAGAAGTTTTTTATTAAAACCTATTAAAAACGAAGATCTCACCGCTCTTTTTAAAGACGTAACTGATTTTGGAAATAAAAATTTCAGAGAGTTACTATTGGTAGAAGATAATGAAATTGATGCATCACGAATAGCACAATTATTTTCGGACGATGCTAATATTAAAGTTACTATTGCTACAACAGGTAGTGAAGCTATTAAATTGTCAAGAAAAAATTCATTTGACTGTTATATTTTAGATTATTCTTTACCAGATATTTCTTTACCTGAATTAATGAATGAGATACAAATAACAAAGCAGCTTTCATTGATTCCTATAATTATTCATTCTGCTAAAGATTTTAATCCTAAGGAAGTAGCTGAATTAAGGAAGACCGCCCATAGTATTATATTGAAAGATGCTAGATCGTTTGATCTATTATACGAAGAGGTAATAAAAAATCTTCATGTTGTACATAATAACTTACCTGAACAAAAAAGAAAAATTGTAGAACGTATTTTAATTAAAGAAGATATTTTAAAAGATAAAAATATTTTAATTGTAGATGATGATGTACGTAATTTGTTTGCATTAACTACGGCTTTTGAACGTTATAATATTAATGCAATTACGGCTGAAAGCGGAAAAGATGCTATTGATATTTTAAATGATACAACAAAAGATATTGATCTTGTATTGATGGATATTATGATGCCTGAAATGGATGGATACGAAACAACACAAAAAATACGTAGAGAAAATAAAAACAATACATTACCTATTATCGCTGTGACAGCGAAAGCTATGAAAGGAGACCGTCAAAAATGTATTGAAGCAGGAGCTTCCGATTATATTACTAAGCCAGTAAAAGTTGACCAATTATTATCGTTGATGCGTGTTTGGTTACATAAATAAAATAGTAGTAGAATGGAAAACGTGTCATCCGAAATAAAAATTTTACTAGTCGACGATAGAGCTGATAACTTGGTTTCTATACAAGCTGTTTTAGAAAAAGATGGATATACTTTAGTAAAAGCTAATTCTGGTCAACAGGCATTAAAGATTCTTTTGCATGAAATTGATTTCACGCTTATCCTTATGGATGTGCTGATGCCAAATTTAAATGGATTTGAAACAGCTTCATTGATATACGAAAGAGATAAATTAAAGCATATTCCTATCATATTTATTACTGCTAATAATAATGATAATAATGCTTTTAAAGGATATTTAGCTGGCGCGGTAGATTATATTTATAAGCCCCTTAACCCTGATTTATTGAGAGCTAAAGTAGCTGTGTTTGTGGATTTATATAGAAAAACTCATGCTCTGGTAGTTCAGGAAAAAAAACTCTTGCAAATTAATAATGAATTAGAAGATCGTGTAAAGAAAAGAACCGAAGAATTACATAAAAAAAATATAGAACTAGAAACTAAAAACGAAGAGTTAGTGAGGGTTAATAATGATTTGGATAATTTTATCTATACTGCATCCCACGATCTGAAAGCTCCAATAGCCAATGTTGAAGGATTGTTGACTGCATTGTTTTATGAATTTGATCTTTCTGATGAACGATTTATGAAAATTAAGGAAATGACTATTCTTTCTATTAATAAATTCAAAAATACGATCCTTGATTTGACAAAAATTAGTACAATTCAAAAGGAAAATAATGATGATATAGAAATAGTAAAATTTGAAGAACTGTTAGAAGAAGTTAAAGTCACAATAAAAGATGCAATAGAAAAAAATAAAGCTAAGTTGAATATCAATTTAAAGGTTTCTGAAATTAAATTCTCTAGAAAAAACATGAGAAGTATTTTGTATAATCTTGTTTCTAATGCAGTTAAATATTGTTCTCCAGACCGATTGCCAATTATTACTATTACAACAGAGCAAATAGAGGATGAAATTGTGCTGTCTGTTTCCGATAATGGATTAGGAATTAATCCTGATTACCAGCATAAATTATTTGGAATGTTCAAGCGACTACACGACCATGTTGAGGGATCTGGAATAGGTTTGTATATTGTAAAAAGGATAATTGAAAATAATTGTGGTAGGATAGAAGTAAATAGTGAGCTGGACGTAGGGACTACCTTTACTCTGTATTTCAAAATTAACGATGACAAATGCTGATTTTAAAAATAATTAATTAATATGAAAAATAAATTAAATTGTACACTTCTTATAGATGACGATGTCGTAAGTAATTTTGTTAGTGAAAAAGTCATTCAAATTTCCGATATCACGAATGAATTAAAAGTGTTACAGAATGGGCATGTAGCGATTAAGTACATTGAAAAATGTGCATCAAGTAATAGTGCTTGTCCTGATTTGATTTTTTTGGATGTTAACATGCCAGTGATGGACGCCTTTGATTTTCTATATTTGTTTAGGAAATTGCATACAAAAGATAAAGGAGCAGTAGTTATTTTGACTTCTTCTGATAATCCAAATGATATTGAACATTTGTCGCAATTTGAAATTATGGATTATATTAACAAACCTTTAACTACTGAAAAAATCACTCAATTGATGGAGAAAAATTTCAACTGGTAGAATTTATTTTCGGATTGTAGTTTTAAGAAATATAAATTAATAAAAGTCAAATGGTTTCTGAAGAATACTTAGCATCGCTACCAGCTGAAAGAAAAGTCGTGATGATTAAATTACGAGAAATAATTCTAAAGAATTTACCAAAGGGTTTTTCAGAGGAGATGAACATGGGTATGTTGGGATATGTAGTTCCTCATACTATTTTCCCTGCGGGCTATCATTGCGATCCCAAACAACCTTTGCCTTTTGTAAATCTTGCCTCACAGAAGAATTTTATTGCGTTGTACCATATGGGAATTTATGCTGACAAACAGCTTCTTGATTGGTTTGTTACAGAATATGGTAAAGTATGCAAAACCAAATTGGATATGGGAAAGAGTTGTATTCGTTTCAAGAAAATGGATCAAATACCATTCGAATTAATAGGAAAATTAGTATCAAAAGTTTCTGTCGATGAGTGGGTAGCTCTTTATACACAGATTCTTAAAAAGTAATGAGTTAACGGTAGAAAGAATTTTTAATAAAAAATTATCTTGTAGTATAGTGAAAAAACAGAACGTATTTTTTGTATTGTAGTTTGATATTTTTAAAAACATAGTCCTTATATATTGTCTGCCTCGAAAAGACTTAAGTTCTTTTTCTCTTTTTAAAGCGATTGCTTTACTGTCGTAAGTTTCAGTGTGTATTAAAATCCAAGGTCTGAATTTTATAGTCCACCCTTTAGTGCCTAATTCATTATGAGATTTTAGTCGTTGAAGAAGGTTAGAACTATATCCGATGTATATTTTATCGAATAATTTTGAATGTAAGACGTATACTTGATACATGAAAAAGTTAAAAATGGAAAACTATATATTTCTATATAATTTATTATTTGTAGCGGGAAGCAGGATCGAACTGCTGTCCGCCCACTGGCGGATATGACTCCTGTGCTCTAACCATCTGATTTATTTTAAAAGTACATTTTTTATATACTCTCTTCCTCGAAAAGATTTAAGTTCTTTCTCTCTTTTCAAAGCGATTGTTTTACTGTCGTAAGTTTCAGTGTGTATTAAAATCCAAGGTCTAAATTTTATAGTCCATCCTTTAGTACCTAATTCATTATGAGATTTTAGTCGTTCAAGGAGATTAGAACTATACCCGATGTATATTTTGTCGAATAATTTTGAATGTAAGACGTATACTTGATACATAAAAAAGTTAAAAAATGGGAAGCTGTATATCTCTATATATATTGTAATTAGTGAAAAAAATCTTACCGCCCACTAGCGGATATGAATGTGGGCTTTTAAAAATTTTATTATTTGTAGCGGGAAGCAGGATCGAACTGCTGACCTCAGGGTTATGAATCCTGTGCTCTAACCATCTGAGCTACCCCGCCATTATTTTATTTACTATCGAACTGCTGTCCTGTGCTCTAACCATCTGAGCTACCCCGCCAAATTGGTTAATTACTTATTTGGGAGTGCAAATCTAGTCATATTGTTTTTGAAATAAAACAATATGTACAAAAGATTTTTTCTTTATTGGGATAAATATCGGAAAATGAATATCTTCGCAGGCTATTAAAGTCCTGTATATGAGTAGAAATAAATTAATGTATGAATTTGAGATAAACGCTCCTGCATCTCTATTATATTCCTACTTTACTGTGCCTCAAAGCATGAAGCAATGGTTTGCGGATGAAGTGATAGAGGACAAAAGTGGAAACTTGAATTTCAAATGGGAAGGTGAAGACCACATTGCTAGGGTTTCTTTGCAAAAAGTTAATCAATATGTACGTTATGAGTTTTTTGCTGTTAAAGATTTTGATAAAAACGATCCCCCTTTTATTGAGTTTAAAATTGAAGTAAACGAACTTACGCAAACTAGTTTTGTTAAAATCACAGATTGCTACATGGAAGAATCGGAACAAGATGCCGCTGAATTGTGGAAGAATCTAATCACTGATTTAAAAGACGTTATTGGCGCATAATTTATGAAAGCTGCTCTAATTGCAGGTGCTACGGGACTTACTGGTAAAAACCTGCTTTATTCGCTTTTGAACAATAAAAACTATGTTCGAGTTTTTATTTTAGTAAGAAAGGAATTGGCTATTAAAGATGCTAAACTTACTCAACTCGTATTTAATTACGATAATGACCAGAATTATCAAGATTTACCTGTTGTAGACGATGTTTTTTGTTGTCTCGGTACAACTATTAAGAAAGCTGGCTCAGAAGAAGCTTTTATAAAAGTGGATATGGATTATCCTGTAAAATTGGCTGATATATGTTCAAAAAAAGGTTGTAAAAACTTCCTGATTGTTACAGCTCTTGGCGCAGATAAAAACTCACGTGTATTTTATAATAGAGTAAAAGGACAAGTAGAAGAAAAAATAAAAATATTCATTTTTGACGCTATATATTTTTGTAGACCCTCCATATTGTTAGGAGATAGGGCTGAATTGAGAGTGGGAGAAGAGATCGGAAAATTTTTATCTAAACTAATTTCATTATTTTTGTTTGGTACTTGGCGAAAGTATAAAGCTATAGAATCAAGCGTATTAGCTAATGCGATGGTAGAGTTAGCAGCTATGAATGAAAAAGGAGTTCATGTTATTGAATCAGATAGGCTGCAAGTATTGGGAAGAAAAGATGGAAAGGTATACGTTTCTGTAGTATGAAAAAATTAGATAGGCTTGTATTAGGTGCTTATTTTGGACCATTTATGATCACATTACCTGTGATTATATTTATCTTTTTAGTACAGACAATTTTAAAATATATAGACGAACTGGTTGGTAAAGACATTGGTTTTGCTTCTTTTTTAGAATTGATCTTTTATTTTAGTTTAAATCTCATTCCAGTAGCCATGCCATTGGCTATATTGTTAGGTTCGCTTATTGCATTTGGCAATATGGGTGAACATAATGAACTGACTGCCATAAAAAGTTCAGGTATATCTTTAATAAGAATATTTCGTCCTGTTTTTATTTTAGTGTTGGGGTTAACCGTTTTTGTATTTTGGTTTAACGATAAAATAGTACCTAAAGTAAATTTGAAAGCATATAGTTTACTTTATGACCTTCGTCATAAAAAACCTGCTATGGATATCAAGGAGGGGGCTTTTTATAATGGAATACCAGGTTACAGCATAAAGGCTAGCAAGAAATATCCTGATGGAAAGAGTTTAAAAGGGTTAATTATATACAACCACACAGAAAGCAGAGGTAATATTCAGGTTATCGTAGCAGATTCAGGTAAGATGGAAACTGTTTTTGATGGAAAATACCTTACGATTGAGTTGTTTAAAGGTTATGATTACAGTGAACAAATTGATAACGAAAGTAATACTTTACACCCAAGGAAATTCATACGTACCAATTTTGCTAAAAGTAAAATAGTCTTTAATCTAACTTCATTTGCTTTAAAAAAAACAGATCAAGATCTTTTTAAAGGCAATAGAATTATGAGAGATCGTAATCAATTAGCTAAAGATATAGATTCAATGGATGTTGTGATAGATTCAATGGTCGTAACTTTTCAAAAAGGTACCTCGTCCCTTTATTTGTATAATGATTTAAAAGATAAAATAGAATACGATTCATCTATTGTTTATCCAAATACATTTAATATTTCTACTACCCTAAAAAAACATAGTAAGAAAGAGAGGCAAGAAGTATTGAATTTGGCTGTCAATTATGCTCGTACTATGAAAGCATATGTTAGTGGTCAGAATGAAAGAATTGTATGGTTGAAAAGAGAAAAAAAGATCTTTGAAATAGCATTGCATCAAAAATATACGAATGCTCTAGTGTGCATCTTGTTTTTCATTATTGGAGCCCCATTAGGAGCGATAATAAAAAAAGGAGGACTTGGAGTACCTATGATTATCTGCATTATATTTTTTGTCATTTATTATATCATAACAATGTCTACGGAGAAGTGGGTGAAAGAAAATGATAATAGTGTTGTTTACTTAGCAATTTGGTCCCCATTATTAATTTTGTTGCCTTTTGGTATTTTCTTTCTACGTCAAGCTAAAAATGATTCAAAGGTATTTGATACAGATATTTATAGGGTTTTCTTTGACAAAGTTGGGAATTTTATAAAAAAAAGAAAAGTATAATTACTTGATATTCAATAATTTATACTACTACTTATAATATTAAATAAGGTATTTTTGCATAAGATGAAAAATAATCTTATTTTTGCGACTTATTATAAGTATTAAAAACCAAAAGCTGATATACCAAGATGTATTTGACGAAAGAAACTAAAGCGGAAATTTTTAAGAAACAAGGAATGGCTAAATCTGTTAAAGATACAGGTTCTTCTGAGTCTCAAATTGCTCTTTTTACATTTAGAGTAAATGAACTTACTTCACATTTGAAAACACATCCTAAAGATTTCTCTACGAGATTAGGATTGTTGAAATTGGTAGGTAAAAGAAAAAGATTACTTGATTATCTTCACAGAGTTGATATAACTAGATATAGAGCTGCATTAGCAGACAATAATCTAAGAAAATAATTTCATTGAAAAGATATACCAAAAGAGGGGGTTCAAACGGATTCCCTCTTTTGGTTAATTTCATTGTGCTGAAACAGTCCCTGTTTTCAACTTTTACAAAACTTATTTAACGAATTTAGATAATGCTTCCTAAAATAATAACAAAAAAAATCACACTAGACGACGGCAGAGAAATAACCATCGAAACTGGTAAACTAGCTAAACAGGCAGATGGTTCTGTTGTAGTTAGAATGGGTGATACAATGCTTTTAGCTACAGTAGTTTCTTCATTGGAAGCTAAGCCAGGTGTTGATTTTATGCCACTTTCAGTTGATTACCAAGAAAAATTTGCTTCTACAGGTCGTATTCCTGGAGGTTTTCTTCGTAGAGAAGGTAGACTTTCTGATTACGAGATTCTAGTTTCAAGACTGGTAGATCGTGCAATGCGTCCTCTTTTCCCAGATGATTATCATGCAGATACTCAAGTAAACATTGTTCTGATGTCTGGTGAATTAGACGTACTTCCAGATGCATTAGCTGCTTTTGCCGCTTCTGCTGCTATGGCAGTTTCGGATATACCTTTCAATGGTCCAATTTCAGAAGTTCGTATTGCAAAAATTGATGGTAAGTTCGTTATCAATCCTTCATTGAAAGATACAGAAAGAGCAGAATTAGATCTTATGGTCGCTGCTTCTATTGACAATATACTTATGGTAGAAGGAGAGATGGAAGAAGTCTCTGAAGATACTATGCTAGAAGCCTTAAAATTAGCACATGAGGTTATTAAAAAAATGTGCATTGCTTTAAAAGAACTTGAAGCAGAAGCTGGTAAAACTGAAAAGAGAAAGTATTCTCATGAAGTAAACAAACCAGAATTGAAAGCTAAAATTCAAACTGAATTATACGATAAAGCATACGCCGTAGCTAAAAAACTTAATGCGAATAAAAGTGAGCGTAGTAAAAGCTTTAAAGAAGTATTAAACGAGTTTGTAGCAGCTTACCCTGCTGAATTACTTGTTGAAGATCTTCCTTTGATTAAAAAATATTATCACGACGTAGAGAAAGATGCTGTTCGTAATATGGTTCTTGATGAGCGTGTCCGTCTAGACGGTCGTCAACTTGATCAAATTCGCCCAATCTGGTCAGAAGTAAATTATTTACCTTCTGCTCACGGATCAGCTGTATTTACAAGAGGTGAAACTCAATCTATCACTACTGCTACGCTTGGTACTAAATTGGATGAGCAAATGATAGACGGTGCTATCTTCTCTGGTAATAATAAATTTATTTTACATTATAACTTCCCTGGTTTTTCAACAGGAGAGGTAAAACCTAATAGAGGTCCTGGTAGACGTGAAGTAGGACATGGAAATTTAGCTTTCAGAGCACTTAAAAAAGTGTTGCCAAAAGCGGATAATAATCCTTACACTATTCGTGTTGTTTCTGATATCCTTGAATCAAATGGTTCGTCTTCAATGGCAACTGTTTGTGCGGGTACATTAGCATTAATGGATGCGGGTATAAAAATTTCCGGACCTGTTTCTGGTATTGCTATGGGACTTATCTCCGATGCTAAAACAGGTAAATATGCTGTATTGTCTGATATCTTAGGTGATGAAGATCATCTTGGTGATATGGACTTTAAAGTAACTGGAACCGAAAATGGTATTACTGCTTGTCAAATGGATATGAAAGTTGAAGGACTTTCATATGAAGTATTGACTCAAGCTTTACAACAAGCTAAGGCGGGTCGTCTTCATATCTTAAATGAAATGAAGAAAACACTTGCTGAACCAAGAGAAGATCTTAAGCCAAATGCTCCAAGAGTTGTAAATATCAGAATTCCAAAAGATATGATCGGTGCGGTAATCGGACCAGGAGGTAAAGTAGTTCAAGAAATCCAAAAAGTAACGGGTGCTACTGTTGTAATAGAAGAAGTTGCTGATGGCGGTATGGTAAATATCTTTGCTAGCGATAAAGCTATACTTGATAGAGCGGTTACTTGGGTTAAAGGTATCGTAGCATTACCAGATGTAGGAGAATCTTACGTAGGTAAAGTGAAATCTATTCAACCATTTGGTGCTTTTGTAGAGTTTATGCCAGGTAAAGATGGATTACTTCATATTTCAGAAATTAAGTGGGAAAGACTTGAAACTATGGATGGAGTATTGGAAGTAGGAGAAGAAGTAAAAGTGAAACTTATTGAAATTGATAAGAAAACAGGTAAATACAGACTTTCTAGAAAAGCCTTGATTGCAAAACCTGAGAAAAATGAAGTTTAAAATATCTGAAAATGAATATTTTCTGACATTTTAAAACTTAAACAGGTTTAATTTCGTTTCAATTTAAGATACTTAAACAATATTGTTAGTTAACTGATGAGACAGCTAAAAATAAGTAAACAGATTACCAATCGCGAGAGCCAGTCGTTGGATAAATACCTTCAGGAGATTGGTAAAGTGGATCTACTTACTCCTGATGAGGAAGTAGAGTTGGCAAAGAGGATTAGGGATGGAGATCAGTTGGCGTTGGAAAAACTTACCAAGGCAAACTTACGTTTCGTGGTTTCTGTTGCAAAACAATACCAAAACCAAGGTTTATCTCTTGGTGACCTTATCAACGAAGGAAACCTTGGATTGATAAAAGCAGCACAACGATTTGATGAGACAAGGGGATTTAAGTTTATTTCATATGCAGTTTGGTGGATTCGTCAATCAATTCTTCAGGCTTTGGCCGAACAATCAAGAATTGTAAGATTACCATTAAATAGAGTAGGTTCTTTAAATAAAATTTCTAAAACATTTTCGGAACTTGAGCAGAAATACGAAAGAGAGCCTTCTCCTGATGAATTGGCAGAAGTTCTTGACGTAACTACCGCTGAAGTAGTAGATACACTTAAAATTTCAGGTCGCCACGTATCAATGGATGCTCCATTTGTACAAGGTGAAGAAAATAGTTTGTTAGATGTGCTTGAAAACGATAGCGAAGCTACTCCGGATTCAGGTCTTATGAACGACTCTTTGAGAAAAGAAGTACAAAGAGCACTGTCTACGCTTACACAACGTGAGGCAGATGTAATTACACTTTACTTTGGATTAAATGGAGAGCATGCAATGACTCTAGAGGAGATAGGAGAGAAGTTCAACTTAACTCGTGAGCGTGTACGTCAGATTAAAGAAAAAGCAATCAGAAGATTGAGACATACTTCCAGAAGTAAGGCGTTGAAACCTTATTTAGGATAAAGAATAAAAAAAACCGCTTAAAGCGGTTTTTTTTATGTTAATTTTTTACACCTATTATTAGTCGCATTAATCAGTCGAATTCAAATACTCCTTAATAGCATCTCTTATTGTAGTGAAAATATGTTTTAAACTTTCTTCATTTTCTTCTAGCAGCGTTACTCTGAAACCTTTTAAGTCTGAACAGAAAGAAGAAATTGGAACAACACAAATTCCTTTGGCTCCCAGTAAATAATAAACAAAACGTTTGTCTGCATTCATGTCAGGAGAAATCCAACTTTCTACTAATTCGGAAATTTCTGGATTGTCAATCTTGAGTTTTTGTCTGTTGTTTAATACGCCATCTTTGAAAATAATGGTATTGTAAAATGCACCATAAGTCTCGTTAAATTGCAGTTCCGGTACTTGACCTAAAATCTCTGCTATGTATTTACTCCTTTTTCCTATTTTTTGATTTAACGCTTCTCTATAAGGCTTAAATCTTGGATCTGACATGATCTTTGGAATGGCGAGTTGTGGAAGAGTAGTAGAACAAACCTCAATCATTTTTGCATTTTCCATTGCGTTGCAAAACTTATTGAAGTCTTTATGTTTTTCACGATTGTAAAATTCCATCCATCCGCAACGAGCCCCAGGCCATGGCAGTTCTTTAGATATTCCTTTCATCGCTATACCAGGAACATCGCCTATTACTTCTGCAAGTGAGTATGCTTTTGCTCCATTGTAGGTAATGTTAAGATAGATCTCATCACTAATTAGCATGAGCTTAAATTCTTTGGCAATTTCTACAATTCTTTTTAACGTTTCCAAAGGGTATACCATACCAGTTGGATTGTCAGGATTTATGATAAGTATTCCTATGATGTTGGGATTGTATTTTACTTGATTATATAAATCATCTAAGTCGGGATACCAATGGTTATTGGGATCAAGCTTGTAGGTGATTGGGTCGCTACTTGCATGTGCGGCCTCCGCAGAGGAGTGTGTAGAATAAGCAGGGGAGGGACCAATTACTCTTAAATTATTATTTATGAATTGATATACTTTTGCAATCGCATCGCCTAATCCATTGAAGAATAAAATGTCTTCAGCAGTAATTTGAGCACCCGCTTTTTGATTCGTTAGCTCGGATAAAAATTGTCTTGTAGCAAGTATTCCCTTAGAAGGGCAGTAGCTATACGATTTTTCATCCATGGTAAGACCAGAAATAATTTCTCTCATCCAAAGAGGTACTTCGTTATTTTTTTGAATAGGATCACCAATATTTTCCCAATAAATATTCATGCCCAGTTTGCGAATCTGGTCCCCTTTTTTAACGATTTCTCTTATCTCGTAGCTGAGCTCTTTTGCTCCTTCGCTCAGTATTTTATGTCTCATTTTTGTTAGTTTTTAGTAGCGAGTCCTGAGTATTGAGTAATTATTTTTACTCAATACTCAAGACTAATAACTCAATACTGAGTTTACCATCCCATTATGTAAGCGAAGATCAGAGGTACTACAATCGTAGCATCTGATTCCACAATAAATTTAGGAGTTTCAATGCCTAATTTACCCCAAGTGATTTTTTCATTTGGTACAGCTCCTGAATAAGAACCATACGAAGTAGTAGAATCAGAGATCTGGCAGAAATAAGACCAGAAAGGAATATTTTCCATTTCCATATCTTGATATAACATTGGCACTACACATATTGGAAAGTCTCCAGCTATACCTCCTCCAATTTGAAAGAAGCCAACACCTTTGCCTTCAGAATTTTTAACATACCAATCTGCCAACCACTGCATATATTCAATTCCAGATTTCATCGTGCTTGATTTTAGCTCACCTTTTATGCAATAAGAAGCAAAGATGTTTCCCATTGTAGAATCTTCCCAACCTGGAACTATGATAGGTAAATTCTTTTTTGCCGCTGCAAGCATCCAGCTATTTTTTGGGTCTATTTCGTAATACTGCTCAAGTTCTCCAGATAAAAGAATTTTGTACATGAATTCATGTGGAAAAAAACGTTCGCCTTTAACTTCTGCATCTTTCCATATTTTATGAATATGTTTCTGTAATCTTCGAAAAGCTTCTTCCTCTGGAATACAAGTGTCTGTAACTCTGTTAAAATGGTTTTCTAAAAGGTCCCATTCGTCTTGAGGGCTTAGATCACGGTAATTAGGTACTCTTTTGTAAGATTTATGAGCTACAAGATTCATGATATCCTCTTCTAGATTGGCTCCTGTACATGAGATAATAGCTATTTTGTCTTGGCGTATCATTTCAGCAAGCGATTTGCCAAGTTCAGCTGTACTCATAGCGCCAGCCAATGTGACCATCATCTTTCCACCATCATTCAGATGTGTTTCGTATCCTTTTGCAGCATCTACAAGTGCTGCAGCGTTGAAGTGTAGATAATGGTGCTCAATAAATTGTGAAATAGGGCCTTTCATCTTTTTGTGTTTTAAATTCGATTTCAATGCAAAAATAGAAAAATATTATATCTAGCAGTAATAACCTTCATAATATAAATAAACTGTGTATAAATAGAGGCTCCTAGCTTTGTTAGAAAGTGTATATAAGTGTAATTTTAGGAAGATTTAAGACCAGATTGTTATGAATACTGCATTAGAAGCGGGTTATTTATTGGAATTGTTTAATGAACCATTGTATCTGATGGGCTATCAATCAAATGAGAAAATTAGTGAAGTTGATTCTGTTTCTGCAAAAATAGAGATCCCTTTAGTTCATAAACAAGAGGTTAAGCCAGTAACGGTAGTGCCAAAATTACAAACCACATCTTCTAAAATTGTTAAAAAATGCATTTTACTTTTTTATTCAGAGGAGAATGAGTTAACTCCTAAAGAACTGGATTTTTTAGCAAAAGTAATGACAGCTGCAAAACTTACCTCAGAGGAGTATGATTGTGTAAATTTTAAAGGGATC
This sequence comes from Cytophagales bacterium, assembly GCA_031416415.1. GTDB lineage: Bacteria > Bacteroidota > Bacteroidia > Cytophagales > Cytophagaceae > JANYCO01. The sequence continues at coordinate 2,789 of JANOTP010000273.1, read as the reverse complement.
ACAATTACAGATGTTGCTTCACGTTATAGTTTCGATAAATTGGTATTGTTTGGTGTTAAAATACCTAATCTTGAATTGAGCCCTTACACATTAACTCAAGTGAAGTCTACTAAAATCATTTCTGCGGAGGCAGTCTGGATGGTAGAAGCTAATAATAGTCTCAAAAAACTTCTATGGCAACAACTTCAGCAAATGTTTAATTTGTTATAGTAATTAAAAACTAAATCGATCCATAGTGAAAAATAGTAATAGTATGATAATATTGTTTTTAATGTATCCCATTTGTAATTAGTACTTTTGCTTTTGTTATGAAGTTATTATTTGAAAGTAAACTGTCGTTTTTTATTCTTTTCTTTTTCTTAGTAGTGTTTAATTCATGTACTACTAATGAGCCTAAGAAGGTAGAAAACTCTCACACCATTGGTGCCTTAAAAGTGTTGTCTGACGATACTTTCAAACCTATTCTGGGTACCTCAGTAGAAACGTTTGAAGCCATTTATCCAAATACAAAAATAGAACTTAGTTATTTAGCTCAAGAGAAGGTGATCACAGCGTTGTTAAACGGGGAGGTTGATGTGATTATTTCTGGAAGAGTGCTTAATAAAAATGAAGAGGCTTCGATTCGTAATAGAGGTTTGTTTTTGAAAATAAACCAACTAGCTTCAGATGCGCTGGTATTTATAGTGTCAAAGAATGCTACTGAAAAAACGATCACAGAAGAGAAGTTGGCGGCTATTTTTTCAGGGAAAATCAAGATGGATTTAGTGGTTGATAAAAGTAGTTCGGGAAATCTAATTTATTTGAAAGATCGATTTGGGTCATCTTCCGACAGTTCAACTATAGCGGCTGCAGGAAGTGATAGTGCTGTAATAGAATATATTAGTACTCATCCAAAAGCCATAGGAATAATTGGCATGGCATTGGTAAGTGACCAAGAAGATTCTAAAGTAAAAGATCGATTGACGAAAGTGGATATTATGTCTGTACAATATTCAGACTCTCTAGGTAAAACGATTAAAAGTTTTCCTACCCTAGATGAATTAGCTTTGGAAAAATATCCTTTTATACGTGATGTTTTTATAATAAATTTGGATGGTAATATGAATCTTGGTACAGGTTTTGCAAATTTCATGGTTGGTGAAAAAGGTCAGCGGATAATCTTGAAAGCTGGCTTATTGCCATATCAATTACCAAGTAGGGAAATAATAATTAGTAACGAAAAATTTTAATTCAGAAATTGAAAATTAATACTATGAAAATAATAAAATTAACAGTGTTTTTATTGTCGTTCGTGTTGACATGTAAAGCGCAGTCTTTGAAAGATGCTATGGTCTATTCGGATAGAGAGCAATTTCAGAAAGCTAAAAATATATTGACTGGCTTAATTAAGTCCGAAGTTAAAGGTACTGATCAGTATTATTATCTTGGAGATGTATATTATAAAAATGAACAATACGATTCTGCTCGATATTGGTTTATGCAAGGTGTTAAGCTAGATGAAAACAGTGCTTTAAATTATGTTGGTTTAGGTAAAGTGTCTATGGCAACTAATCCTACTGAAGGAAATGCTAATTTTGAAAAAGGTATTTCCTTAGCCAAAAAAGATGGACGTATTCAAGCTGCAATTTCAGAGTATTATCTTGGGCTTGACAAACCAGAAAGAGCAAAAGCTTTACAACACGGTATAAAAGCTTTGGAAATGGATTCAAAAAGTAGTTGGGTGAAAATAGTTTTGGGAGATGCCTATCTTGCAAATTCAGACGGAACTAAGGCTATGGAATTATATAAAGCCGCACTTTCTCAAGATCCAAAGTCTCCTTTACCTTTATGGAAAATAGGTAAATTGTATTTGGCAGCAAAAAATTATGAGGTAGGAATACAAACGTTTAAAGATGGCTTATTAATAGACTCGTTGTTCTCTCCAATCTATAGAGATTTAGGTGAATTATATTATAGAGCAGGTAAAAACGATAAAGCTATCGTGAATTATAAAAAATACCTTGATATCAGAGATAAGAGTGATATGACGGATTTCAGGTATGCTTCGTTCCTATATTTAAATCAAGATTACCCAAATGCGTTAGCCATACTTAATAATTTGGCAAATAAAAATTATAATAATCCTGTTATTTATCGTTTGATGGCCTTTTCACAATTAGAAAGTAAGGAGTATGAAGCAGCACAGAAAAACATGGATATCTTTTGGCAAAAGATAGAAGCTAAAAAAATCATTAGTCAGGATTATGAATACTATGGAAAAATTTTAGCCAAAAGAGGTCTGGATTCACTAGGAGTAGATAATTTGAATAAAGCATTAGAGCGTGATACTACTAAAAAAGAACTTTATGGAGAGATCGCTAATATTTGGTTTGCTGCAAAGAAATATGATAAAGCTGCAGCTGCTTTTGAAAAGAAAATCGAAATGACCAAAGCTACTGCAAAGTCAACGAGCTTAGCGAATGACTATTTAAATATGGGGCGTTCTTATCTGTTGAATAAGAACTACACCGAAGCTGATCTAACCTTTGGTAAATTGATCGAATTGAAACCTGATTTAGCAGTAGGGTATTTATATCGTGCTAGAGCTATATCTAACTTAGATGCAAATCAAGAAAAAGCTTTGGCAAAACCATTCTATGAAAAATATATTGAACTGGCGAAAGTGGATGCCGAAAAAAATAAAAAGGAATTAATAGAAGCCTATTCCTATTTTGGATCTTATTATTATAAAAAAGACAAACTAAAATTTGATGAAACTTGGGCTATTGTTCGTTCGTTAGACTCTACCA
>JANOTP010000272.1:0-21797 GCA_031416415.1 Cytophagales bacterium | reverse complement strand
GTTAGATATGGAAAAAAGTATAGTAAGGAATGGTTATATGCAGTTGGTTTTTCTGTTTTTATTTAATATAACTCTTTATGCACAATCTCCTTATTCTATAGCTCCAAAATGGTTTTTTGGCAAGCAAGGTGGAATAAGTTTTCCCACAGTAGGTGCACCAACACCTTTACTAGGAGGAAAAGTAGACGGATTGGCGCAAGAGGCCTCGTCAACAATGTGCGATCAAACGGGTAATGTTTTATTTTACACTGATAGTTATCGATTATATGATGGCAATAATAATTTTGTACAATTTATAAATGGAGGTACTTCTTCCACAAATTCTAGTGTATGTTTTCCTGATCCCTCAGATCCAGCTAATCTATTTTATCTGGTAACGGCAAATGAAGATTTCGGCGGGGGAGGAAGTCATGGTGCAAGCACGGCTACCAGTGGAATATTTTGGTACCGTATACAAAAAACAGGACCAGGTACAATTTCTGTAATTTCAGGTCCAACACAACTTGCTGCAAATAATGAAGTATCTGAGCAATTATGCTCGGGTAGTGATGGTAATGGAGGTTATTGGGTAGTAGCACATCAAGGTGGTGGTGCTGGAAACGGAAATCAATTATGGTCTTGGAGGTTTACTAGTACAGGAGTAGGTACAAAACAAATAAGTTCTGTAGCCGGTACTGACGCAGCTACCGTTTGGCAAGGCTCATTAAAAATAAACAAATGTCAAACTAGATTAGCGGCAGCTTTTTGGTCTGGTAAAGTAGAAGTGTACAATTGGAATAGTGCAACAGGTATGGTTACAGGATTATTTAGGTCTTATACATTGCCTTCTGCTTTTGTGTATGGTTGCGAATTTTCTCCTGATGGAAACATGTTATACTTTACTTCTTTAGTAGGGAATCAATTGTATCAATTTGATCTAACAGCAAATGTGGTAATTCCTCTTGGATCAGGAAGCTCAAACAATATTACTGAAATGGGAACGCTTCAGTTAGGACCTGACGATAAAATATATGTCACTAACGTTAGTAATTATGCTCAACCAGCCTACATAGGAGTTGTGAACAATCCTAATGTTTCTGGAATTGGATGTACCTATAGTAGTACGGGGTTTATTTTAAACAATTCTGTTGGTACTTGGCCAAATATTTACCTTGGTATCGCCAACGAAGCATGGATCAATCCTATGCACACTATCGATACGACAGGAAATTGTAAAACCATAGGATTTTCGTATGATTTTATGACTTATTTTTTACAAACTATTTCCATTGTAGCCAATTCACAAGAATGGGATTTCGGGGATGGTGGAGGTTTTCAAACAGGTCTTGGTGCTTCTCCTTCTCACACCTACAGTACTGGAGGATCTTATACCATTCAAATGAGAGTAACGGATGCCACCTGTAATAAAGTATGGTCGGTAAGCAGAACAATTACAGTAAACAGTTGTACCACTTGCACAGACGCTGTACCACCGACTTCTGTGACCCCCATCAATCCTATATGCGCAAACGATGCAGGAAATATTATTCTTACCGCTAATGGAGGTTCTGGCTCTCAATTAGAATGGCATTCTGGAAGCTGTGCGGGTCCTATAATAGGAACTGGTAACAATCTCTCAATAGCTTCACCTTCTGTTGCTACTAGTTATTTTGTGCGATGGTTATCAGGTTCAACTTGCGTTAATTCAACATGTATTTCAGTTAATGTAACAACTATAGCAGTGCCAATACCCTCTATTGTAGGTATCCTCAGCAGTTGTGCAAATACTAATGGTATAGCGTTTTCTACAACAGACAATAGCGGAGTAGGAAATACTTATATCTGGTCTTCTGCGGGTGGAGTAACGATTAGCTCATCTAATAATTCACCTAGTATTACTTCTTCTATAAATTCTAATTCGGGGTCTGTTATGGTAACAGAAATAGCAGGGACTTGTTCTACAACAGTATCTCAAAATATTTCTATAGTACCATCTACCTCTCTAGCCTATGCAGGGTCTGATAGAAACGTTTGTGTAAATTCATTTACACTTAATGCAAACAATCCTACTTCTGGAAATGGGGTTTGGACAGTAGCAAATGGTACAGGAAATTTTAGTCCAACTGCTAATGATCCAAAAGCTATAGTTTCTGGTTTAAGCAACGGTCTTAATGAATTTATTTGGACAGTAAATGGAAGTTGTGGAATAAACGATGATACAGTAACGATTACGCTAGGAACAAACGGCCTTAACGGAAATGCATACACCTCCTCTGATACTGCATGTTTTGGAAGTCCTAAAAACATACAAGTAGTTACCTCCGGAACTGGATCGGGAAACTATACTTATGAATGGACAAGTTCTGATAATAGTTTTACATTACTTACCACCTCAGCAGTTATAACGGTTAGTCCAGAAAATAATAGTACGATTTATTATCTTACTATTATTGATACTGAAAATAGTGGTTGCAATGCAGCTGATACGGTTATTGTTTACGCCCTAGCAGATCAGGAATTAATAATTCCAAATCTAATTACTCCAAACGGTGATGAGCGAAATGATTTTCTCGAAATAAAAGATACTAATGAGTTAAAAATGCTACCTGGTGCTTCATTGGAGATCATGAATAGATGGGGAGATCGGGTGTATGGTAATAGTAATTATAACAATACATGGAACGCTCCCAACTTAAGTGATGGCGTTTATTATTATTACTTAAAATCTGGCTGTGGGAGTAGAGTATATAAGGGTTGGTTGCAGGTCATTCATTAAAAAAAAACTAGATTATATACTAAATATCTAAAAGGTAAAAGAAATCATATTCAGAGATTTCTTTTACCTCTCCTAAAGGTAGATTGTTCAAGTGTAAATTTTCTATTGACAAGCGTACCAGCCTAAAACAACGATGTCCTGCAGCAAATACCATTTTTCTAACCTGATGGTATTTCCCTTCTGTTAGTGTAATTAAAAGCCAAGTGTGTGGAAATTTATCTCGAGCATCTTCCGCGTATTTGTATAAATGTAATGGATTTTTAATGATTTCAATTTCCTCTGGAATAGCCATGTACTGATCTCCACCCTTAATTTTAATAGATACACCAGACTTCATTTGTTGTAATTTTTCTTCACTTACAATATCCTTTACCATTACAAGATATTTACGTGAATGTTTTTTTGCTTCAGAAAACAAAAGCCTAGTTACTTTTTTATTAGTTGTTAAAAGTAATAATCCTTCCGAATCACTGTCTAGTCTTCCTATCGCATGGGTACCTCTGGGGAAACTAAAATCTAAATCACCTAATAATCGAACATTGTATGGACTTATAAACTGAGACACCATGTTTGTCGGTTTATTAAGAATGAAATATTGATTTAGGGTAGTCATTCTTTAAATTATAATATAAAAAATTATTATAGTAGGGCAGCGACTACAATAACCAAAGGTGCTACGATAAAGAATAACCAACTAAATAGGAATAAAGATTTTCCTATAAATCCTAGGTCCTTTACAAAATTAATTTGCAAAACACCTTTAATTTCAGCGATTATTTTACTCTCTTTTTCTGATATTCTATGAATTCCAGAAGTAAATTCAGTATGATTTTTTAAATCACTTTCGATAATTGTATCTCGAATTTTCCAATATTCTTCATTTGAAAGATCATCGTATGATTTAATAAAATCAATTCCATTTTCAGTTAAACGATATCTGATTTTCGTTACACGATTGTTGTGAAGTATTCTTATAATAGACAAGACAGGAATTAATAAGAGTAAATAATTTTCTGTGACAATAGCAAGAGTACCTATAATCAAAGCAGAAATGGTTATGAATATATTTTGTATTTTTTTAGCAGAAGAGAAAAATAAATTTTCTATTAATACACCACCATCAAAAGGTATAAAGGGGAGTAGATTGAAAATGTTTAAATAAATAAAAACATCAGCAGCTTTTTTTATATTCTCATTTGAATAATAATGAATATTTATATAATGTAAAAGTACACCTATAATAATACCAGGTACAGGTCCTGCTAAAATTACAAAAGATCGTTGTTTTTGTGAGATGGTATGTTTTTCGCCTGTGACCAATGCGCCTATCAACGGTATAAATAACATACTTACTTCGTTGTAATTAAAAAATTTCATCATTAGTAAATGTCCTAATTCATGTATAAACAATACAACAATAAGTATAATTATAAATGTTATGTTGCTATCAAAAATAAAGTAGTAGGCGACAATGAATAAGAGTATACTTATGTAAGAAATTTTACCTTCTGTTTTACCTAAAATTGGTTTAGGAGGATATCTTTCGTATTGAGAAAATTCGGATGGTGTGGTATTGTTTTCCATTAGGTTACAAAGACTACTAATTAGTTAAATTATCAAAATTTGATAATTTGGGTTCAGCAATATTTGCAAAATCGAAGAGCCCTTTATCCATTAGATGTGAGGGATGAATATTTTGCAAAGAAGTGAATATTATTTCACTTCTATTTGGGTGTAATGCATCCCAATCTTGAAGCATTTTTTTAATTATTTTTCGCTGCATATTGGGTTGTGAACCACAAAGATTGCAGGGTATAATTGGGAAATTTCTAAGCACAGAATACCGTTCAATGTCTTTCTCTCTGCAAAAAGCCAAAGGACGAATAACCATGTGCTCACCACTATCTGTTTTATATTTGGGAGGCATCGCTTCTAATTTTCCTGCAAAAAGCATGTTGAGGAAAAATGTTTCTAGTATGTCGTCTTTATGATGACCTAATGCGAGTTTTGTAATCCCCATTTCGGTGGCTGTACCATATAAAGTACCTCTTCGCATGCGAGAACATAGACTACACATTGTCTTACCTTCAGGTACATGTTCCATCACAATACTATAGGTATCGCGTTCTATTATTTTATATTCTACGCCCATAGTATCAAGATAGGCGGGTAAAATTTCTTCTGGATAGCCTGGTTGTTTTTGGTCGAGATTTACTGCAATAATATCAAAGTGAAAAGGTGCTTTCTTTTGAGCATACAACATCATATCGAGCATTGTATAACTATCTTTCCCTCCAGAAAGACAAACCATTACTTTGTCACCTTCTGAAATTAAATTATACTCTTGCATAAGATCTCCTACTTGACGGCGGAGTCTCATTACTAATTTATAATCTTCAGGTTCGAGTTTGCTAAGAAATATTTCATCGGATAACATAGAACAAAGATATAAAAAAAAACACTTGTTTTAAGATTGATTAACGATCATTATGATTTAAAGCCAGCATACATTAGCTTGTTAGTGCTTTGGTGAGGCTATAGCCTTCTTTGGATCAATCCAAAAATCTGGGGGGACTATCAATACTCTTGCTGATTCATCGTTGAAAAGAAACCCAAAAGCCTTTAAAAGCGGCTTTCGTTTATTATTCCGATAATCATTGCATAACTCCCTCAAAAAATTCAATGACTTTATGTTTAAACAAGTTAGGTGGAAATTAAAATGGCTTTCAAAACTAGTTTTGAAAGCCATTTTAATTTATAGTTTAGTGTGTTTATTACTTTGCTGTATAGATCTGAAGTAATGCTTTTACTGAGGGCTCAGAGAGTTCTAAAAACGTTTTAGGGTAAATACCTATGTAGAGAATAAAAAATGAAATAATAACTAATACCGCCTTTTCTGAGAATACTAATTTTTTGAAATCATTAAATTCTACTTTTGGTTCGCCAAGCATAACTTTCTGGAAAGTGTTTAACATATAAATAGCTCCTAATATGATAGAAACGGCTGCTACAGCTGCCAACCAAGGATTATAGATAAACAATCCTACAAATAACATATACTCTCCTACAAAACCACTTGTAAGGGGCAGGGCTACTGAACCCAGCATAATTATTACAAACATAACGGTAAGGAAAGGAGCTTGATTACGAATTCCACCAAGTTTTTCCAACTCTACTGTTTTGGTACGAGTATTTATAATGTCAATTATAAAAAATAAACCTACTACACAAAATCCATGAGAGACCATTTGAATCATACCACCTTGAATTCCTTCAACCGTGTGTGAGAATATTCCTGCAGCAATAAGCCCCACGTGTGCAATAGAAGAATAGGCTATAAGTGTTTTGAAATTCTTTTGCATGATAGCAATTACTGAGGCGTATACAATCCCAATTACGGATAGAACGATAACAATAGGTCCCCAATCAATAACAGCTGCTGGTACAATAGGAAGTATCCATCTAATTACACCGTAGATACCCATTTTTAACATAATTCCTGAAAGCAACATTGTTCCAGTGGCTGGGGCTGCAGTATACGTAGCAGGTTGCCATGTATGCAATGGGAAGATGGGCATTTTTATTGCAAACGCTAAAAAGAACGTCCAGAATACAAATGTTTGTTCTTCACCTGTAAGTGATACTTTTAAGAAATCTTCGTAAGCAAATGAACCAGTTTTAAGGTATAGGAAAATGATTCCCATCAACATAACTAACGATCCTACTAAAGTATAAAGGAAAAACTTAAAGGTGATTTTCCCTTTGTTTTCGCCACCCCAAAGAAGGCAAATAAAGTAGATTGGAATAAGAGCAAGCTCCCAGAAAATGTAAAATAAAAATGCATCTCTAGCTACAAATACGCCGATCAAAGCAGATTGCATGATTAAAATAAGTCCGTAAAATATATTTGGTTTAGAATAATCAGTACTAAAAGACGATAGGATTATTAAGGGTGTAAGAAGTGTTGTAAGTAAAACAAGTAGTAAACTTATACCATCAATTCCCACATAAAAATTAATTTCTAACGATTCGATCCATGGAAGATTAACAACAAACTGAGTATCGGAACCTACAACATATAAATGGTATACTGTAAGACCAATTCCTAGTTCTGCCACTGCTGCTGCAAGAGCGAGGTATTTTACTGCTTTGTTTTGGAAAAGAAAAGCAATTAGTCCCGCTACAAATGGAAGAAAAATTAAAGTACTTGTTAAATTCATCACTATAATATTAGTTATTTTTATTTTATTGTTAGTCGTTAAAATTGAACTAACAAAATTATTTTATAAGATTTATGACGAGCATGATTATTATGCCAATCACCATTATAAATAGGTAATTACTGATACTTCCGCTTTGTGAATAACGAAGCACTTTGCTACCTACTTCTACACTTTTTCCTACACCGTTTACAATTCCATCAACAATAGTATTGTCTAGTATTTTTCCAGAGAAATCAGATAATAGTCTCAATGGTTTTACTATTATTGAATCGTAGAGTTCATCAATATAATATTTATTATAAATGAGTTTTTGAATTCCAGATTCTTTGCCTTCTGGTAATGGCATAATTTTTTTACTTACGTAAATTATATAAGCGATAATAATTGTTAGAAATACCAAACTTGTTGAAATTTTCATTAACGTCAATTCAGTAGAATGGGAGAGTGCATGTACTTCTTTTTCACCAACAGTTGCAATAACAGGTGCGAGATAGTTTGCCAGCCAATTTGTACCACCTAAAACTTCTGGTACTCCAATAAAACCACCTATAATAGAAAGTACAGCTAGTACCATCAACGGTAGTGTCATGCTAATAGGAGATTCATGTAGATGACTTTTTTGATCTTCAGTACCTCTAAAAGAACCAGAGAACGTAAGAAATAAAAGACGGAACATATAGAACGTTGTCATTAAAGCACCAAGTACACCTAATCCCCATAATAAAGGACTTCTTTCATAAGCGTGCGCTAAGATTTCATCTTTAGAGAAGAACCCAGCAAAAGGAGGTATTCCTGCTATTGCTACTGTACCTATTACAAACGTCCAAAAAGTAATTGGCAATTTTTTGCGAAGACCACCCATATTGCGTATGTCTTGTTCGCCGCTCATAGCATGAATAACACTACCTGCACCAAGGAATAAAAGTGCTTTAAAAAAAGCATGGGTAGTAACATGAAACATACCGGTGGTATAAGCCCCAAGCCCTAAAGCGAAAAACATATAGCCCAATTGACTTACTGTTGAATACGCTAGAACTTTTTTAATATCGTTTTGGAATAAGCCAATTGTAGCAGCAAACAAAGCGGTTACAATACCTACCACCATAATAATATCTAAGGTGAAAGGAGCCATTGTATAAAGTACATTTGAACGTACAATCATATATATACCTGCTGTAACCATTGTAGCAGCGTGTATAAGAGCCGATACCGGTGTTGGACCAGCCATCGGATCTGGAAGCCAAGTATACAAAGGTATTTGAGCACTCTTTCCTGTAGCACCAATAAAAAGAAGTAAGGTAATTGCTATACCCACCTCATAATTGGCTTTCATAATTTGAGGTGCTTGAGAAAACACATCCGAGAAATTTAAACTTCCGAAAGTAACAAAAATCAATATCATACCAAGAAGGAAACCTAAGTCTCCAATACGGTTCATGATAAAAGCTTTTTTTGCTGCATTGTTGTAGTTGGTATTTTTAAACCAAAAGCCTATAAGTAAATAAGAGCAGAGTCCTACACCTTCCCAACCTGCAAACATTACTACATAATTTGATCCCATCACAAGCATCAACATCGAAAATACGAATAGATTCAAATAGGCAAAATATCTAGCAAAGCCTTCGTCGTGGCTCATGTAGCCAGCAGAATATAGATGTATTAGAAATCCTACTCCAGTAATAATCGTCATCATCATTACCGATAGAGGATCTATCAAAAACGACATAGATAAATTGATGCTACCAGCATTGATCCAGTCAAAATAACTTATTGTAGTTGCATTTGGAATAGAGCCAGATGTAATGCCGATCAATAGACTTAGAACGATTAGAAAGGAACCTAAAATACTTCCGCATCCAATAAGGCCTACTAAAAACTTAGGTAATTTTTTATTTCCCAAACCAATAATAGCAAAACCTATTAGAGGAAGAAGAGGAATAAGGTAAGCAAGGTCTAACATTTTGTTAATTTTAAATTATTAATTTTGAGCGATAACTTCAATTTAGCTAACTAATATAAATCAGTTTTACCATTTCATTTTTTTAAGTTCGTCAATATTGACAGAACCAGTATTTCTATAAATCATAACCAGAATTGCTAGTCCAATAGTAACCTCAGCTGCGGCTACTGCCATTATGAATAGGACGAAAACTTGACCATCAGAATTGTTGTGGTGCACTGAAAATGCAGTCATCAATAAGTTTACGGCATTCAACATTAATTCAATGGACATGAATATTATGATGATATTTTTTCTAATAAGAATACCTAAGATTCCAATCGTAAATAAGATGGAGGCTAAGAAAATGTATCCGTTTAATGAATTGGTTAATAAATCTTGCATTTTATAAATTTTAAGTTTTTTTAGTTATGATTTTAAATCAATCCTCATAACTACTAAGTGTGTTTTAGATCTTTCTTTCCTAACATTACTGCTCCAATCATAGCAGACAGAAATAAGACAGAAGAAATCTCGAAAGGAATAAGGAAGTTGGTAAATAATTCCTGTCCAATTTTTTCAACAGAACCAATATCAATTGCATTATTTGTTGCCATCAATGCATCTCCATTAACGGTAATGCTACCTCTAGTAGCTCCAACTAGTGTAATTAATAAAAGACCACCCGCTATGCAGGCTACCAGTTTAATGTAAAACGGTTTTTGTGGTTCTGATTCTTTGTTAAGATTCAAAAGCATAATAACGAATAGAAACAAAACCATTATAGCTCCTGCATATACAATTATGTTTACAATTGCCAAGAATTGGGCATTCAGTAAGACAAAATGTCCTGCCATTGCAAAGAAGGTAATGATCAGTGAGAGCACGCTGTATACTGGACTTTTGGCAAAAATTACCGAAAGAGCACTAAGAATAGCTACTGCTGCAAGAAAAAGGAAAATAAATTTGTCCATTATAGATTATTGAAGATTTACGGGTGTTTTGTATTCGTATGGTTTGCCGTCTTTAACATAAGGCATATAAGTTTTTGGATGCGCACTAGTACCAAGTGGTTGAACTAATTTGTCTTTTCCAAAAATAAATTGATCTCGGTGGTAATTTGCAGCTGCTATTTGTTCGGTAAGGTAGATAGCATCTTTAGGACAAGCTTCTTCACATAATCCACAGAAAATACAACGAAGCATATTAATCTCGTACACCGCTGCGTATTTTTCTTCTTTGTATAAATGTTCTTCCCCTTTTTTACGTTCTGCAGCTACCATCGTAATGGCTTCTGCTGGACAAGACACAGCGCATAAGCCACAAGCAGTACAGTTTTCACGACCCTGCTCGTCTCTTTTTAAAATATGTTGTCCTCTAAAGACTTTACTAAATGCTTTTTTCTCTTCTGGATATTGCACTGTAATTTTCTTTTTGAAAAGATGTTTCAGTGTAATAAGCATACCACCAAAAATGGCAGGGAGGTAAAGGGACTCCATAAAGGTTAGTTCCTTTTTTTCGAGTACTTTTTTTCTGTTTGTTAATGACAATGCAGACATAATATCTTTTTATTTACTAAAGAATAACATGAAACCTCCTGTTAATACAATATTCAATATTGCTAACGGTAATAATACTTTCCAACCTAAATTCATAAGTTGATCGTAGCGGAAACGTGGTATTGTCCAACGCACCCACATGAACAGAAAGATGAAGAAGAATATTTTTCCTAAAAACACTCCTACACCAGCAATGCTTTGCCAGAATTCAGGTAAGTAAGATAAACCAGGGAAGTTATAACCACCAAAATATAAGGAGGCAATTACAGCAGATGAAACGAACATGTTTACATATTCAGCAAACAAGAACAATCCTAGTTTCATAGAGCTGTATTCGATATGAAAACCACCACCCAATTCAGCTTCACATTCTGGAAGATCGAATGGTGTACGGTTACATTCTGCAAAAGCACAAATGAGGAAAATTAAAAAACCCAAAGGTTGATAGAATATATTCCAATCTAAACCCTTCAAGGTATCAATTCCATATAGACCGCCACTTTGAGCAGAAACGATATTTTTTATACTCATACCATTATGTCCAGTAAGCATAATGATAGCGATGATGGCAAGTCCCATCGCGAGTTCATAACTAATCATTTGAGAAGAAGCGCGAATGGCTCCCATAAGTGAGTATTTATTATTAGAAGCCCAGCCACCAATCATAATTCCATAGACACCAATGGATACAACAGCAAAAACATAAAGTATTCCTATGTTAATGTCTGCTACTTGCATATCGAACATGTGGTTACCACCTACGTAACTCAAATCAAGAGGAGTACTCCAAGGAATTACTGCACTAGTCATAAGTGCAGTAAGCATGAATAGGGAAGGACCTACAATGAAAAGAAATTTATCGGAATTAGCCGGTATGATTTCTTCTTTCATAAACAATTTTACACCGTCAGCAATTGGTTGTAATAAACCAAATATACCAGCACGGTTCGGACCAATACGGTCTTGAAAAAAAGCTGCAAGTTTTCTTTCAGCCCATGTAGCATAAGCTGCAACTCCAAGTGAAATGGCAAAAACAATAGTAGCCAGAATTAATTTATCAGATAATATTATTTCCATATCCTAATTTTTGCGGAGTCGTAACTTTAAGTCCTTGTTTATATTTATTTGCTGATATTACCGAATGACGTTCGATTTTTGTAGGGCCTTCAAAAACCCAATCCGTCATTTTTTTCTTTTCGAAACGACAATCGTTGCAGATAAAATCTACTACTTCGTCGTATTTATCTTTTCTAGCTGTCACTCTATATACTTCGTTTCCAGAAGTCCATACAACAGTTTTACCACAACATTTATCACAATCGCGGTGGGCGTCTTGAGGTTTTGCAAACCAAACACGACTTTTGAAACGGAATGTTTTATCGGTAAGTGCTCCAACTGGACAAACATCGATTACGTTTCCTGAAAAATCGTTATCGATAGCTGTTTTTATATAAGTACTAATTTCTGAAGCATCTCCTCTTTGAAGAATTCCATGTACTCGTTTATTTGTAATCTGATCGGCAGTGAAGACACAACGGTAACAAAGGATACAACGTGTCATATGTAGTTGTATCTTATCGCCAATATCTATTTTATCGAATGTTCTTCTTTCTTCTTCGTAACGTGTCTTAGCTGCACCGTGCTCATATGCTAAATCTTGTAGATGACATTCCCCTGCTTGATCGCAAATAGGACAATCTAAGGGGTGATTGATTAAAAGAAATTCTACTACTCCTGCACGTGCTTCTTGAACTTTTTCGGAAGAGGAATTTTTAACTTCCATACCATCCATCACTGTGGTACGGCAAGATGCTACTAGCTTAGGCATAGGGCGAGGATCTTTTTCAGAACCTTTGCTTACCTCAACAATACAGGTACGGCATTTACCACCTGAGTCTTTTAATTTGGAGTAATAACACATGGCTGGTGGCACTACATCTCCACCAATCATCCGAGCAGCCTGAAGGATGGTTGTCCCCGGTTCTACCTCTATGCTTTGTCCGTCTATGGTTACTTTCATATTCTCTTTTAATGAAAATTTATTTCAGAATCAAAATTATGCTAATACTGACTTATAATCGTCAAGGTGTGCATAAATGCTATTTTTTACTTTTTCAGGATATTTAACATGGTATTCGAATTCCTCTCTAAAATGTCTTACTGCAGCGGCTACAGGCCATGCAGCAGCATCTCCTAAAGGACAGATGGTGTTTCCTTCTATTTTTTTAGCGATGTCAACCAGCAAATCGATATCATGCATGTGACCATGACCGTGCTCTAGTCTATGAAGTACTTTCTCCATCCAACCCGTTCCTTCACGACAAGGGCTGCACTGTCCACATGATTCATGGTGGTAGAATCTTGCGAAACTCCATGTGTTTCTAACGACACAAGTTGTTTCGTCCATCACTATAAAACCTCCTGAACCTAACATCGAACCTGTAGCAAAGCCACCGTCTGAAAGGGATTCATAGGTCATCATTCTTTCTTCGCCTTTTGCGGTTTTATAAATAAGATCGTAAGGTAGAATAGGTACTGAAGAGCCTCCAGGAATAAGCGCTTTAAGTCTATGTCCTTTGCGTATACCACCACAGTATTCGTCTGAATTCATAAATTCTTCAACCGAAATACTCATTTCAATTTCATATACACCAGGTTTATTGATGTGTCCACAAGCAGAAATTAATTTAGTGCCTGTAGATTTTCCAATTCCAATTTTAGCGTATTCGTCACCCCCCATGTTGATTATAGGAGTAATGGCTGCAATAGATTCAACGTTGTTCACTACGGTAGGATTACCGTAAAGACCTGACACAGCAGGAAAGGGAGGTTTGATGCGAGGATTCCCTCTTTTACCTTCTAAAGATTCAATCAAAGCTGTTTCTTCGCCGCAAATATAAGCACCAGCACCGTTGTTGACATAAATCTCTAAATCAAAACCTGTTCCTAGAATATTTTTACCAAGAAAGCCTTTGTTCTTAGCTTCTGCAATGGCTTTCTCCATTACATTTACTAACCATTTATATTCACCACGTATGTATATATAAGCTGTATTAGCACCTAATGCAAAACAGGATAAAATCATTCCTTCAATTAAAATATGAGGAATTTTTTCCATCAAATAACGATCTTTGAAAGTACCAGGTTCGCTTTCGTCAGCATTTACAACTAGATAGCGAGGTTTGCCTTCTGGTTTAGCAATAAAGCTCCATTTCATACCTGTTGGAAAACCAGCACCACCGCGGCCTCGTAAACCAGATTTTTTCACCTCTTCCACAATAGCTTCTGGCGTCATTGTTTTCAAGGCTTTTTCTACTGCACCGTATCCACCTTTTGATCTGTATACTTCATACCCATCAATACCTGGTACATTGTCGTGTTCTAATAGTAATTTCTTTCCCATGGTTATTATTAAAGCAATCTACTGCCGTGAATTACTGATAATATTTCAATTTTACCTTCCGTTTTCAATTCGTATATAATTCTATATCCCTTATAAATAAGTTCTCTTACCATTTCATCATAAAACTCAGGAACCATACGTCCCATAAGAGGATATCTATTTAGATTTTCTATTCGTTCAATAATTCCATCAATCATACCCTCTGCATATCGAAAAGAATCTTTTGCAATATAATCATGTATCTCCTTTAAATCTGAAATAGCAGATGGAGACCAGATTATTTTTTCCATGAAGTAATTAACTTTTTAACATCTTCGTGTGAAACTCCTTCTCCTAAAGTTAATTCTCCTTGAGCTTTTAATATTTTATGTTGTACATAAATGCTATCAAATATTTCGTCTAAAGAAGCCTGATCAGGTAATTCTTTGATTATAGCTAGAATTTTTTCTTTAATTGATAGCATAGATTATATAATTAAATCTCGTATTTCTGTTCAGGGTCAAAATCAGGTCTACCAAATTCGGCTATGATTTTATCTATTTTTTCTTCTGTAAGATTTTGATAGTAATACTGACCAATCTGTGCCATAGGTGCATAACCACAGGCTCCAAGACATTCAACACCTTTTAAACTAAATTTAAAATCAGGAGTAGTTTCTCCTAATTTAATGCCTAATTTTTTTTCTGTGTAAGCGATTAAAGGTTCAGTGTCTTTCAACAAACAAGGACCTGTTTGACAAAATTCTATCAAACATTTTCCTACAGGTCTTTGATTGTACATCGTATAGAATGTAGCTACCTCGTATACTTCTATTGGCTCAAGTTTTAAAACAGATGCCACATAATCCATTACTGGAACGCTCAACCAACCATCAAATTCGTTTTGAGCGAGATGAAGTATTGGTAAAAGTGCAGACTTATGTTTTCCCTCTGGGTAGTGAGTCATTAACTCATTTGCCCTTGCCATTGTCTTCTCGGAGAATTTAATTTCCTTTTCTGTAGACTCCATTTTTTAATTTTAAATTATAGGAAATGAATTATGAAATTAGTTTAAGCACAATTCAATATTTTTATTCTATACTATTTTCAATTATGAAACTGTTAATTGAAGATTTATAATTTCTAGCCATCCATTTCACCTGCGATCAGATTCAAGCTACTCATTGTAAGAAGTGCATCGGATAGATAGGCGCCTTTTATCATTTCTGGATATCCTTGGTAGTATATAAAACATGGTCTTCTGAAGTGTAAGCGGAATGGAGCACGTCCACCATCACTTACCAAATAGAACCCAAGTTCTCCATTGCCACCTTCTACGCAATGGTATACTTCTCCTTTTGGAATTTCTGTTTCTCCCATTACAATTTTGAAATGGTAGATAAGGGCTTCCATATTTTGATAAACATCTTTTTTTGGAGGTAAATAAAAATCAGGAACTTCAGCATGGTAAACATCTGACGGTTCTTTTTTTATTTTTACTAAGGCTTGTTCTATAATGCTTAGACTTTGCCAGATTTCTTCGTTTCGTACTACATACCGATCGT
This sequence comes from Cytophagales bacterium, assembly GCA_031416415.1. GTDB lineage: Bacteria > Bacteroidota > Bacteroidia > Cytophagales > Cytophagaceae > JANYCO01. Next base: position 6,375 of record JANOTP010000272.1, on the reverse strand, counting down.
ACGTATCACCATTTGTTCCAACAGGAATATCGAATGTAAATTCTTCGTAAGAGGAATAAGGAGTATGTACACGAACATCGTAATCAACTCCAGCTGCTCTAAGGTTAGGGCCTGTAAACCCGTAGTTCAATGCTCTATCTGCTGAGATAGGTCCTGCGCCTTTTACTCGATCTATAAATATTCTATTGGTATCAAATAAATTCTGAAATTGTTTCATGTCAGCTGGAAAGTTTTTTACAAAACTCTCTATGAGCATAAAAGCACGTGGACTAAAATTTCTCTCAAACCCACCGATACGACCAATGTTAGTAGTAAGACGAGCTCCGCAGATTTCTTCAAAGATATCGTAGATCTGTTCTCTGTTTTGAAACACATACGTAAATCCCGTAAACGCTCCAGAATCCACGCCAATAACGCTATTGCAAACAAGGTGGTCAGCTATACGAGCCAATTCCATAATTAATACGCGCATGTATTGTACACGTTTTGGAATTTCTACACCGATTAATTTTTCAACTGTCATGTGCCATCCTATATTGTTAATAGGAGAGGAGCAATAATTAAGACGATCGGTAAGGGTTGTTATTTGATAGAAAGGTCTTCTTTCTGCAATTTTTTCAAATGCGCGGTGTATGTATCCTACAGTAGGAACGGCATCTACAATTCTTTCTCCATCAAGTTTAATAATATTTTGAAACACACCGTGTGTAGCAGGGTGTGTAGGTCCGAGATTCAGTGTAGTCAGATGACTCTCGTCCGTAATCTCTATTTCAATGTTATTGTTAGTAGGTAGTAATGTCATACTTTTTACTTTTAGTAGAAGTATTGAGGAATGAGTAACCAGCAAATATTAATTACTCATGACTTAATACTAATTTTTATCTTCCAAAGAATTTATCTTCTTTATCATCTCTAGTAGGATCTTCCAATGCGTATTCTTTTCTCATTGGATGGTAATCCATATCGTCTACATTCAAAATTCTCTTCAGATTTGGATGATTATTGAAAATAATACCAAAAAAATCGAAGGTTTCTCTTTCCATCCAATTAGCGCCTGAATAAAGGCCTGTAAGGGAATCAATAAAGGGTAATTCTTTAGGAAAAAACGCTTTTAGTCTAATCCGTACGTTGTCTACCAAATTATGTAAATGATAAATCACACCTAATTTTTCACCTGTCGAATCATCAGGATAATGAATACCGGTAATGTCGGTAAGGAATATAAAATTCAGTTCAGTATCTTCTTTTAAATATTTTACTATAGAAAAGATCTTGTCTTTATTTACGGTAACGGTAAGCATTTTATAAGGCTCTTCTACTAAAAGTATATCACTTCCAAAAGTAGTCGTCAGTTTTTCCGTTATTTTTTCGTAGCTCAATGACATTATTTTATTTCGTATTTAGCCAACAATTGTTTGTACTCTTCTGTTTGTCTTCTATTTCTAGCTTCCGATCCTATCAAATCTTGTATTCTCATAACGCCGTCTATTATTTGTTCTGGACGAGGAGGACATCCTGGCACATAAACATCTACGGGGATAATTCTATCAATGCCTTGAAGTACACTGTACGTGTCAAAAATACCACCACTAGAAGCACAAGCACCAACAGCAATCACCCATTTTGGTTCAGCCATTTGTTCGTATACGTGGCGTAGTACAGGGCCCATTTTTTTTGCAATAGTTCCCATTACCATTAATAAATCGCACTGACGTGGAGTAAAGGCCATTCTTTCAGATCCAAATCTTGACATGTCATAATTTGGAGCCATTGTAGCCATGAATTCAATACCACAACAAGAGGTAGCAAAAGGAAGAGGCCATATAGAGTTTTTTCTGGCTAGTCCAACCACACTGTCCAACGAGGTAGCAAAGAAACCAGGTCCCTCCATTCCGCTCGGTGCATCTACTACTTTTACCATAATTTTTTATTTATGAATTATTAGTTATGAATTATGAGTTAATTTCAATTAGTAATTAAAACTCATAAAGTGTTATTATTCCCAATCTAAAGCACCTTTTTTAACTACATAAAAAAAGCCAACTAATACAGGTGCCATAAACAAAAGCATTTTGCCGAAACCTGCAAAACCTTGTGTAGCTATGAAATCTTTGAAATTAACAGCCCAAGGATAGAAGAAAATTACCTCTACGTCAAACAATACAAATAATGTAGCTACAAGAAAATACTTAATTGAAAACTGCATTCTTGCATTTCCAACAGGGTCAAGACCAGCTTCAAAGGTTTCTAATTTATGCTTTGATTTAACTTTAGGACCTAAAAACCAACTACTCACAATTGTAAGAAGTACAAATCCCAATGCAATCATGAACTGCACTCCTAAAGGTAAATATTGAATTAAACTTTCACTCATTTTGTGGTTTATGGTTTTCTTACAGTTTTTGTTCTTACTCTATGTTTTGTAATAGTAATACTAATAGGAGCGGTTCTAATCACAATTGAATAACAATTTGACAAAAACAGAAAGAAAATATCGAAAATTACCTTATTTGCCATACTACTATGCGTGTAAAATTAGATAAAATCCAACTAAAAAAAACTTTTTACCTAGATTTTTATCCCCGTTTTAGTACTGTTTTTATAATTATTTTGTTGCAATTTTTTATTATTTAGAATCATTTAAAATAATACTTCTAAATAAAGTTCAATTATATGGTATAATTTAGAATTAACTATTTGTATTCTACTGAATCACAAACTAGTGTTTTAAAAATAGTCAATAAAACTTTAATAATGACTATATTTATTATAAATTTGAATTTAACACAGGTATAATATGCCTACAATAAAAGTTCCGGTAAATAAATAATTATCCGGGAACAAATATGACACTACTAGATATTCCTTTAAACACAATTCCTGCGGAAGCAGTTCATCATTTTTCGAAAGCAGAACTAATCAGAGATATTCTGGTAACTATCTTCTTGGTTTTATTAAACGGTTTTTTTGTAGCTGCAGAGTTTGCATTAGTAAAAATAAGAGGTTCACAATTAGAGATTGTTGCTGCAGCTGGTAATAGAACTGCTAAGCTGGCGTTAGATATGGTTAAAAATCTTGACTCCTATCTTTCTGCTTGTCAACTGGGTATTACGATTGCAAGTCTTGCATTGGGTTCAATTGGAGAGCCAATGGTAGAAGGAATTGTTGTGATGATTTTCAGTAAACTTGAACTTGTCATACATATACATGTAGTGGAAACCATCTCCTATATTATATCACTTGGTATACTTACAACACTTCATGTGGTATTTGGCGAGCAAGCTCCTAAAATGATGGCGTTGAAAAGTGCTGAGAAAGTGACTTTAGCTATTTCCTACCCAATGCGCTTTTTTTATATTTTATTTAGTCCCGCAGTTTGGTTATTGAATAGTTTATCGAATGTCGTATTAAAATCGTTAGGAATTTATTCAAATATGCACCAAGATCAACACTCTGCTGAAGAACTGGCATTGCTTATAGATCAAGGTAAGGCAACGGGTGCTATTGAGGAAGGGGAACATGAAATTATAAAAAATGCATTTGGTTTTGATCAAATTATGGTACGTCAGATAATGGTACCTAGACCTAAAATAAATGGTATTGATATTGATACTCCGGTAGACGAAGTTATAGTAAATATTATCAACGAGGGTTATTCAAGATTGCCTGTATTTAAAGACAATATAGATAATATAGAAGGTGTAGTGTATACTAAAGATTTACTTCGTTTGCTCAATAAAAAAGAGAAAATTGAATTTAAAAATGCAATGCGTCCTGCTTATTTTGTTCCAGAGACAAAGAAGATTTCGGACTTGCTTAGAGATCTTCAGAGGAAAAGAATGCATATGGCCATTGTGATAGATGAATACGGTGGGGTTTCGGGTATTGTTACCATTGAAGATATTATTGAAGAAATCGTAGGAGAGATTCAAGATGAACACGATGACGAAGCGCCAATAGTAGAAAAAACAGCTCCTCGGGAATACGTTGTTAATGCTCTTTCTCCTGTTATTGACGTAAACGAATTTTTGCCTGAACCTCTTCCTGAAGCCGATGAATATGAGACTGTAGCTGGATATGTAAGTGTACTTTTTGGAAAAATCCCCGATCTGACAGATACAATAGAAACCAAACATTATAAAATTTCTGTTCTGAAAAAATCAAAACAAATGGTACAAGTGGTGAAGTTTAACCTATTGGAAACCTAAACTTTTTCAACTTTAATAATTCAAAAATTCACACTCTTTTCTGAATCATAGATTTTATAAAAGACAAATTGATTATTTTCAAAGTAGAATAGCAATCACATTTATAGTTTATTTCAGAGGCACATTAACTTAGGGTTATATTCTCTTATTTACCCAATTCATAGTTAAATTTTCAAGCATTGACGTATATCATTGAAAGACAGTTGTATATATACGGTAATGTGTACAAATAGATTTTTCACTATTCATAGAAAAGTTTTATCTTTGGGGCAGTTATGCCATTGGACGAAAAAATTTTTGGAGAGGTTAAACAGATTTTCACTGCTTATCTTGAAAATAAAGAATTGCGTAAAACACCTGAACGTTTTGCCATACTGGAAGAAATATATTCCAGAACGGGACATTTTGATGTAGAATTACTTTACATCAGTATGAAAAATAAAAACTACAGAGTGAGTCGTGCTACAGTATATAACACGCTTGACATTCTACTTGATTGTGATCTTGTTACCAAACATCAATTTGGTAAAAATATGGCTCAGTATGAAAAATCGTATGGCTTTCGTCAACACGATCATCTCATCTGCACGACTTGTAGTAAAGTAACAGAGTTTTGTGATCCACGCATTCAGGGTATACAGAACATGGTGGGAGAGGTGCTTAGTTTTAAAGTTATGCATCATTCTCTAATTCTTTATGGACAGTGCACAAATGAGCATTGTGAAAACAAAGTAAAAAAAGATTAATCCAATATAGAAACGATGAAACTAAATCATTATCTCAAAGAAGATATTTTATTTATTGAGTTGTCGGGAGATTTGCTGGGCGAAAGCAGCGGCTTACAGGTAGTAGAAGTTGCAAATGACTATATAATAAATAGAAAAGTAAAAAAATGTGCCGTAGATTTATCGCAGGTACGCTACATGAATAGCAATGGTCTTGGTATACTTATTACCTTGCTCACAAAGTTCAGAAATAAAGACGGAGAAGTTGTGTTAATAAATCCATCAGCCCAAATTAATAAATTGTTGATGATTACGAAACTCACTTCAATCTTTACAATTGTAAATGATGCAGATGAGGCAGCAAGTAAACTCGAAATTCAAGCATAAAATTTAAATAAAACAAAAAATAATTTAATAATACATCAATGGCAGTAGATATTTTATTGGGGTTGCAGTGGGGAGATGAGGGTAAAGGCAAAATAGTAGATTTCCTATCTCCTAAATATAAGGTGGTAGCAAGGTTTCAAGGAGGTCCAAATGCAGGACATACTTTAGAATTTGATGGTATCAAACATGTTTTACACCAAATACCATCAGGAATTTTCCATTCCAATATAAAAAACATTATCGGTAATGGTGTGGTACTTGACCCTGTAGTTTTTAGAAGAGAAATTCAAAGTCTTGAAAAGTACAACATAGATTTTAGTAAAAATCTTTTTATATCTAAAAAAACACAAATTATTATCCCATCTCATAGTTTGCTTGACAAAGCGTATGAGAAATCTAAGGGAGAAAATAAAATTGGCTCTACGCTACGTGGTATTGGTCCAGCTTACCAAGATAAAATAGCTCGTCAAGGGCTTCGTGTGGGAGATATTATTTCCGGTGATTTCAAAGCCCGTTACGAGCGTCTTGTTGCCAATCATAAAACGATTCTAGATTTTTATAAGTTTGATTATAATTCTCCTGAGGCCGAAAAAGAGTATCTACCAACATTGGAGCAGAATTTTTTCGAGGCTGTTGAATTCATTAAGAATTTCAATATCGTGGACAGCGAATATTTCATTAACGAATCTGTAAAGAAAAACGAAACGATATTAGCAGAAGGTGCCCAAGGTTCTCTATTAGATATTGATTTCGGTTCTTATCCATTTGTAACTTCATCTAATACTATGGCAGCAGGAGCTTGCACCGGACTCGGCATTGCACCAGCACATGTAGGAAATGTATTTGGAATATTCAAAGCCTATTGCACTAGAGTGGGAGGAGGTCCATTCCCTACAGAATTGCTCGACGAAGATGGAGATACATTAAGAAAAGAAGGAAATGAGTTTGGATCTACTACTGGTAGACCAAGAAGATGTGGTTGGATTGACTTGCCAGCATTGAAATACGCCATTATGCTTAATGGAGTAACGGAAATGTTGATGATGAAGGCTGAT
>JANOTP010000271.1:0-51742 GCA_031416415.1 Cytophagales bacterium | reverse complement strand
ACAAGTGGAGCAGCCTTCAACCCCTCATCAACCAACTATCCTGCACAATATAAAAATAGATTTTATTTTACAGATTGGTGTTCGGGATGGCTTAGAAGTTTTGATATAAACAATCCAAGTGGCGGTTTTCAAGAATTTTCTAATTCTGGTTTTAATGGAATATTAGGAACGAGTGTAGGAATAGATGGTAACATTTATTATATCAATTACAATTCAAATGGAAGTCTAAGCAGGATTGAATATACACTGCAAAATAGTCCTGTTATTGTAAACCAGCCCGTAAGTAAAACCGTTACGGCTGGAGATGCAGTATCGTTTTCTGTGACAGCTTCAGGTGTAGCTCCTTTTACTTACCAATGGCAAAAAAATAATGTCAACATAAGTGGAGCCACTGCAAGTACTTATTCTATATCCTCCACTTCTACCTCCGATGCGGGAAGCTATAGATCTATTGTAACAAACTCTTTTGGAAGTGCTACTAGCAATGCTGCTTCACTGACAGTAGAAGCCTTTAATTCTAAACCAATAGCTACCATTACATCTCCTACAGTTAGCCTTAAATGGAATGTATTAGATCAAATCAATTATTCAGGAACTGCCACTGATGCCGAAGAAGGTAATCTTCCAGCATCTGCATACAATTGGGAAGTACGATTATACCACAAAAGCTGCCCTACCTGTGAACACTGGCATCCAGGTCCTTCGGCTCCTTCTGGAGTAACCGCTGGATCTTTTATTGCAGATAATGGCGGAGAAAGTTCTTCTGATATTTGGATAAGACTTATTCTTACGGTTACTGATGCTACAGGAAGAACTGGAAAGGACTCTGTGGATATTCAGCCTAATAAAGTTACGATTACCGCAGCAACTAGTAAAGCAGGCTTGCAGTTGGTACTGGGCGCCACAGGCACTACACCTTACAGCAAAGTTATGGTTGTAAACACATCAACCGCACTACAAGCATCAACAACACAAGTGCTGGGCGATTCTACCTATACCTTTACTTCTTGGAATCATGGCGGAACCGCTTCGCAAAATATTCGTGTGCCCGCAGTAAATACAACCTATACGGCTAACTATTCTGCTTCCTTCACGGGACAAGCTCCCTTCGGTGGCACTGCTAGAACTATTCCAGGTATTATACAAGTAGAAGATTTTGATACAGGAGGCGAAAATATCGCGTACCATGATTTGTCTAATGGAAATGCTGGCAATGGATACAGAACTACAGAAAATGTAGATTTAGAAGGATGCAGCGAAGGAGGATTTAATATTGGATATGTGGATGCTGGTGAATGGACAGAATATACTGTCAATGTAACACAAGCAGGAAGTTATACCATTAGCCTAAGAGTATCTACTCCAAATGCTGGTCGTACTGCACATATTGAAATTGATGGTGTGAATGTTTCAGGTGCTATAACAATTCCAACCACTGGTGGATGGCAAGCTTGGCAGACCGTTACTAAAACGGGAATCAATCTTACACCTGGAATTAAAATTGTAAGGTTTTCAATGGATGGAGATAATTTTAATACTAACTATATAGGATTCTCTCTCGGTGGAAACCAAGCGCCAACAGTAAGCATAACATCTCCTGCAAACAATGCTACTTTTACTGCACCTACCAGTATAACAATAAATGCAAACGCAAACGATGTAGACGGTACAGTTGCAAAAGTAGAGTTTTACCAAGGGACAGCCTTGCTTGGAACTTCTACCACTGCTCCTTATACGTATACTTGGACAAATGTAACAATAGGTAACTATGCACTAACCGCAAAAGTTACCGACAATCTTGGTCTTGCTACAGTTTCTCCCGTAATTAATATAAGTGTTGTTTCAGGTGGAGCACCTAATTTAGCATTAAATAAAAATGCTTTCGCTTCTTCCCAGGAAAGTGCTGGAATGGATGCTACCAAAGCAGTAGATGGTAATGCTGGAAGTCGTTGGTCAAGTACCTTCTCAGACGCTCAATGGATTTATGTAGACCTAGGAGCTATTTATAATATTAATCGTGTTAAAATAACTTGGGAAAATGCTTTTGGGAAAGATTATATTATTCAAACTTCCAACGATGCAGTGTCATGGACGGATATAAAATATGTATTTGAAAATTCTGTATTAACGAACGACTACACTGGCTTATCAGGTTCGGGACAGTATGTCAGAATGTATGGCACAGCTAGGGCTACTGGGTTTGGTTATTCTATATTTGAATTGGAAGTATATGGCACTTCTGGTGTTGTTAATCAATCACCTACCGTAACTCTGACTGCTCCACTAAACAATGCTACTTACAATGCTCCTGTGAACCTCACATTAACAGCAACCGCTAGCGATGCAGATGGTACCGTTTCTAAAGTAGAATTCTATAACGGAAGTGCACTTCTGGGAACATCTACTACAGCTCCTTATTCCTTTACTTGGAATGGAATAAATGCAGGTACTTATCCGCTGACTGCAAAAGTGACCGATAATTTAGGCGCTAGCACTACTTCATCTATAGTATCTATCACCGTAAATTCAGTATCTGGCCAAACTCCTTTTGGAGGCACCGCTAGAAATATACCTGGCAAAATTGAAATAGAAGATTATGATTTAGGTGGAGAAGGTGTTGCTTACCATGACCTGAGTGCTGGAAATGCCGGAGGCGCTTACAGAACTGACGGCGTAGATTTACAAGGAACTGGTGACACTGGTGCTGGCTATAATGTTGGATGGTCTCAAGCAGGGGAGTGGTTGGAATATACAGTAAATGTAACTACAACGGGAAATTACAAACTTGATCTCCGTGTAGCTACTCCTAATACTGGTAAAACTATGCATGTAGAAATCGATGGCGTAAACATTACAGGATCGTTAGCAATACCAACTACTGGAAGTTATCAAACATGGCAGACATTAACGGTTCCTAATATTTCGTTAACTGCTGGACAAAAAGTAATGCGTGTATCCTTAGATGGTTCAAACTTCAATATAAATCATTTAACGTATACACTTCTTTCTGCATCTCGTATGGCTTCTACTTTTGACATGGAAACAACGGAAACTTTACAACCAGAAACAATCTCGGTATATCCTAATCCAATTGTAAATGAAATAACAATTAATACAATTTTGGATACCACTTCAGTTGTTGATATTTCAATTGTTGACTCTAGAGGAATAGTAATCTTACATAAATTAGTTAACGCACAGAAAGGGTCTTTTACTCAAACAATTGACGTTCGTTCATTACCAGCAGGAATCTATCAGATAAAAATTATTTCAGCTGATCAATTCTTTTCGCAAAAACTTATTAAGCAATAACATTATTTCCCTAACTATTATAACGCAGTTCTATCCTGAACTGCGTTATTTTTTTTTCTTAGAAAATACTTCCCTTTTTATAAGGGCTTCTTTCCTGAAAAGAATTATTTTAATTTAGTATAGATCATATTGTTTGAAAGTCGTATTTCCAGTAATGCTTAGAAAATAAATTCTCATAGGTATTCTATAATCCAAATAATTTTTTACAAAACATACTACCTATAAAATATGAAGGGTAAAAGAAAAAAATTTTATTCGATTATTAATTATTTAATCACCTTTAAATAACGTTTTACTTTTTTTCCTGGTTTAATTCGTCGAATAAAATTGAGACGTATGTTTGCTGTATTAAGTTGAATATTATTATCAGAAGAGTTTGAGGACAGGTGTACATTGTTTGTCACATAGCAAAGACTTATTGCCCATAAGTAAGAATTATAACCGGTAGAGGCACGAAAAAGAACATTAGTATTAATACCCGATCTGTGGTCGTCTTTAACATCTTTTTTTATAGTGCTAGTCCCAACATCAACTCCTACAGTAGCCGATCCCATCAGAAAAAAATGCTCCTTAATTACTAATGTATAGGCATATCCAAAACTAGGTCCTAATTCAAAAAAATTAATTCTCTTATAATTTCTAGCGGCAATTTCCTTATTCACTACTGTGGGGAACATCGTACTATCTGCTATTATATTTCCTCCATACGCTTCAAATCCAATAAGAAAAGTACCTGCAGATTTTCTTTGCCATTCATTTTGAAGAAAAGATGCCCTATATGAAAAACGCCTACTGTTTAATACATATTGAATTGAACCACCCAATTCATTAATACTTAAATCGGGTCGTAAATAATAGCTACCATCTAGTGTGCCATACCCTTTGGGAGACATGTAGTAACCTTTATAAAATTGACCAAACATATCAAATATTAATTTCCTACCGTAACTGTGAAATTGTAAATCAAGATACTTAGTCTTTCCCCTTCCTAGATCTGGATTCAAAAAATTAAATCCATACGCTAAATTTAGAGTAAACGATTTATAAGTAGCTCCAATGCCCATGTTAAGTGTGGTATTTGGTCTATACGTGAGATTATATAAACCATCCATTCTTTTCATAAGTAAAGAGGTAGATTTATTTGAAAAATAAAATCGAGCTGTAATCTTACTTTTATACGAATAATAATAGGAACTATCGTGTTGGGCTACTAGAAAGGTAGAAAAACATAATAGCAGAATACTTAAACTTATTTTCATGAATTTATTATCAACGATACAGATATCCGCTATACTCAGAAAACACTAAGCAGGCACCTTTCTTGTTATTTCTCTTTCCCAGAAACGGTGTAGTGCAATTGATTTTACGAATGCTTTTTCAAAACTAGTATTTTTTTCTATAATTAACCCTTCGTCTTTTGTATTAAATTCAATGTAGGACGCCTTTAATAATTCCATTCCTTCTGTACCAGCAGCTATTGCTTTACAATGCTTGTAGGCTTCGTTAAGAAAATGTATAGCATTAGATTCTGTGATTAATGTTTCGATACTTTTTTTGCCATTTGGAACAAAAACTGCGTCATACACTACACTAGTGGCTGTTAAAAAACTTTCATCTGCATGTATAACTTGATTATCCATTGACTTCACCGAACCAAGTTTTGGGCCTATAATCTTCACTACAGCACCTTTACTCTCAAGCGTTTTTTTCATGCTATTTAAGGAATTTGCATCTACCCCATCTGCAGCTAGAAAGGCAATCTTTCGAGTAGCAATAGAATCTTTTTTTGTATTCTTCATACTAAGAGCATCTGAGCGTTCAATAGTTGATTTTACTTTTCTAGGCTGATAGTTTTTAGGATCTTCATCTGCGGGCACACTATGATTCATAGGCAACACTGGAGGTTTAGCACTAATTCCTAATCCACTCGCCACTTGATTTGCTAAATCTTTATCTACTTGTGTCAATAGTCCTACCATACGTTCTCTTATTGCCGGAATCTGAACTTTTCCTAACTCAAAACGTAAGGCATCAATAAGATGTGTTTTTTCAGCATCACTTTGACTATTATAAAAAAGCATTGCTTGACTGAAATGATCTAGAAAACTTTTGCTACGTGCACGAATTTTTTTTGCATCTATCCTCTCTAAAAAAGAAGTGAAACCCATATTTTTCATAGCAGCTTGAAAAGGACAGCCTCCTCCTATAGTATTTGGTTCATAACTAGTTTGACTTTTATTAATCGTTTGGCGCATGTGGCCATCACGTTGGTTGTTATGAACCTCTGCAAGTGGCCTATTTATAGGTATCTCATGAAAATTAGGACTTCCTAGTCTTGATAATTGTGTATCGGTATATGAAAATAATCTTCCTTGCAACAATGGATCGTTAGAAAAATCAATCCCAGGTACCAAATGCCCTGGATGAAATGCTACCTGTTCTGTTTCTGCAAAAAAATTATCGGGGTTTCTATTAAGAGTTAGTTTACCTATTATTTTTACAGGCACCTCTTCTTCAGGAATTAATTTAGTAGGATCCAAAAGATCAAAACCGAATTTATGTTCGTCTTTTTCTTCAATCAATTGTACACCTAGTTCCCACTCCGGAAAACTTCCACTTTCAATCGCTTCCCATAAATCACGACGATGAAAATCTGGATCTTTACCCGAAATATTTTGAGCTTCGTCCCAAGCCACTGAATGAACTCCTAATAGTGGTTTCCAATGAAATTTTACAAAATATGAATTTCCTTTTTCATTTATAAAACGAAATGTATGAACACCAAATCCTTCCATCATTCTATAACTTCTAGGCAATGCTCTGTCGCTCATTACCCACATAATCATATGCATTGATTCAGGCATCAAAGATATAAAATCCCAAAACGTATCGTGCGCTGAAGCTGCTTGTGGCATTTCATGATGTGGTTCAGGTTTCACCGCATGTATTAAGTCGGGGAATTTCATAGCATCCTGAATAAAAAAGACAGGCATGTTATTTCCTACAAGATCATAGTTCCCTTCTTGTGTATAAAATTTAACAGAAAAACCTCTTACATCTCTTGCTAGATCACTAGAACCACGTGAGCCCGCTACAGTAGAAAATCTTACAAAAACAGGAGTCTTAATGGATGTATTATTTAAAAATCCTGCTTTAGTATATTTTGCCATGCTTTCGTAGAGTTCAAAATAACCATGTGCACCCGAACCTCTAGCATGAACAATTCTTTCAGGAATTCTCTCATGGTCAAAATGTACAATTTTTTCCCTTAGAATAAAATCTTCTAATAATGTCGCTCCACGTTCACCGGACTTCAAAGAATTCTGATTGTCGTTAATTCTTAAACCCTGATTGGTCGTGAGAAATTGATCCTCTCCTGTTTCCGTAAACTGCTGAAGATCTTTTATCTTTAAATTATCCTGTTGAGGTTTTGGAGATTTCTTTGCCATCTAGTTACTTGTTTTTATGTACAAATATCTATTTATTGCAAAAACTAAATCTTACAACTTTTGCTGAATTTGTTATATTATTATCACTTTATAAGTATCAAAATATCTAGTTACGTAATGGTAGGAAGTTACGTAATGGTAGGAATTAAGTAACTATTTCAACTATGCATAATAATAATTATGTAAAATTCGTTAAAAAACATGTAAGAGAGTTGTCAACGGTTTCTACATATTTGCTTTTTACGAGTCCTAGTTATTGTTTATGCTACTATTTGAAACTTCTTCTGCCCAGTTTAAAAGTCCTGATGAAGTATATGGGGATTTATTTGTGCATGTACAGATTTCCCAAATTTTTGGCGATTATAAAACTTTCCCTGATTCTATTCCAAAAATTCCAACAGAGCAAATTCTACAACGTTATTATGAATTTAAAAATAACCCAGAATTTGACCTCAAAGATTTTGTTTATGAATATTTTATTCTACCTGATCAAAGCCATTCTCCCTATATCGCAGACACAACGGTTACCATTTCAAAACATATAGATAATTTATGGAATGTATTATCTAGAAGAGTCACAAGTCAAGTATCAGACTCTTCGTTAATCAACTTGCCATACGCGTATGTTGTTCCTGGTGGGCGTTTTCGAGAAGTATTTTATTGGGATAGTTATTTTATAATGCTTGGTCTGCAGGAATCTGGAAGACACGAATTAGTCCAAAGTATGGTAGACAATTTTTCTTTTCTAATACATACTTTTGGTTATATCCCTAATGGCAACAGAACTTATTTTTTAGGGCGTTCGCAACCTCCTTTCTATTCTCTTATGATAGAATTGTTATCAGAAAAAGATCCGCATGCACTAACAAAATACCTTCCCTATCTTGAAAAAGAATATACCTTTTGGATGAGTGGCACAAATGATTTGTCAGCGGAAAACAACACTCATAAAAGAGTTGTTAGGATGCAAGACGGTGAGTTTCTAAATCGTTATTGGGACGACAAAACTACTCCTCGCACAGAAGGGTATGGCAAAGAAATTTTGTTATCAAACAACATGGATCCTAACAAAGCCGGAGAAATGTATCGCAACATCAGAGCAGCATGTGAATCTGGTTGGGATTTTAGTTCAAGATGGCTAAGAGATAATATTACCTTTCAGTCAAGTTATACAACAGAAATTATTCCTGTAGATTTAAATTGTTTACTTTATCACTTGGAAACTAGCATCAGCAAAGCATATAAAATGAAGGGTGATCAAAATATAGGAGATGATTATTTTTCCTTGTCTGTAAAAAGAAAAAATGCTTTATTAAAATATTGCTGGAGTAATCATGATCATTTTTTTATGGATTATGATTTTGTTCAAAAAAAATCAACCCCTTGCTGTTCGCTCGCTGGAGTATACCCTTTATTCTTTAAAATAAGCACACCTTCCCAAGCGAAAGAAGTAACTGAAACGTTGAAAAAATCATTTTTGAAAGAAGGAGGTTTTGTAACTACTCTAACGACCTCTCCTTTTCAATGGGACAGTCCCAATGGCTGGGCCCCTATGCAATGGATTACTGTAAAAGGATTGTTAAATTATGATGAAAAGGAATTAGCATTAGAAGGTGCACATAGATGGATGGAATTAAATTATAAAATCTATAGAAGTGCCGGAAAGCTCATCGAAAAATATAACGTTATTGACATGAATATGACTACTGGCGGTGGCGAGTATGTGCTACAGGATGGGTTTGGTTGGACAAATGGAGTTTATCTTAAATTACAAAGTATCTTATAATCTTATTTCCATTCCATATAATTTAGTAGCTGTAGTAATATAGATATACTTTTCATGAATACAGATATTAGTAGTCATCTCAGGAATGCTTATAAAGCCTATTCTCTCTCCTATCTTTGAAAGAATTAGTATACCCTGCATAGTAGCTAGATATACATTACCCTCTTTGTCTGTTTTGATACCGTCTGCATTTTCTACTGCAAATGTTATTCCTTTAGAAATTTTTCCATGGTTTACTTCGTATCTTCTTATCCTTTTTTCTTCTGGATAATTAGATCCTATATATAAATATTTATCGTCTGGCGAAAAACATACGCCATTCGGATAATCAAACTCTGAACTAAGTAGTTCTAATGTATTATTAAACCAACGATAAACTCCAGCCATAGGTTGTGCAATAGTAGGTTGCAATTTTTTGCCTTTCAAACCGTAGGGAGGATCACTAAAATAAATACTTCCATCACTACCAACACAAAGATCATTTGGGCTATTTAATCTTCTTCCATAAAAATTGTCTACGATAATCTCTATTGATCCGTCGCCTCTTAGCCTAGCAATTGAATGATTCCCATGTTGACAGAAAATAATATTTCCTTCTAGGTCATAAGCAATACCATTAGATCCAATCTGATCGGAATGATTTTTTGTCGGCATGCCTTTCCATCCACTTTCTTCTATAAATGTTTCAAGCTTTCCGTTTTGCAACTTCATAATACGATTTTCCTTTACATCACTAAATATAAGAAAACCGTCTTTGTGCCACAGAGGGCCTTCTCCAAAACCAAGACCTTCGGCTAATATTTTTGGTCCAGTTGTACTTCTTATCTTTTCCTTGTCCATACTAATACTAATTTTGTTTAACGGGAAACATACCCAACCATCTTCACTTTAATTTCTTCTTTCCTATTTTTAATAAATCAATAAATAGTATATATATGATAAGACACGAAAGATGTTTGATTTAAATTTATATGTTTATTTTTTGATGATTGTCTGTGGCTTTATCTTTTATCAAGGCATCAGCTTCATTTTGCTTTAATAAGGCCTCTGAAGTAATAAGCATAATTTTGTGCTGAGAAAATGATCCCATTATATTCATAATAGCCTCGTTTCTTGCTACCATAAAACCAGGAGGTTTTTGATTAAATATCCAAAACCATATCGCAATTTTTATTAAATTGTCTCCAAAGCCTATGTAATATACCTCCACAGGCTTTGTTTTTACTATGTATTCCAATTGATTCACCGCATTCCTACAAAGATCTGAAACTACTTTAAGATCATGGTCAGGAGAAATAGCAAATTCGAACTCAATTCTTCGCTCTTGGCTGCGAGAATAATTAACTAGTGGTTTTTGAAAAATATCTTTATTTGGTATCAGCAAATGTAACCCTTGAAACGTTCGGATCGTTGTACTCCGTAGCTGTATATCTTCAATGTTTCCAATGAAACCATTCGTCTCTATCGTTTGACCAACCACAAAGGGCTTTTTAATAACTATATAAATTCCAGAAATAAAATTAGCAGTCAGATCCTGAAACGCAAACCCCAGTGCCAAACCAATTATACCCGCCCCTGCAAGTAGAGAGGAAACTGCTTGATTAAGATTTAAGATGTTTAGGGTTATAAATAATCCTAGCAAAACAACTATCATATAAGCCACATTTGAGAATAGACTATTGATAGAACGTCTGCCTACTAATTTAGGAATAGTTTTAGAAGTAAACTTTCTTATAAATCTAGCTAGAAATATAAATCCTATTGCTACAACTGTCGCTAATAAAATATTGGGAAGATTAGCAATTAATGTAACCCACCATGCTAAAAGCTTATTGGTAACAATTTCTGTCCAGTCTATAATTGTAGTTGTCATTTTATAAATTATATTAAACACAAAGATGTTTAGAACTTATAAAAAAACATTACAGAATTTTTGACTTTTTTTATATGGTTATGACTTTATAGAAATCGATAATGTAGAAGAAAAATTTTGAATAGAGGAAGTAATGATTAGGCTAATGCTGAAAATAATTTATATAATTACTTCACCACTTATTGGATGTGTATCTTTGATAGTGCGTTTCAAAAATGGCAATACACTCTTTCCAAATTCTTCTATGAATTCTTTTTGACTACGATTTACATTGTGAAGAATAATGTTTTCAAATCCTAACTGTATACATTCTTCTATGAGTTCTACGTAACGATTGACGTCAGATGTAATTATGAGTTTCTTTTTTAAATCTTCGATTGTCAAATGTTTGGTTGCTTCATCGTACTGCTCTGGTCTACTAAAATTTTCCAATGCTTCAAGACCTGCTAGATTAGAACGCCATTGCTCGTAGGCGCTTTTCAGCCCCTCTTCTTCATTTTTTGAATAAGAGAAAGCCATCTGCACATGCAACGGCTTTCCTTCTCCGCCACCTTCTTTAAAGGCTATTATAACTTTTTTCATTTCCTCTAAAGGCTGATGTATAGTAAGTAATCCATCTGCCCAACTACCGGCCCATCGAGCAGTTTTTTCTGTTATCGCTGCCGCCATAAGTTTTGGTAAAACAGATGACCTTGTATATAAAGTTGCTTCTTTTATTTTTACCAATCCTTCGTGTGAAACAGTTTCACCATTAAGCAAAGAGCGTATTATAGTTACGCTTTCAAACAAACGTTGATTTCTAATATTTTTCTCAGGCCAAGGATCTCCTGTAATTAATTCATTAATGGCTTCTCCCGTACCGAACGCTATATCTAATCTACTAGGGTACATTTGTGTAAGTGTGCCTATTGCTTGTGCTACAATAGCAGGATGATAGCGTTGTCCAGGAGCATTTACCATACTAAATGGAAATGAAGTTGCTTCCATGGCAGCTCCAAGCCAAGAAAAACTAAACCCACTTTGACCTTGATTTACGCTCCAAGGGTGAAAGTGGTCGGAAGAATGACAAGCGTCAAATCCTACTTTTTCTGCGAGTTTTGCAAAAGACAATAAGTCTGATGGAGTAAATTGTTCGTGAGAAGCATGGTATGAAATAATGGCCATAAAAATATTTTTAATTTATTATTATTATTATTCTCAACCTGTTTACTAGTAATGTATTTAGTGGCTTGTAACATTAACCATTATGGTGAACAAGGGCTTTTTACAATTCAAATATGTATAGTATTTTACGAAAACCTATTACATCACCATAACAAAAATTTATATAGTTTACATATTCATAAATTCACTACAAACATATTTTTTTAAATGTAAATCATATAATTTTTTTAGTATTAAATGTAATACCTACCTCTCTTTAAATAGTGATTTTAGCACTTTATAATTTATCTACTTTAATTACTTATAAATGAAAAACACCGGAGAGCTAAAATTATTTTTATCAGAACTTATGGAATCTATCCAAATGGAAAACTCAGGAATTAACAAAAAATATATTTCTGTTGAAGTTGAATTTGATGAATTTGAACAAGAATATGAATCAGATGATGAAGATGATTTATAATTATCACAATTATAATTTAGTCTCTTTACACTATTATCGTATATAATTGATATGGATGCTCTCCTTACTTTTAAATAACTGTTGATTTTAAAAAAGAAGCCTTAACAATAATTGTTAAGGCTTTACTTTAAAATAACCCTGTTGTAAAATTATAATACTATTCGTATTAAGCCATTTGCTCAGAAGCAGCTTGAACGTTTATAGCACTTGTAGCTACTTCAGATAGTTTTTCATCCGCCGCTTTTTCTTCGTTAAGTGTTTCTTCCAAAAGATCTCTAACTTCTGTCATGCCAAGTGTTTCAGCAAATTGACGCAATGTACCATAAGTAGCAATTTCATAATGCTCTACTTTTTGTCCTGCTGCAATTATACCAGCATCGCACATAGATCCTTCTTCACAGCTTTCCATGATCTCTTGAGCTTCTTTAATCAACCCTTCCATAGCCTCACATTTTTTTGCAGTTGCTTTTTTGCCAATCAATTCAAAAATATGTTCTACACGGCTTACTTGCTCAGTAGTTTCAGCTAAATGATTTTCCAATGCTGTTATCAATTCTTCTGAAGTAGCGTTTTTAATCATTTTAGGAATTGCTTTTGTCAATGCTTTTTCTGCCCAATAAATATCTTTCAATTCATCTTCAAATAGTTTCATCAACTGAGAAGATTGCATGCTGCCATTAGTTGATTTCTTACCATTTGACGACATTTTACTTGGGGAAGTTTTACTTGTTTTAGTTTTAGTTTCCATGGTTATATTTTTTAAATTGTTATGGGTAAATTTTATATGAATTTCTTGTCCGACAAATATTGTGATATTGTAGTAGCATACTCTTACACTATGTTGGGATAAGGTTACATTATTTACAGAAAATTGAAATAATGGTATTTCTTTAATTAATGTAACTTATTAAAAGAATTATATAAGATAGTTTAACATTTACTAGGAGATCTTTACAAAAACATAATTAATACGATTATGCAAAAAACGAACGTTAAGAAAAAAATATTCAAGAAACAAAAACAGAGTCCTCCTGGATTGGAATATAAAATGGATCCAGCCCCTGACTTCGGCAATAGATTACCTGTAGGTGAGCGCCTAAGAAATAAAATATGCGTAATAACTGGAGGAGATAGCGGAATAGGAAGGGCTGTAGCAGTAGCTTTTGCAAAAGAAGGGGCAGACATTGCCATAATACATTTGGAAAGTGAACAAAAAGATGCTGACCTAACAGCTAGTTATATTGAAGAAAATTTTCAAAGGCAATGTTTCACCCTATCTGCTGACATTTCTAAAGAAACTAATTGCAAAAAAGCTATTTTGAAAATTGTCAAAGAATATCAAAGAATAGATGTATTAGTAAATAATGCGGGAGTACAATTTCCGGCCAAAGATCTTTCGCTAATAAGCACTGAGCAATTAGTTAAAACATTTTCCGTGAACATTTTTGCACTGTTTTGGTTGACTAAAGCTGCCTTGCCTTATATGAAAAAAGGAAGTAATATAATAAATACCACATCTGTAACAGCTTACCGTGGCAGTCCAGAACTTATTGATTATAGCGCTACAAAAGGTGCAATAGTTTCTTTTACACGAAGTCTTTCTGCTAACTTAGCGGAAAAAGGAATTCGGGTAAACGGAGTGGCCCCAGGGCCAGTATGGACCCCATTAATTCCTTCTACTTTTGATTCTAAAAAAACCGAAAGTTTTGGTACAGATACTCCTATGAAACGACCTGGACAGCCTTGCGAAATAGCTCCTGCTTACGTTTTTCTTGCAAGCGCCGATGCTGATTATATTTCAGGACAGATCATCCATGTGAATGGCGGCGAGATAGTGAACGGTTAAATTTATACTTTCTTCTCTAACAAAGACCTTAAATTCTATAATATTTAGGCTTATTGCTATAAAATTATAATCATAAGACCGTAAAAAATTTTGTTTGATAAATTTTTATTATAAGTTTACAATGGATTTTGAGATGAGTCTCCGTTTCAAAATTTGTTTTTCAACCTAACAACCATTATTTCTTATTATTATGATTAAGCGAAAAATTTTCTTAATCACCTTCTTACTAGGTGGTTTCTGTTTTTCATCCTATGCTCAACAACTTACGGAAAGAGTAGACGATGTTAGTATTTATAAAATCGGTAATAGACCTAGCAAAGGCACTAAACTACTTACCTTTGGCCTTGGGATAAACGATACTGATGGTAAAATTTTTTCCAAATACAATTTATTACAAAAAGGAAATTTGATCACGGGAAAATATTTTATCTCTGACAACACTGCTATTCGTGCAGGAATAAGACTTTCTAAAGAAACCAGCACCTCTGGAGGTGATATTGATACTGCAATTACCGGAGGAACAACTATTTCAAATAGCTTACAAAAAACTACTAGAAATTACGCTATTATGCCTGGTATCGAAAAACACTTTAGTAATTCAAATTTTTTCGATATTTATGGTGGTGGTGATTTATATCTTGGTTTTGAAAAAGATAAACTACGTGAAGAATATGATTATACGAATGATTTCTACAATAGAAAAACAGCTAAAACAACTACAACTAAAGTTGGTGTGGGCGGAGTTATCGGTATTAATATGTTCATTTTAGATTTGCCTATTTCAGTAGGTATTGAATATGGAATTTCTGCTATTTGGAATTTAGGAGGAAAAACACATGTAAAAGAAGATATTAAAGATCCTCTGGGAACACGTTCAAACGACTATTATACAGAAGGCACAGACGCTTTTAATAATCCAGATGCTAATAAATATTCTAATCTAAAAAAGAATTCTTCTGAGATAGAAACCAATAATAACCTTAAAGTATTATTAAATATTTATTTCAAATAATCAGGTTATGAAAAAAAATACTGCCTTATATATTATTCTTTTCATTGCATTCTTATCGTCTTGTGTAATGAAAAAAACAGCAATGCCCGTTTCAACAATTAATACACAGGTATTGTTTAATTATGACGATCTCGAATATATCGGCGATGTAACAGGAACGGCTACTCAAACTTATTTGTTTGGTGTTATACCTATTGGAGGAAGGAGAAATCATCAGGGTGTATTCTCTGGAAGTATTATTAGTTCTCCTCAAGCGTTTAATCTAAGTCGAAGAGGTATAAACAATGCCTTATATGATGCATTAGGCTCAAGACCAGATGCAGATTATATAATTCCCGTATCTTACAAAGTAGAATCGCAAGTATCGTTTGGTGGGAGAAAAGAAACAATTACTATTCGTGCTAAAGTTGTTAAAATTCGTCCGAAAAGTCCAGTGCCTATTCGCCCTGAAATAGAAAAGAAAGAAGACACAAAATAAAACCAGCCGAGCGTAATAGCTCGGCATTTTTATTATATGAAAAAAACACTGTTCCTTTTAGTATTCTCCTTGTTCATCTTATCTGGATGTAAAAAAGACAAACAAGAAACGCCTTTGCTATTTATTGGTCCTTCCGATATTGTACTAGACGCATATACAGGTCAAGTGATTACTTTTTCTATTAGTGCTAGCTCGCCTGATGGATTATCTAAAATGATGGTAAACTCAAAAGAGTTAAATTCGTTCACTCAAACAGTAATAGACTCTACCTTGACTGGGTCTAAAAATTTCAATTGGAACTATGAGTACAAAGTTCCCTATGCCTCCAAATCGTATACGATGGATCTCTCCTTTATATTTACAGACAATTCCGGTTACGTTTTTTCGGCTGCAAAAAGAATTAATGTAACGTCTACAAATGTAAGCTTAACGGAATATACTGGAAATGTTTTCTATTCTAAAAACTCTGGCAAAGAGGACAGCTATGACCTAATCAATCGTACTGCATTATTTTCTTCTATTTCTGGTACAACTATCCGAGACATTCAAAACGATGGATCATATGATTCAGGCGACATATTAGGACTGTCTTGGGTATCTCCGTCTGGTAGTAAATTTGTCCGCTTTAACGGTTATTCCTATAACGATGCTACCGCCGCTACCGTTAAGAGTACCTATGACTCGGGCACTAAACTGGATACTTTATCCAATATCCAACAAGGGGATATAATATTTATGAAAACAAACAGAGCATCTACTAGTACCTATTCGGTTTTAAAGGTCACTTCTATTTTTGATCCTACAGGATCAGTAAATGATACTTATATTTTTAATATGAAAAAATAGTATCCTACACGAATAGCCTTTTACTTTACTGCTATTCTGATCGAAGTAATTGAACCCAACCTTTATAGTTCTTATCAAATTTCCTGTCTTCCACTAAATAATAATAGACACCATCGGACAACCCTTCTCCTGTCCATTGATCAATATAATTATCCTGCTCATACACTCTATCACCCCAACGGTTATATATTTGAACATATAATTTATCGTGAAGATCTGTAATATCCCAACTGTCATTTTTACCATCACCATTGGGAGTAATCAGATTAGGAATAAACAGCGTAAATGCTTTTACGATAATGGAATCATAAGCCCTACAACCATTTTCAGTAATAGCTGTCACGTGAATAGTAAAATAGTTTTCTGTAGTAAAACTATGCGTTGGCGCTATAGACATGGTGTTTGTCCCATCTCCAAAGTTCCATATATAAGAAACACCAATATTATTTCGATCTTTAAATTTAATTTCTAAAGGCACATAACCTTCTCCGGAAGGAGGGAAAATATCAATATCGGGATCAATTGGTTTTTCTACATGAATGATTACACTATCGGTATTAAAACATATTCCGTCGGAGGTTGTCACCACATACGTGGTAGTAGTTAAAGGCGTAGCAGTTGGAGAGGGCGTTAATGGATTAATCAACAAGCTAGCAGGAGACCAACTATAACTGTAAGATGATAAAGAATCTGTATACAAACGTATCGAAGCTCCTATACAAATAGTATCTTCAAAGCGAGCATTCACTGCTACTGGATTTGCTGAAATGGTAATATTATCTGTGGTCATTCCACAATAATTAGTAACTGTAACAGAATAATTACCCGACTGTGTAGCTTGTATAGAACTAGTAGTTTGAGCTCCTGGAGACCAAAGATAGGTAGCACCTATATGTATTCCTGCATCCAATAATAATCCTGAAGGTGCACATAAATTTGTATCTGCACCAAAACTAAATGGGGCAACGGCTGTGTTAATTATTACTTTTATTGTTTTGGAAACAATACCACAAGCATTGTTAACAGTCAATGTATAACTACCAGAGTTATTTACTACAATACTTGAAGTCGTCTCTCCTCCTGGAGCCCAGAAATAAGAAGAGCCAGCGTTTCCTCCTAGAAGTGTAATGGGATTTATGCACGACCCTGTATCTTTCAAACTAATCGATACGGGATTAAAGCCAGTGATTGTGCTATTATCTGAAGCAGCTCCACAAGCGTTTGTAACAGTAACAGAATACGTTCCGGAATTTATTACATTTAAAAACGATGTTGTTGCTCCTGTACTCCAGCTATAAGAAGCAGCACCAGCACCAGCATCTAACATAGTAAAGAATGGGTTACAAAAATCTTGGTCTGGACCTAAGTCAACTACTGGCACACCATTATCTAAGGTAACTAAAATAGTGTCTGTTGAAACTCCGCAAGAATTTCTAGCCGTCACATAATATTTTCCTGTTGAAGAGATTACTATTGTTTGTGTGGTAGCTCCTGTAGACCAGAGATAGGTAGCCCCTGAATTGCCCGCATCCAATATAGGTGAGGCTGGTAAACAAACACGAATATCGGGACCAAGATTTACACTAGGTGCCGCATTTAAAATGGTTACGTCTATATTGTCTGTGATACTTCCACAAGCATTTGTCACCGTTACTCCATAATTACCTGCACTACTAACGCTGATGGTTTGTGTAGTTTCACCATTTGGTGTCCATAAGTAAGTCGCTCCTACATTGCCTGCATCCAATAGGGTAGAGGAACCTTGACAAATACTAATATCTGGCCCTAATGGATTCATAGGTTGTGTCGTAATAAGCACCGAATCACGATCAGTGCCACAGCCATTGGTAACGACTACACTATATATTCCCGCTGAATTTACCGTTATCGTAGAAGTAGTTTGTCCTCCAGGACTCCATAAATAGGTTGAATTAGGATTGCCTGCGTCCAAGATAGAACTAAACGAACTGCACTGCACCTGATCTACACCTAGGTTAACATTTGGTTGCGCTCCTGCTATGGATACAAATACCGAATCACGTAAGGTTCCACAACTATTCGTCACATCTACCCAATAAATAGCTGTAGTGGAAACATTTATAGAAGCACTTAATGCACCTGTAGACCATAGATAAGAGCTTCCAGCACCTGCTGCGGATAATAGAATACTGGCAGGTGAACATCTATATTTATCGGGACCTAAACTGAAAGAAGGTAAACCATCTGATAATCGGATACTATCTCTAACTGTACCACAAGCATTGGTAACATCTACCCAATACGTTCCAATAGTTGTAACACTAATGCTAGATGATGTTGCCCCAGTAGACCATTGATAGGTTTGACCTGCAGCGTTACCAGCATTTAAAATAGTAGGAGTGCCTTGACAAATAGATTTATTTGGACCTAAGTTAACCACTGGCAATCCATTTTGAATGGTTACAACAATATTATCTGTAGCAGTTCCACATGCATTGGTAACAGTAACCGAATAAGTGCCTGATGTGGCAACCGTTTTTGTTTGTGTCGTTTGTCCGCCTGGAGTCCACAAAAATGTACCAGAGCCGGGATTTCCTGCATCAAGAACTAAAGAGGCTGGAATACAAAGAGCAGTATCAGGACCGAGATTTAATCCTAATGAAGGAGGAGCTGTTATAGAAATAGTATCACGATCTATTCCACAACCGTTCGTTACCGTTACAAAATATTGACCGCCTTTAGTAATTGATATTGTTTGATTAGTAGAGCCTGTAGACCAATAATAATTGGAACCAGGATTTCCTGCGTCAAGTAGATGTGGGAAATCAGAAGGACTGCATAATAATAAATTTGGCCCTAAATTTACAATAGGTGGTGCAGTAACTAACGTAACCGTAATCTGATCGCTAGCAGAGCCACAAGAATTAGTAACTATAACCGAATAGGTGCCAACAGAATTAACTGTTATTGTTTGTGTCGTTTGTCCTCCCGGTGACCATAAATAGGTAGCACCAGCATTTCCTGCATCAAGCGTAATGGGAGTTCCGTTGCATAAACTGGTGTCTGGACCAAGGTTTACAATTGGGGCAAATGCGGGGTTAATCGTTATACAATCATTAGCGGTTCCACATTTATTTGTTTTCGCAACACAATATTGCCCTGGACTGTTTACTGTTATGGAAGCGCTCGTTTGGCCTGTGGGTGTCCATAAATAAGTAGTGGGAATTGTATCGTTGGCATTGACTGCAACAAGTGTAGTAGTGCCAGGGAAGCAGATCGTTCGGTCAGGGCCAAGATCTACAGTTGGTTTATCGATGGCTTTTATTACAATTGTATCATAAAACTCGAATCCACAAGCGTTAGATGTTTTCAACCAATAAGTGCCAGGGGCGCTTATTATTATTTTTTCTTCTTTTTCACCTGTAGACCAAACATACTTAACACCAACATGAGGTGCAAAAAACAATTTCATTCCATTTTTATCCAAGGCGTTTAACTCAACACTTTGGCCAAGGCAAATTATAGAAGGTCCAAAAATATAGGCTTTGGAGGTGTCTACATATTTATAAATATTTACAATTTGTAATTTATGGCAAATGTTTGATGAAATTGTAGCCGTTGATACTTCAATATTAGGAATAGGAAACGAATAACTTTGACAATCAACACTCATAACAGGAGGATCGCAATAGCTACTTTTTGTAGAACGATCACATAATGAAAGCGTCTGTGGGCCACAAACATTAATAATATGCTGTTTTGAAGAATCCTTCCCTAAGTCTATTGCTATTTTATAAACAGCCAATTGATCATTGTCTGTCCCTCCATTCAACTTCCTTTCTTGATATGCTCCTTTTGTAGTTATTAAATCATCTGAATGAGAAGTAAAACCTATAATTACATTGCATACACGTCTCCTACTCTGTAAACCTATCGAAGGCTTGTTATAATCATCTTTTCCTCCTCCAATTAAACCACTTTGATAAGTCTTACCTTGTTTGCAAAAGATACCAAAATAAACATTGTATTCTCCGTTTAAAATCGAAACGCGATTATCTTGTGCAATTTCATTTAGCCCTTTGGGAATACTACCAGAAATATTAGATTCAGTCATACCAACTAAATAAACATTATTACTATCGTCTATGGTCAGTGATGTACCTATATCATTTTGAGCACCTCCTATTAGCCTGGAGTAATCTAAACTTGAACCAGAAGGATTTAATTTAGTAAGAATGATATCCTTTAATCCACTATAAACACTACTTTCAGGACTTTTAATCGGATAATTATTGGAAAAACTATAACCAGTAATTACGGGTTCCATATCTTTACTAACGTCAATCGCAAGCCCCTCTTCATCAAAACTTCCACCAATAAAGGTTGAATATTGCGGTGTGGTTAACGTTGGGTTAAACTTCATCACGAATACATCAAACCCTCCATTGTACGAATTATCATACGCTCCCGCACTCACTGGAAAATTTACAGATCCTGTATTTCCTGTAATATAAACGTTGTTGTTCTTATCAATTGCAACCCCTTGTGCTCGATCATCTTTCAATCCTCCAAGAAAACCAGAAGACAACATAGCGGTCCCTGCGCTGTTCATCTTCACAAAAAAACCATCGTTGGCACCACCGTTATAAGTATTATCATATGTGGTAGTAGCCATAGGGAAATTATACGACTTTGTCTCTCCGACAATAATAGCTTCTCCCAAACTATTGATAGCAACATCCAAAGCAGATTCTTGATCATTAGCACCCATGTAGGCAGAATAGATAAGAGCAGAACCAGAGCTATTCAATTTGAATACAAAAGCATTACTACTTGAAGTAGTCGATCCAAATTTCACTGTATTCGGAAATGAATTGTAAGGAGAATAGGTATAACCTGCTACAAAAGCCTCTCCCGAAGAGTTCACTGCAATTGCCATTCCTCTATCATCTTCCGATCCGCCTACATAAGTAGCATAATCCAGACCTGAACCAGACGCGTTTAATTTGTATACAAAAACATCTCCATAACCCCCATTATAACTTCTATCATAACTTCCAGAAGTAGTTATAAACGATTGAGGATAATACCCCGTACCATATGTCTCACCACCTTTACCCACTGCTATATCGTACTGGTAACCACTCACCAAAGGACTTGTCCCTCCTACATACGTACCCCAAGCAATTGTCAAAGGATCTATTACGATTTTTTTTGAAGGATCATATTGACCATATACTTTATAGCCAAAGGTTTTTTTGTCAATTAATTCATAGCGGATATCTATTTCTACTTTTTCTCCTTCTACTTCTTGGTAAGAATAGGGTTTCTTTTCAATAACAGTTCCCCATGCATGACTTAGCTCAATATCTCCATTTGCTTTTAATCTAATATTTTTAATCCCTTCAAGTTTTAATTTTATATCTGACATCTCTGCCCCTGGAGATAAAATGAAATCGTACTTTAACTCATTGTTGTAAGAATAATAATGAAGATCAATTTTATTATAAATCGATTCGTAACGCAATTCGTTATAATCAGGTACATTAGATCTATGCTGGTCGCTACTTCCTATTAAATAATTTGTATAACTTGAAGCTCTTGCCAAAGGCAGTACTTTCGGATTAGGGTTAGCATCCTTAAAACTTATTTCCCAATTCAAAAATTCCAATTCATCTTCACGCCCTGGTTGTATTGTTTTTGTTTTTCTACTATGCGAAACAATCATTCCTGATTTTGTAAATAAAACATTTGCAGAGGATGAATTCCCTTTATATAAAATTTCCTTGCCCCACTGTCCAGCATTTTCTCTAAAGACGAAAGGGATTTTAGCAGAATTTGTGTCATCTGCTTTTGAAACAATGCTTATTAGAAAAAGAAGACACAATAGCCCTATTGAGTATCCAAGCTGAACTATAAATTTCATATTTTTGAGAATTTTGAAAGATCCACAAATATATAAATTTTCCTTGATCTATTGATTAATTCCCTGAACAAAATTTTGGACTGGTTTATAAGCTCTCTTTATCGTAAACATATGCCTTGCAGCACAAATGTTACTTATTAAGATAGTTGCAGCTAAAAAAGCCTTTTAGTATTCGTTACAGCAAATAAGCCCTAATTTAAGCCATTTAATTTTTATGAAAAATGAATAGATTTCTTTAAGTTTAGATAGAAATTAAAGTTACAAACTATGAAATTCCCAATACTACTCTTCCTTTCATTGATATCCCTCACTATTATTTCTGCCACAAAAGCACCCGACTCTATTAAGCTATTTTTAAATGGTAAAGAAGTAAAAGAAAAGATCAGCATCAAAGCGGTGGGGAAAATAGAGGTTGTTCTTCCTGACGGCTGGAGATACATAAGTGGAAAAGTTAAAATTTTACAAGGTGATGAAATAAAAAAATCACAGATCGTAGTGGGAGAAAAAGGTCTAAAAGAATTTGACATTCTACAATTTATAAAGTTAAATGCCGTTTCAGGAAATCATATTTCACTTGAATTGTCGGTGAGAACAAAAGAGAGCGGAACGTTGTCTATGATAAAACTTCCTATTGAATAAAAGTTGTGCTTCATATTTGTAGTTAGCGATACTTAATAAGTATATGCCTTGTAGCGTACCTCTTTTTCTCCAACCCTACTAGCTGAATAATATGATACCCATATCCTGTTTTTGTTATATCCGAAACTTGTCCAATCTTTAGCTTTACCATAACATCTTCATAGCCTCGCATTAGTTGCCCTTTCTCAAAAAAACCTATCTCTCCACAGTGTAACTTCGTTTGAGTATCTTCCGAGTACAAACGAACCATTTCACAAAAATCGGCCCCTTGATCCAATTGTGCTTTTACATTATTGATAATAACTAATGAAGAATCAACCTGCGCAAAAAGAACAGTTAACGTAAGAGAAAAAACAACTGTTATAAGTATTTTTTTCATAGAAGCCTTAATTTGTTGTAGACTTAAATATATTAAAAATACTAGACATTTTTTCCTTTTTGATATTTTTACAAAAATATTTACTATGAATAAAACCATGAAGTATTTCTGGATAACATAGTTACTATTACAATCAAATTTCAATTCTTAACAATTGTAGTGCTATAAATAAAGTTAGTGTAAACAAACATAAAGAAGTAAATTATTTCCATTTCATAGTTTTAATTTTCTACAAAAATGTATATTTGAGTAAGGTATAATAGTCCTTAACTATATATTAGTCACAATAATGCTTTTACAGAATACCTTTTTGTTTTCATAAAGTTCATTATTAACTTTAGTTTATATGAAAGATATAATAGATTTTTTCAAAAATTTTTTTCTGGCTGAAAACTGGCCCGCAAGATGGACGTGTGGAAAGTGGACAGGTTTTCATGGTTGGTTATATATAATTTCTGATCTAGCTATTTGGAGCGCTTATTTTGCCATACCGTTAATTATTATTCTATTTATACAAAAACGACAACAAGAAATTCCTTTTTTAAAAGTCTTTTGGCTGTTTACTTTATTCATACTTGCCTGTGGTACTACCCATTTATTAGATGCTATAATGTTTTGGTATCCTGCGTACAGAATCAGTGGGTTTTTACTTTTAGGAACAGCTGTAATTTCATGGGCCACCGTTTTTTCTCTAATTAAAATAATGCCTCAGGCGCTGAGCTTAAAATCTCCAGCGCAATTGGAAAAAATTATTATTGAAAGAACGGCTGAACTAGAACAAAGCAATAATGATCAGATAAAACTAAATAGAGATCTTGATAACTTTGTATATTCTGCTTCTCATGACTTAAAATCACCTATCAATAATATTGAAGGACTTGTAGAATTATTAAAAACTGAATTAAATGAAAATAGGAACCTTGACAACAATTTTATATTAGAAAAAATTGACTACTCCCTTAAAAGAGTAAAGAAAACTATTAATAGTCTAACCGATGTGCTTAAAGTACAAAGGAACCCTTATGAAGATGTAGAAGAAGTTAACTTTAATGAACTTGTCAAAGAAATTTTATTTGAAAATGAAGAATTAATAAAAGTTTCAAATGCGATTTTCATAAAAGAATTTGAATCAGAGGTGATAACTTATTCTAGAACTGGCTTAAAGAGTATTCTTTATAACCTTATTACAAATGCTGTAAAATATAGATCAGACAAACGACAACCCTTAATAAAAATACATACCTCAATTCAGAATTCTAAAATTGTACTTACTATAGAAGACAATGGCCTTGGGATTGATCTTACAAAACACCGCG
The DNA here is from genome assembly GCA_031416415.1 of Cytophagales bacterium. Taxonomy (GTDB): domain Bacteria; phylum Bacteroidota; class Bacteroidia; order Cytophagales; family Cytophagaceae; genus JANYCO01. The sequence goes on along the minus strand of JANOTP010000271.1, from coordinate 27,274 downwards.
AAAAACTCTTTGAGATTTTTAAACGACTTCACGATCATGTAGAAGGCTCAGGGATTGGGTTGTATATAATTAAACGATTTATAGAAGAAAATAAAGGAACAATAGAAGTGTTTAGTGAGCTTGATAAAGGTACTACGTTTAAAATAATTTTTTAAATAACATTTGCTATGAAAAAATTCAACTGTATTATGTTAGTCGATGACGATGAAACTTGTAATTATATTTCTGAAAAAATAATATCAAAATTAAATTTATCAAGTCATACACATATTGTAAAAAACGGTAGAGAGGCATTAAATTTTATCGAAGAAAATTGTACGAAATCAAACAACAATTTTACTATTTGCCCTGACCTTATCCTTCTTGATATTAATATGCCAGTGATGGATGGGATAGAATTTCTAGAAGAATTATACAATAATAAAAATATAGAAAAACTATATACTAATTCAGTTAGCATATATATACTGTCCTCCTCAGACAACCCTAGTGATATGAAAAAAGTAAGTAAGTACAATATTAAAGGTTACCTGAGTAAACCCATAACTGTAGATAAGATAATTGCAATTTCTGATAAATAATTTGTTCTGACAATTTTTATCAACTTCTTTATTTCCTAAACTTATACAATACTCAACTAGGCATAGTGTAACTTTTTTCTATAATTGTGTAAGGTATTTACCAATCGTTTTATCCAACTTGTTTACTTATGAATTAAATCATATTACATGAAAGATCCAAAAAAGAAAAAAATTGAAATAGAACCAATACCACATATAAATCCTGAGGAACCTATTCCGCCAGAGTATATACCTATACCTGATAGAGAAGATCCTTTTCCAACCATTCCAGAAATAATTCCGCTAGAGAATCCAGAAATTACACCCGTTAAAGATTAATAATTTAACAAGTGTAATAAAAATTATTTCTGCTAATTGAAAAAATAATTAACAGCGCTATTTGCGCATCAAATTTTTAATAGAAAATAAAAATTAATTTATACAAGTCATGAAATGGATAGGTAGAAGATCAAGTGATAACGTAGACGACCGAAGAGGAATGGGAGGAGGCAAACTTGCTTTGGGAGGTGGGTTAGGTGCGGTAGTGATGGTAATAATTTATCTATTAGGTGGTAATCCAACTCAGTATATCGCCAGCGAATCTCCAACTAACGAAAACACTGCGGAAAAAGATCAACAAGCAAAATTTGTATCGGTTGTGCTTGCAGATACAGAAGATATTTGGGATAGTCTCTTCACTCATCAATTAAATAAAAAATATGAAAAGCCGATATTAGTCCTCTTTTCAGGCAGCTCGGAATCAGGCTGTGGATTTGCCAGTGCGGCCTCTGGACCTTTCTATTGTCCTGCTGACAAAAAAGTTTACATTGATCTTGTTTTTTGCGATGAACTTAAATCTCGCTTTGACTCACCCGGTGATTTTGCGTTGGCTTATGTAATTGCACATGAAGTAGGGCATCATATACAAAACCTTCTAGGCACCTCAGATAAGATAAGAAATAGGCAACAAAACGTATCGGAAAAAGAAGCTAATGCATTATCCGTAAAGCTTGAGCTCCAGGCAGATTTTCTTGCAGGTGTATGGGCGCATCATGATCAGCAACTTAAAAATGTAATAGAAAGCGGAGATATCGAAGAAGCACTAAATGCTGCCAATGCTATTGGTGACGACAATTTACAAAAACAATCTCAGGGATATGTAGTACCAGATGCCTTTACACACGGAACTTCTGAACAAAGAATGTATTGGTTTAAAAAAGGTTTTGATACGGGCAACATAAGACAAGGCGATGAATTAATACAATAAGAACTTATAATAAATTTTGTCTTAGGAGTGTATATTCTTCTAGAATATAAAGTTCACCTACGAATTATGTAAGTATTGTCAATATTTATACAACACATTCCAATAGTATAAGACTGACCTTTGGTGTAAAATAAAGTTATATTATTTGCCAAATTAAAATTATACCTCACAAATAACAATTATGAAAAAAATGTCCATCAGCTTATTCGCTATTCTATTTTTTATAACTATGGGTTATTCTCAAAAAGCAGAAGACCTCTTTAAAGTAGGAAAAATTCGATATATGGGAATTGACTATTCGCATGTTAAACTAATAGGAGATTTTTCTCAGTTTATGGGAGCAGGAGAAACAACATTGTCTTCCATCAGAAATACTTATTTTCCTGCTTGGAATAACCTATTTGTAGAAGAACCAGAAAAATATAATCTTAAGTCTATGTTAAGAAAAGACGATATTTTATTTGACCTTACTATGATAACTGAGCTAAACGCAAAAACACCCTTTGAAACGATGGAAGCAAACAAGACTCCCGTTTATACCAAGGAGGACATTCAAAAATTTATAAGAAATTACGGGACCAAAGAACGAGAAGGTATCGCTACTTTATTTGTAGCTGAAAGCATGAATAAATTTCTTAATGAAGCTTATTTTCACTTTATAGTTATCCGTTTATCAGACAATGAAATTTTAATTCATGAACGTATCAAAGGGGTACCTGTAGGCATAGGCATCCGTAATTATTGGGCTGGAGCCTTATTCAAAGTTATGGAAAACATTCAAAAAAATTATTATAGCCAATGGAAAGCTATGTATGTAAAATAATATATATATTCTTACTTAACACTTTTTTCTTACTTAAATGCACGAAACATACTTCGTGCATTTTTTTTGCTCTACTTATTCTTTTGAATAAATAATTTTTTATTAAATCCTAAATGAGCAATAAAAAAATGAAAAGATGAATTATGTAATTTTTACTTAAAACTCTACAACACTAAAATGCTTTAAGATGTCCAACTTTGCTTAGTGGATATCCTTCCATCTCTGTTCATTCGTAGCAGAATTTTAACTTAAAATTATGACATCAACAAAACTATTATCACTTCTATCAATCGTATTAATTACTATCTTTACCGCGTGTAAAAAAGATGATACGTCACCTTCTAGTAATCCATTTCCTATACCCCTTCAGACAACCATTCAGACACCTGTTCCAATGGGTACGAATGTTTCATTGATAGCAGTTCTTGCTGGTTCAGGAGTTACCAGTACAGGAGCCACCAACATTACTGGAGATCTTGGACTTAGTCCTGGTACATCTGTAGGAGGTTTCCCTCCTGGAATATTAAATGGAACGCAACATATAAATGATAATATAGCAACAAATTCAAAACTAGAATTAACTACAGCCTATAATGATGCTGCAGGAAGATCCTGTATTGATATGGTAACTTTATCTGGAAACATTGGTGGTCTAACACTTACTCCTGGACTTTATAAATCTACCTCTTCATTAGCAATATCATCTGGCGATGTTACTTTTGATGCAAGGGGAAATGCTGATGCAATCTTTATTATACAGATAGCCTCATCTCTAACTACTACTTCTGGACGCAAGGTATTCTTAGCAGGCAATGCAAAAGCGGCTAATATATTTTGGCAAGTGGGATCCTCTGCTACTTTAGGCACAACTTCGGTCTTTAAAGGAACAATTATGGCTATGCAATCTATTACAATGAAAACAGGAGCAACCGTTGATGGAAAGGTACTTGCAAGAACAGGTGCCATTACTATGGAAGGAAATACAATTGTTAAATACTAACAAAGTAGACATTAAATTTATAAAAGTAGTGCTTAACTCTTGACGATTATATGAGTCGTCTATAGTTAAGCACTACTTTTTTTTACGCAGTTTCTTCCTAAGAGAAAATGCACTATGCTACACTGAAAAATATTATATGGACGCAAAAATTTATAAAGCCATCATTGAACAGTCTTCAGTAATGATGATAGTCATGGATACTGATTTGAAAATAGCGGTAGTATCCGACGCTTATTTGAACAATACTAAAACAATAAGGGAAAATATTGTTGGAAAAAATATTTTCGATGTATTTCCTAATAATGCGAATGAAACAACTGAGGAGATAGTTGATACCATTCAGAACTCTTTTAACCACATACTTAAAAAAAAGAACGATGGTACATTAGTTACTAATTACACTATCACAAAACCTGAATTAGAAGAACGTATTTTGCGAAATAATTGGAGGGTGAGCCATACATGTGTTTTAGATGAGTTTAATAATGTAAAATATATAATTCAGCGTCTTGAAGAAGCTACTGAAAACGAAGTGCTAATTGCACAGCTTGAGGCAGAAGAAAAAACGTTAAAAAGTATTGAAGAAAATATTAAACGTTCTAACAAAATGCTTATGGAATCACCGTTTGCTTTTTCTATAATGAAGGGAAAAGAAATGAGGATTACTATTGCCAATGATCTTATGAAAGAGTTTTGGGGGAAAGGAAAGCAAGTTGAAGGTAAAACCCTTTTAGAACTTTTACCAGAACTCAGAGACCAATCATTTCCTGCATTAATTGATAGCGTTTATACTACAGGTATTCCTCACTACGCAAATGAAATTCTTGCCAAATTAAAGCATAATAATAAAATAGAAGAGCGGTATTTTAATATTGTATACCAACCAAATTACGAGGCGGATAAAACTATTTCAGGCGTTACAACTATTGCATACGAAGTAACAGAACAGGTACTTACAAGAGAAAAAATTCAGGAAAGTGAACATCGTTATCAAAAGATGATCTCTACTTCTCCTTCTATGATTTCTATTTTGAAAGGAGAAGAGTTAATTGTTGAATCGGCCAACGATTCCATGTTAAAAGCTTGGGGTAAGGGAAAAGAAATAATTGGAAAACCATTGCTTCAGGTTTTGCCAGAAATAATTGAACAAGGCTTTGCTGAAATTTTACACAGTGTATATAAAACAGGCGTTTCGCAACAAGCACATGAAATGCCTTTTTATATAGAGCGTAATGGAAAAATGGAATTGAGTTACTATACTTTCGTGTATCAGGCACAATTTAACATTAATGGAGAGATAGAAGGAATAGCAGTGATATCACATGAAGTAACACCACAGGCAAAATATAATTTAGAAATAAAAGCAAGTGAAGAAAGGTTTCGACAACTCGTAATGCAGGCACCCATAGCTATTTGCGTATTACGTGGAAAAGAGTATATAATTGAGACTATAAATAAAGATATGGTTCAAATGTGGGATAGAGAGATGGAGAACGTAATAAATAAACCTGCCTTTGATGTGCTTACGGAACTTAAAGAACAGGGCTTCAAAGAGCTTTTGGATAATGTTTATACTACTGGAGAACGATTTGCAACCGAAGAGCTTCCTATAAATTTAAGGCGTAATGGAACGTTAGAAAATGCTTTTGTAAAATTTGTATATGAGCCCTTGCGTGAAGCCGACGGAACAATAACAGGGATTATGGCTTTAGCTCATGAAATTACTAACGAGGTTATTGCTAAAAAAAAGATGGAGGCGCAAGCATTAATGCATCATAACATGCTAATGACAGCTCCTGGTTTTGTTTGTACCTTAAGTGGGCCTAATCATGTGTATGAACTAGTAAATGAGAAATACCAACAGTTGTTTGGAAAACGTCAAATCCAAGGGAAGCCTATCATGGTTGCACTTCCCGAATTGGAAGGACAAGGATTCGATACGCTTTTGGACAAAATTTACATTACTGGAGAAACCTTTGTAGGCTTTGACATTCCCGTTACATTAGCACGCGACGAGAATGAGGTACCTGAATTACGTTATTTTAATTTCAGTTATCAGCCAATGTATGATGAGAATGATAAAATCTATTCCATTTTGGTTTTTGGTTATGAAGTTACAGAACTGGCAATTGCTAAAAAAAGAATTGAAGAAAGCGAAAAACAATTTCGCCTTTTAACAAATACGATGCCTCAGAAAATAACTACCGCTGATGAAGAAGGTAACATAACTTTTTTTAATCAAAAGTGGCTCGAAGATACAGGATGCACATTAGAAGAATTAAAAGAATGGGGATGGGAGAAAATTGTTCATTATGATGACCAAGAGAAAACAAAAAAAAGTTGGCAGCAGTCTGTTCTGACAGGAAATATATTAGACATAGAGTGCCGAATTTTAAATAAACAGGGCGAGTACAAATGGCATTTGAGTAGAGCTCTACCTTTGAAAGATGAAAATGGAAAAATAAAAATGTGGGTAGGTTCTCACACTGAAATTCATGAGCAAAAAGAACAAAAAGAAGAATTAGAGAAAGCAGTATGGCATAGAACAAACGAATTGGAACAAAAGAACTTAGAACTCGAAAGTGTAAATAAAGATTTAACTTCTTTTACCTATGTTTCAAGCCATGATTTACAAGAACCCTTGCGTAAAATTCAAAATTTTATAACGTGTATAGCGCTCGAAGAAAAAAATTTATCAGAAACAGGTAAAGATTATTTCATTAAAGTACAACAAACAGCCCAACGTATGCAGGAACTCATTGAAGATTTACTTGCTTATTCCCGCACCAAAAGTGCCGATCGTAATTTTAAAAAGACTGACCTTAACATAATTGTGGAGGAAGTAAAAAATAATTTAGAAGAGGCTATACAAGAAAAAAATGCGATTATAAATGTTATCAACCTTTGTGAAGTAAACATTATTTCCTTCCAGTTTCGCCAGCTGTTAAATAACCTTATCAGCAATTCATTAAAATTTTCACACCCACATTTACCACCAGAAATAACCATTGAATGTAAAACAGGAAAAGGAAATAAATTAAATAAAGAAAAACTATTACCTGAAATTAATTATTGTCATATCCTCTATACAGACAACGGCATCGGATTTGATCCCCAATATAAAGAGCGGATTTTTGAGGTTTTTCAACGATTACATAGCCAAGACAAATACAAAGGAACGGGAATAGGTTTGGCAATTTGTAAGAGAATCATTGAAAATCATAATGGTATTATTACTGCTACTGGTAGTCTAAATAAAGGTGCAACTTTTGATATTTATATTCCTGAAAACTCTGATTTATTTTCAAAAGAATAGTTTTGTTTAAATTTGGTTAATGTTCCAAGTATATCGTTGGCTAATTTTAGTTAAGCTCAAATCTTGCTTGAGTTCATATTACCAAAGACTTCAGTGTTACTTTTACTTTGCGAGAATTATAATTTTAAAAAATTTATGTATAACTGTTCCTGCCATTACTTATAGTATACTCGTTTAGCACAACTATCATTTCCTAAGCATCAATCAATAAGTATGCAACGGTTATAGCTAAATTAAGAAAAAATATAATTAAATGCTGAAGAAATTTCTTAAATGAAAAAAACAATAATAGTGATATTTAAAGTGTACATTGTAGAGATATGATAAATCATTGAAATTATGAAAGACAATGAAATTACCCAGGACCCTGTTGGCCCCATTCACATAATGTTTGCTGACGATGATAACGATGACCATTTCTTTTTTGATAGAGCATTAAAGCGATTACCTTTCCATTCTAAATTAACAACTGTTAAAAATGGAGAGGAATTGATGAATTATCTTTTTGAAACTACCAGTCTTCCTGATGTTCTTTTTCTAGATTACAATATGCCTCGCAAGAATGGTTTTGAATGTCTTTTAGAAATAAAACTTAATACTACATTAAAAGAACTTCCTGTAATAATATATTCTACCAATCTTCATGAAGACATTGCTGATCTAATGTATGAAAAAGGCGCCTATTTTTATATTCGTAAAACGAGTCTTGAAGAGCTTGAAAAGAGCCTTAGCTATGTTTTTACTTTAATAGTCGAAAAAAAACTTGATCGTCCTTCTAGAAAAGATTTTATAATAAATTCTACAGGTTTTGTAAACCAATATTAGGTAGTGCATTTTTTAAAATAAAATTCTCCCCTTACGTTTAAATACTACTCTCGGCTAATGCCAAGACTTACACCTTTGCTGGTCGTGACACCACCACAAATTTTTATGTAGGCAAAAACAATGACTATATACCCAACCGCCTATTCCTAAAAATAGATTATCTTTGACTATGCTATTGGCAGTATAAACGCTTTGGCAAAGAGTTATTATGGAAATTGGAATTGATAGTTTTGCTGCCAAGCCAGATAGTGGTAAAAGTAGTGCCACCGACAACATGCATGCCTTAGCAGAATTGCTAGAAAGAATAGAACAAGCCGACCAGGCAGGTCTGGATGTATTTGGGATTGGTGAACACCACCGCAAAGAATTTCTAGACTCTGCACCTACCCTTATTCTCGCTGCTGCTGCTGCACGTACCAAACGCATTCGCCTTACCAGTGCGGTAACCGTGCTAAGTGCTGCCGATCCTGTAAGAGTTTTTCAAAATTTTGCCACTCTCGATTTACTTTCACAAGGACGTGCCGAAATGGTCGTAGGACGAGGCTCCTTTACGGAAGCCTTTCCTTTGTTTGGCTTGAACCTTCAAGATTACAACGAACTTTTCACCGAAAAACTTAACCTATTATTAACTATTCGTGATAACGAATTCGTGACATGGTCGGGAAGGTTTCGTCCAGCTCTTAAGGACCAACCTATTTATCCAAGACCTTTACAAGACCCAATCCCTATATGGCTTGGCGTGGGTGGCACTCCTGCCTCCTTTGCTCGTGCAGGAACATTAGGTTTGCCGCTTATGGTAGCAGTTATCGGCGGTGATACACATCGCTTTCGTCCTTTAATAGATTTATACAAAGAAGCTGGAACAAAAGCAGGACATGCTCCTGAAAAACTTAAAGTAGGTTTGCATTCTCTCGGTTATGTAGCCAACACCACAGAGGAAGCTATTCAAGATTATTATCCTGGTTATGCAGACACATTTACCCGAATAGGAAAAGAGCGAGGTTGGCCACCCGTAACCCGCAATCATTTCGATGCGCAAAGAGGGCCTAAAGGAGCTTTCCTTGTTGGCAATCCAGAAGAAGTTGCCGAAAAGATTCTACGACACAGTGAAGCGCTTGGAGGTATTTCAAGGCTTACCTTCCAAATGGACAATGCTGGTTTGTCACATGAGAAATTATTACAAGCGATTAACTTGATAGGTGAGCGCGTTGCGCCTTTGGTTAATAAGAGTTGAGAGTTGTGTTTGTTTCAAACCTTCACATTTGTCAAAAAATAATGGCTACTTAGTGTTGCATAAAAGCATGCTATTCAAATAAGCATTAAGATTAGTTAAAGCCGTTTGTTTTTAAATCTATAAACTAACTTATTGTGAGTTGGAGTGTGAGTCTAGAGTAAATTTTTATTTGAATAGCATTGGTCGGGGACCATGCTATTCAAATAAAAATTTAATATCAGTTAAAGCCGTTTATTTTTTAAATTTATAAACTAACTTGATAGTGTGTCAGTTGGGAGTTGGAGTGTGAGTCTAGAGTATATTCCTATTTGAATAGCATTCACAGAGTAGATGGACCAGCAGAATGATGTAAATGGAACCCCTAACGATTAGTTTTTGTTCTAGCATATATCAATTCTATATCAACTTCGTTATACTACTTATGGAAGCACAGAAAGAAGAAATGAAAAAGCTAAAACTGGGATTGGGATGCTTATTAGTCATTATAGGCTTACTTTTAAGCGCTACAGAAGATCAATTTCAGAAAGTAATCAATCATCATGAAGATACTGATGTGGCAGAAAAGCTCGAATTTTTTAGAAAAGATGGAATAGAGCGCAACATAGAAAACGAAGAGTATGAATCAGAATTGGTAATTGAAAAAGCATTTTCCTTTTTAGGAACTCCTGCACTAATGGGAGGTACTTCACACAAAGGAATTGATTGTTCTGGCTTAGTTATGATAGCACACCAATCCTGTAATATTTTACTTCCTCACTCTGCAGAAGATCAAGCTAGGTATGGAAAGATTGTTCCTTTGATGGAAGACCTTGAAAGAGGTGATCTTGTCTTTTTTTACGATTCTTATACTACATCAAAATTCATAACCCACACCGGAATTTATCTTGGCGAAAACGAATTTATTCATACCTCTTCTTCAAAAGGTGTAGTTGTTTCCAAAATAGATGATTCGCATTATTGGAAAAAACGTTTTCTTTTTGGAACGCGTTTTAAATAATTAAAATAATTGTAGAACGCTTATTTACTTTGGTGTTTCATACTGTAGCTGTAGTGTAAAGCTATCCGACTCGGGATAAAGCAATAAAACAGTATATAATTTCTCTATAAATCCTCATCATCCGGTAAATCTTCAGGAGCTAAAATTTTAGGAATATTTTCTTCTTCTTTATTAAAAGTTTTCAACTTTCCAATCGTAGCCGTGAGTTCAAGTACTAATTCCTCATGCGTTTTTCCATTTGAACTGGAAGGAAAATCAAATAACTGATTTCTTATTCCTTCCAGTTCAGCTATTAAATCATCCATATTTTTACTAACTAATTATTCCTCCCAAGAGGTACTTGTTTCTCTCAAATATTTAAAAATATTTTCCAACTTCTCTAAAGATTCCTGCCAGCCTTTTATACAATCCTCATAAGCTTCAATTGGCAAACCTTCATGCTTTAATAAGAGAAGAGTAGTGTCTTCGTGTTGTTGAAATTCTAATGTTACTAGGAGCTCATCAGGCCATTCTCCTGGCATGCCAATCTCGGAACCAGAAATTATATTACCATTACTATCCGAAAAACTGTCCGTCATTACAATTCTTTTGTCCTGTATTATTTCTACATAAACACCCGTTGACCAGATCAGATTTCCAGTCTTATTATCCTTCATAGCTCCAAGATATTTACCGTGTACCTGAAAATCATTTTTATATACAGGACAGGAATAATCTTTCGGACCCCACCATTTCATTAAACTTTCAGGCCTAGTGAATGCATTCCATACGGTTCTTAAAGGCAGGTTAAAGGTTTTTTCTATTGTAATTGTCTTCGTTTCCATATGTATATCTTTGTATCATTTTTCTTACTAAAAGTATGTTACAAAGATCACAATAGCCTTAAGATAGCTATTACAGAATTTAATTAATTCTTTACATATTTTATGTAAAAGTAAGAGTATTCTATCCATGTCTGGTAGCGGTAATTACTAGCGAGTAGTGGGACCAACAAAAACTTCTACTATTTAAATATTCTCTCATCCTTTTAATTCTTAAATAAAATGATTATATTAGTTATACAATAGATGCTTATAAAAAAAATTCATTCCTAAAATGAAACATAATTAAATACTCGTATGAAAAAAAATGTATTTCTACTATTCCTTTTATTGAGCTTAACATTCTCGACTTTTGCACAAAGTACTGAAGAAAAGAATGCGAAGATTTTTGCAAATGCTCTTTTCTATACGGTAAAGAAAAACGATTTAGAAGGATTTAAAAAGCTTTCTATAAATACTCAAGACTGGGAAAAAATGCTTGCTAAGATGACAAAACTTTCGAAAGAGGAAAAGCAAACTTTATGGGCACAGGGTAAGGAGGATATCTTACAATACCATGAGAAAAAATCATTTGATAGAATGCAAAAGACAGTAAAAAGAGAATTCATTGATTGGAGTCAGATAAAAATTGAATCTATCACACAGGCTATAGAAAAGAAAGGTTCTTTACAGATGTTAACTTTTAATATCTATTTTAAATTTGAAGTACGGTCCTTTGTTTTCAGTGCTACAGATTGCATCAAAACTCCTACAGGATGGAAAATGTCGAAAGGAGCTGACTTGAAAATGACATCAAAATAATTTATCACCATACATTTGTATTGGTCTCCTATGACTACTCTTTTTTTAATAGGGGTAATGTCTAGTTAGCGATTATGAGGAATATATAATCCCTTATTATTTTTCTGTTACAAATTCTTCGAAATGTTTGACCTTTAGACTAGGGTAAAAGACTTGTACCTTCACTCCTTCTACCTCACCATAGTTAAAGGTAAGCTCAGTAAAATTTACTATAAATAGTACCCCTCCTGAAACAACCGCTAGGTAATAGTCCGTTGTATGGTTTGTTAGAACTCGCTAGCGTTCTTATCTAAGCTAAAAAGTTCATTTCTTTGCCCTTGTTGGTAGATTAATCAATATGAATGCTTATTTTTACAACTGCAAAAGAGTTAAAATTAATAAATAAGGGGTTTCTTTATTAGAAACTGAAAATAATAATTGCATTTTATTCATGAAAGACTATAATCTAAAACTTATCAAATGGCTCAATGATTCGTATGACAAAAAGGGGAGCTTAAATCCTTGTTTATGGGTGCTAAGTCCTTCAGTATTTATTAGGTTAATAATCAGGATATTACTAATCTTAACTAAACGTATAATTAATATTTTTACTAAACCAACTACTGTTTTTAACGAAGGCAATTATAACGTTTATGAGAAAAATATTTTGCGCACTTCTCTTATCAATATTCTATTATATAGAAGACCAAATCCATTTGAGTCGTATATAGGATCAAACCAATTTAAACCAAAGAAAATACATCAAAATTTATTATTATCCTTGAAAGAAATTCAGGGAATTAAATTAGAATTTACCGAATATCAATATCCTCTTGTTTCCATTATAATTCCAGTTTACAATAAAGTAGAATATACCTTCAACTGTTTGCGTGCATTAAAAAATAATATAAGCAGTAAGATAAGCTTTGAAATTATTGTTATTAACGATAATTCATCAGACGCGACAAAAGAAATTTTAGAAGGTGTCCAAGGGCTTAAGTGTATTAATAATGAAGAAAATATTGGTTTTCTTTTTTCCTCCAAAAAAGGTGCAGAAGTAGCACGTGGAGAATATATCTGTTTTTTGAATAATGATACCGAGGTCCAAACAAATTGGTTAGAGAGCTTAGTGGATATATTTCATCGCTATCCTGATGCGGGAATTGTTGGCTCCATGCTCATATATCCAGATAATAGACTACAGGAAGCAGGTGGTATTATCTGGAATGACGCTACAGGTATGAATTATGGACGATTCATGAATTACGTAGACCCTCGCTTTAACTTTGTAAGGCCTGTTGATTATTGTTCTGGTGCCAGTATCCTTATAAAAAAGCGTGATTATGAAACATTACAAGGTTTTGATGAAGTATTTGCTCCTGCTTATTATGAAGACACAGATCTTTGTTTTTCTGTTAGAAATAAATTAGGCAAAAAAGTATTTTATCAACCGGAGTCAAAACTAATACATCATGAAGGCATTACTTCGGGAACATCGACCAGTTCTGGCGCAAAACGTTTTCAGATTATTAATGCAGAAACATTTAAACAGAAATGGCAAACCGAACTTAAAAAACACCTAAAAGATCAACCTAACAAAGGAGCTATGCGCCTCTGCGGAAAAAAAACAATCCTAATCATCGATTTATATATTCCTGTATTTGATAAAGAATCTGGATCTCAACGATTATTCCAGTTAATTAAAATTTTTAAGCAACTGGACTATCACTTAATTTTTGCTCCCGATAATGAAATACCTGAAGAGCCTTATACAAAAGAGCTTCAACAAATGGGTGTGGAAGTTTTATACCGTACATACGACTACTCCCAAATCACGGTAATGAAACAAATAGAGGAGCGCTTACCCTATATTGATATAGCATGGATATGCCGCCCAAACATTTTTGAAAAATATATTCCTTTATTTAAAAAAAGCGCTTGTACTATTATTTATGATACAATTGACCTTCATTACATCCGCTTAAAAAGAGAAGCTGAACTTTTTCCAAGCCGTTCTATAGATTGGCAATCAATGAAATCGCTGGAACAAAAATGCGGCGAAGCATCGACACTAACCATTGCCATTACTGATGTCGATAAACAAACATTGAAAGAAATGGGCCTGCAACATGTAGAAATTATTCCGAATATTCATGTTGCCAATTCAGATGCTTATTTACCTTTTGAAGAGCGAAATGGAATACTTTTTATTGGTGGTTATAACCATACTCCTAATGTTGATGCGGCACTCTGGCTATGTAATGAAATCATGCCAATCGTATGGAGTAAATACCCTGATTTGAACGTTACATTATTAGGAAGTCACCCTCCGGAGGAAGTAAAGAAATTAGCAGGTCCAAATGTTACCGTTACTGGATATATACAAGATGTATCCCCGTACTTCAAACGCAACAGGATATTTGTTGCACCTCTTACTTATGGAGCAGGAATGAAAGGGAAAATAGGGCAGAGTCTAGAATTTTCATTACCTGTTGTTTCAACTTCGGTCGGCGTTGAAGGAATGAATCTTAAACATGACTGGAACTGTTTGATGGCAAATGACACCGCTTCTTTTGCAGAGGCTATTATTCAACTTTACTTTGATAATAAATGTTGGGAACGAATCTCTACTAATTCTCATGAGGGAATCTTTCCATTTAGTCCAGAATACGTAAAAAGTACGCTGGATAAAATCTTTTCCGAATTACCGATCAAGTCTCCAAACTAATATACTTAACTAAAATTTCATGGGTTTATAAATTGTGAGGTACAAACCTAAAGGGGGACACAGCACTGAGTAGGCTTGTTGAAAAACTTTTACTATTTTAATTTTTCGTATAAAAACTTTATTTTTACAAATCATACGAATCCTTCACTATGTCTGGTAAGAAAAAAACAGAAAAACCCGATACTAATCTATTCCTCGAAGAGCTGCAAAAAAGAATTACTATTCCTGAAGGGGAATACGATGAATTTTTAACCCTATGGGAATATAAATGTTTCAAAAAAAACGAGTTTATTCAGAAGGCCGGTGAGGTTCCCAAATTTTCCATTTTTGTACTAAATGGTTGTCTTAGGCAATATACCGTCAATGAAAAGGGAGAAGAAAGCATCATCTACTTCGCTGAAGAAAAACATTTTATTGGTGATCTTTCTGCTATGCGGAGTAAAACGATTTCCAACTTTAACTTTCAGGCTATCGAGTCCTGCGAATTGCTCACGATCAACTCTGAAAACTGGGACCTTGCTTTTAGCAAATTTCCCTGGTGGACAAATGCACATATAAACGGTTATCAAAAATGGACAACCCTTATTCAAAAACAAATGGCTGACGCCCAAACTGAAACCGGCGAAACAAGATATCTGAAATTAATGAAAGAAAAACCTAGCCTTTTCCAGCGTGTTCCACAACATTTCATTGCTTCTTATTTAGGTATAAGTCCAGAAACTCTCAGCCGCATTCGAAAAAAAATATTCAACAACTAATTTTCTTGACTATTGTCAACGTTTTATGGGTATACTATCCCTTAGTTTTGTGTTATAAATAATCACTAAAAACATGAAAACAACAATTATTAATTCGCACAAGGTAGAAAATTTCACCAAATGGAAACAAGGTTTCGATGCTTCTGCAGACATGCGAAGTACATTAGGTATAAATATAATAGGCGTCTTCCAATCGGTGGATGATGAAAACTATGTGACTATTATTTCTGAAATGCCAAACAAAGAAATGGCACTGGCAGTTATGTCAAATCCTGAACTAAAAGCTGCAGGACAAAAAGCAGGTGTAACTTCTGTTCCTGAAATAAAGATCCTTAGTCAGGTAAAATAATCTTCCCTCCTGTGGTTGGTCAGGCCCAGCCACAGAAAAGAGAGGCTGTTAAAAGCATATATTTGTTAACCATATTATTTTTATCTTTGATTATACTCCGTGCTGTGTCCCCTAACACAGCACTTATTTCTATGCAACACTGCTTTCAAAATGACAATAGTTTATAAAAAATAAAATAATGTTTACAATGTTCTTTTTGTAAATTTAGTATCAGAACTGACACGGATGGAGGTGTTTCATAGTGGTCTGTGTTATGTCCCCTGACATAGCACAGACCACGGAAAAAATAAACCCCCAACTATTATTAAATTCCCCATATATTTCTTAAACTAGTAAACGAATTTTTAAAACTAAATACAAATGAAAAATCTATTCTTATTATTCATCACTGCGTTTACTGCAACAATTAGTTATGCGCAAGTACCGGAAAAATCAAACGCCATTGTAATCACCATTGCTGATTCAACTACTGCCGTTGCAAAAATCCAGAAAGTGTTAGCAGACAAAGATTATACCTTGGCTCCGAGCAAAAATGCTTCTGTTATTTCGACGACTGCAAAGACGTTGAAGAATGGTACCCGTGTGGCTTACAACTTTAAAGTGAAAGGCAACGAAATTATACTAAAAGGAAATATCCCTGTTTCTGGACAAACGAGTCCTTTCATTTCTTATCAAGGTAAAAAAGGAACTCCTATTATGAATGCCTGGGAAGAAATGGAAAAGCTTGCTAAGCTTCTAGGTGGAACAATAAAATACGAAATACGATAATTCCATTTTGTTACCCTGCTATGATTGTATAGCAGGGTAACTTTATTTTCCCGATACAAACCCATTGCTAAATATCCTCTGTCGCAGCTTCTGACGAAACAACTGTTTCCCTGTTTTGTGTTTACTGTTCCTGTTCACTCATTATGTCACATCTCAAGAAAACACTAACACCTTCCATGCTCTGGGGCCTTGGTGTGGGCTATGTAATTTCCGGTATGTACTTCGGGTGGAACATTGGTTTAAAAGAAGGCGGAACATTGGGCATGGCTATCGCTACTTTTTTTGTGATGGTCATGTATACAGCATTTAGTTTCAGTTATTCCGAACTCACCTGCGCAATGCCCAAAGCCGGCGGCGTTTTTCACTATGCCAATAAAACCCTCGGCACCGACTGGGGCTTCGTTGGAGGACTGGTACAAGTAATCGAGTTTGTGTTTGCACCTCCTGCCATTGCATTAGGTATCGGCGCTTATTTTAATCTATTATTTCCGGGAGTATCCGTCATAACATTTGCCATTGGCGCCTATATTCTTTTCACTGCGTTAAACATATACGGAGTAAAAGCGGCAGCCTCTTTTGAATTCTTCGTTACGCTCATTGCCTTATCTGGACTCTTTCTTTTTGCTTTTGCCACCATCCCACATTTTCATTCCAAAAATATTTCGCTGAACGCCTTTCCCAATAGTTGGCAAGGAGCGTTTGCTGCACTTCCCTTTGCGATCTGGTTTTTCTTAGGAATAGAAGGAGTGGCCAATGTAGCAGAAGAAAGTATCAATCCTCAAAAAGATATTACTCGAGGTTTTGGTTCTGCATTACTTACGCTGATAGTAGTTTGTATTATCACTTTTATTTTTTCTATTGGAATAGGTGGCTGGGAAACAATTGTATTTGATGCAGATGGGAAGACTTCCGATTCGCCTCTGCCTTTGGCATTGAGAAAAATTGTAGGAGAAGAAAGCTGGATGTATACTTCTGTTATTACACTTGGTACTTTCGGACTTGTCGCCTCCTTCCATGGATTGCTGCTCTCCGCTGGTCGTGCTAGTTTTGAAATGGGAAGCATTCGTTATGCTCCTGCCTTTTTAGGAAAGATTCATCCGAAATTCCAAACACCTTATATTGCGCTAGTCTTTAATATGTGTATAGGAATTATAATATTGCTCACCGGCAAGACCTCAGAGATTATTACCATCTCCGTTTTTGGCGCGTTAATGTTGTATATTATTTCCATGTTCTCTTTACTTGCTTTTCGCAAAAAAGAACCCCATGCAGAAAGACCTTTCAAAGTTGCTTTCTTTCCCTACACACCATGGCTAGTGATTAGTATAGCCGTTGTTGCACTTATTAGTATGATCTACCACAACTGGTCTTTGGCACTAGTGTTTTTTGTATTGGTGTTAAGTGGGTTTATTCTTTTTAGGGTTTTTGTGAAAGGGAAAATTGTTTCATAAAAGTACCCACCTCGCTAGCTCAAGTCTTTGACTTGTGCTAAGTATTTTGTAGCCCTCTGGGCGGTCTTGTGAAGACAATCATCAATGAACAAGACAAACCAAGGTAAGTCAAAATCTGCTAACTATAAATTTGTGCATGAATTAACTCCCAGCTTTGCAAGTCCGCCCAGAGGGCTACAGGATAGTAGGCACAAGTCAAAAACTTGCGCCAGCGTTGGGTGACTGCGAATGTGGCTTCCAGTTTACTTCTTTTTCTGCAGTGTCCCAAACGCACCAATGCTTGCACCAAATTCACAATCCATATCTGAACCTTTCTGACTTAACTTTACTACATCCCCAGAAAACAACATTGATATTTCACAACCGTTATCGTTTTTGTATATAAAGTAATTACCTGATTTATTCGCTATCCCATTCACCATTCCCACATGCATCCCTGGAGGAGAGCCTTGAATGTTTAGATCGAAATAAATTGAATTATTGGCCATATTCTTTACATACAGTTCTTCCAAATAAAGAAGCGGAAATTCTTCTTTTGTTCCTACGTCTTCGTTCACCTCTTTTAATTCATAAAATCCAGTTATGATCTCCTCCTTTTTTAGAAAGTTATCAAAGTCCTCATTTGTCATACCTAGTGCTATTGGTAGTTGCTTTTTCCCGTCTGGTGAAGTCCAGGTACCAGATAAGATATCCTCTTCTTCTACTCCTATCTTCCAGAAACCCGTGGGCTTGCCATCTATTTTTTCTGTCAACTCATAGTCTCCTCCTCCCAAATACTTAGAGTCCATGTTGATTATTTTCTTACTGTTCAAATAAACCAAACGTGCATGTTCCTCTCCACGAATGTTAAACAAGTTGACCTTTACTTTAATTGTATTGTTGATCGTTCCTTCGTATGTATAATCATAATCCGCAGGATCCATATCATCTCCCCTTACATCTTCATCCGCATTGAACTCTGTTTCTGTTGGCACAGCAGTTGTATCGGGAGGAGTGTTGGAAACTAGAGCAGTGTCTACCGTCAGACTATCAGCATTGGTAGTCTCGCTGCTATTCTTCTGACAAGAAAAAAGAATCGTTAAAAGGATTGTTGCTACTGCTAGATTAATTCGTTTCATGGTATTGAAATTGTTTAGTTAAAAATACAAAAACCGTTTTACTTTCCAAGTGACCAGCAGTTTATAATAACCATAAAATTATACGATATAATAATATAAGAGTACCCGCGTTTATTTATCTTTACTACACAATTCTCTCAGCTCTGTATGGTTTCTATCAGGAAATTATTCTTCTTGTTATTATTTATTTGTGCCAATTCTGTGGAAGCACAAAAAACAAGTACCGTCTCTTATGATGGAGAGTTGGTGCCCAAACGTCTAGTTAGAAAAGTATCCTGGCTTACCAGAAAAGACACCTGCGAAACCGATAAGTTTTATCATCTCTGTAAATGGATCGTAAAGAAAAAGAGCTACGATATGACAGGTTATGAAAAGATAAGACTGGAGAAGTATTCCATTAAAAAAATTGTGAGGAAACATACTCTTTTATGCAGAGAGTATTCTGTGCTGCTGGAAGTCATGTGCAAACAGGCAGGGATAGAATGTTATATAGTAGAAGGCTATTCAAAAGGGCTAGGCCATTATCCATATGAAAAATTTTACTATCAAGACCATGAATGGAATGTAGCAAAGGTAGATGGCAGGTATCAGGTATGTGATATAACTTGGGCTTCTGGTTATACAAAACCTAAGATCTCTATCATTGGCAGAATAAAAAGATTGTTCAAGCTTCCTTACATTCCAAGACATTGGAAGTTTGTAAAAAGGGTAGAGCCCTATTATTTTGATATTCCTCCTGACAAATTAATTGAGACACATCTTTCTGTACATCCAATGTGGCAGTTGAAAATGAATCCTCATTCTATTACTTATTTTGAAAACGAAGACACTACCAAACTTCCGGTCGATTCTGCAACTGCTTATCCTTTTGCAAACCGCATCCAACACTATGGCGGTAGAAGTATAGAAGAACAACTTCTCATTCATGGAGAAGAAGGGTATGATTTTAACAAAAAGAACAATTACGTAAAAGGAGCTTCCTATCTGCAGTATTCCTATCGCAAATGGAATAGTTTTGCAAAAGATAAAGACATTCCCCTTTCAGAAAAAGCAAAGCGTTCACCGGAAGTAATGAAGTATGCTAAAGACGCTGAAGTATACATGAAAAAATTTCTGAACGACAACGATGGAATAAAACAACGATGCTTTGATAGTTTAGGGAGAAAGAACAGAGAGGTAAATTCATTTATCTCCAGCCGATCCAAATCCTCCAGCAGAAAGGCAAATTCACTAAACTCCAGAATCAAAAGAAACGATCGAAGCAATAAACTGAGCGAACTCACCATCACAAGAAAAGAAGATGACAGAGTACGAAGGACCAACTCAGAATCTATTTATCGCGTCCGTCGCGGAAATAATAAAAAGATTACCAAAGACAGTCTGAATGCATGGTTTACGCTCATAAGAAAAAACAACAAACATATTGACAGTCTGAAACTCTTGTACCAAAAGCGAAGAGACAGCATTGGTACTTATAGAGATAGGAGGGACAATGTCTGGGACAGTATCACTTATCAAGCGGGAAAGAAAGAAGTAATTGTTTACATCGCCACTTGTGTAGATCTTGAAACAAACAATATTAATTATCTCCGCTACATACATAAAGTATATGATTCTGTCCATCTCAAACAACTCGCTTTTGAAAAGAATCTAACGCCCATTGAGGCATATTACAAAAA
Source organism: Cytophagales bacterium (assembly GCA_031416415.1). GTDB lineage: Bacteria > Bacteroidota > Bacteroidia > Cytophagales > Cytophagaceae > JANYCO01. Next base: position 6,800 of record JANOTP010000271.1, on the reverse strand, counting down.
TAATGTACAGCGTTATTGTGATTCTACCATTCGTTTAGCAATGAAGAAAATAGCGGCGAATAAACAGCTACTTGTCCGTATAAAAAAATACAATACTAAATCTGCTGAGGAGGAACTACTTTTTGAAGAACAAAACCAACGATTAAATTCGTGGTTGGATTTGTCTATTGATAACCATCATAGGGAAATACAGCATCGTAAAGAATACAATTCCTTTTACCGTTATTGGAATCATTATGCAAAAAGTGAATGGCGTGAATTTGTGCGGTATGGACGGGCGGAAAAGGAATGTTATTTATTCTGGCTAAAGAACGAACGGTTCCGCCATAGCAGATATAAGCTAGCCGGTTTGCATGGAGTTCAAAATGCTATTCTGCTTACAAGACGGTCAAAAGTATTTATTGCCAATTATGAAAGGCAGCAAAGAATACTTAAGATGAAGAAGAGGTAATTGTGAGCGTTTACTCTCTGTTTCTATGCAACACTGCTTTGACAATAGTTTATAAAAAAATAAAAAATAATGTTTACGAAAGCAGTGTTCTTTTTGTAAATTTAATATTAGAAGAGACACGGATGGAGGTGTTTCATAGTGACATGTGCTGTGTCAGGGGACACAGCACGGAGTAGAAGACATTAGCCTATTTTTCAGGATATCCTGTTACGTTTTCTGTTTTTCTTATAAATTAAGTATCTTGTATTCGCCAAACTCAAACGCTATGAAAAAAACAATCCTTCATCTTTACATTTTCACTATTCTATTTTGTCTTTTTAATACAAAAGGGAAAGCCCAAGAGGGTACTGCCTTAAATATTGCTGTAAATAACGGCCTAGTAGAAATGTACAATACAACTTCCCTGTACAATCTTTCTTCAGGATCTGTTAGCTTCTGGTTTAAAATAAATGATTTGACAAATTTTGCTATCCTTTTCAGTACCACTAACAAAGGAACTGCTGGTGTTAATAATAATGAATTTTATATCCGTTACCGGAAAGATTATTTCAATCTCCAAATAGTAGGAGTAAACAACGGAGCCGTTACGCTAGATGCACTCACTGCCACCAACTCCATAACGGATAATAACTGGCACAACCTTACTGTGGTGGCCGATGGCTCGGGAGCTATAGAAGTATACATTGATGCTGCGCTCACTTCCATTACTGCAGGCATTTGTTGCGGAGGCAGTACCAACGATTTCTTTTTTGCTGATGCTGGCACGCTCAACAATATGAAAATTGGCGGACTTGAAAGAGCAAGCAATCTAACAGAAGGAAATTTCCTGATGGATGATTTTAGAATCTGGAGTACCGCTCTTACCCAATGTCAGGTTACTGAATTTCTTACCAATCCTTCTATAACACATTTTCCCGGCCTTCAACTTTATTATAACTTTGAAATGCTTGAGAACAACAGCATAGGCCTTGCAGGCGCCAACGACCTTAGAGATCTTACAGGAAATAATTATTCCGGCGATGTTAGAATAGCGGGGCTTACAGGTACTCCTACCACAGCCTACTTTCCAACAGATAATTTATCGATCAGTGGAGGTCAATATATTGAAGTGTACAATGCCTCTCCTCTTTATATACTCTCAACTGGAACGATCAGTTTCTGGTTCAAGCTTCCTGATGTTGATATTAGCGCGACTTTGTTTAGCGCTACCAACAAAGGAATTGCCGGTGTCAACAACAATGAACTTTATATCCGTTACCGTGAAGATTATCAAAATATTCAATTAGTGGGAGTAGTCGGTGGAGTTGTTACACTTGATGCTGCGACTCCCACTAATTCTATAGCTGATAACAACTGGCACAGTCTCGCGCTCGTATCAGATGGTGCTGGCGCTATACAGGTTTTCCTTGATGGAACTTCCGTTACACTTACAGCAGGAGTGTGCTGCGGAGGCACTACCAATGATTTTTTCTTCGCGAGTGCGGGTACGCTCAATAATATGAAGATCGGAGCATTAGAAAGAGGGACCAATACCCCAGAAGGAAATTTCCTTATGGACGATTTCAGGATCTGGAACTCTGCTTCTGCCTGCAACCTTGAGCTATACTATGAATTTAATTTACTTGAAAACCTTTCCGCTGGAAATGCTGGTGCCAACGATTACAAAGACGAAACCAATAATACTTACAACGGCGACTTTATTGATCCTAATCCCACTTCTACTCTTGCATATACTAATGCTGATGGTGTTGGTATTTTTCCAAACCCATGTACAGGAGGAAATTTTACATTAGCATTGCCTGATGGTGCCTATGACCTTGCGCTTTATAATGCAATAGGAGAAATAATTTTAGATGAAAAGAATATAGAAGACCGTTATACTTTTTCGGATAAAAAACTTTCTTCGGGAATTTACAATCTTCAGATTACTAATAATGGCGTAAAGAGCAATATAAAGATTCAGATAAATTAATACTCACCCATGTCTGGTCCCCCGACCAGACACTTGTACTTGCGCAAAGAATAAAACCTGCTTTTGACGCGGATATCAGATCTCGTCTTAATATATAATTATTTATAAAATTTTTTTTTTACTTCTTTGTTTCATAAAAAATGTGTCTGGTCGGGGGACCAGCCATAGGGGTAGTATTAAACAACTGTAAATCTATTTTACAAGAATAAAAATTGTTGTGTTTTTTATGTCAGTGTTTCATAGTGACGGGTGCTTTGTCTGGGGACACAGCACGGAGTAGGACGATTAGTAAAAATAAAAGCTCCGATTTGAACCGGAGCTTTTAAAATATATTTATGAAAATATTATTTCTTTAACTTAAATAATCTGATACCTGAATTACCCAGCAATCGCTCGCGTCTCGCGAGTGACAAATATTCTATAGGCGTCACGCCGGACTACAAAGAACTAGTTTGAAAATTTGAAATTTCTCAATCCCTTGGGGAAAATAATGATGGATCTAAAATAAGATAGTGCAAATGGATCGCCCAGAGGGCTACAAAATAGTTGTCACTCGCGAGACGCGAGCGACGCAACTGCAAGGGAAAAAGATTACATCACAATAAATTTTAGTGTATACACTTCACCATTCGCTAACATCTTTAAAAAATAAATACCTGGGCTTAGATCAGCGACAGAAAACTCTTTAGAATAAATACCTTCTGCATAATTTTCATTGGGCAGGTCTTTCACTTTTACTCCCCATTGATTTAAAATAGACATATGACATTCACCACTCCTCTTCATCTCTATTTCAACTTTTAACAAATCCTGTATCGGATTTCGCAGGATTTCTATTGTTGAATTAGAGGTAGAATTTGGGACAATGACATTAAGGAGTTTACTATTTTTCCAGATCGTACCGCTATAACCACCTGCATAAATAGTTCCATTTGCATAAGCTATCAAATTGTCTCCTGGTTCAGTAATAGTTGGGATTAATTCCCAAGTTAAACCTTCGTCCATTGTGCTATAAAACTTTTTGTACCCAATCGTTAATACCACATTACCTTTGGTATATATATCATTAATATTTTGATTTTTATTTATCCAATTCCCTCCATTGTTGGAGGAAGAGTATAGGTTACTGTAGCCTGCTATTGCGAATAAGGTATTTCCAGAAATCTCCAATTTTGTCACGCGCAAAGGCGTCGAAGTAATTCCATTATTTACCTGAGTCCAGGAACTACCATTACGGTTTATTCTAAATATTCCAGCGCTCCAAGTACCTACATAAATATCATCGTTATGACGCAGTATGCAATTAACATAAGTATCCGTTAAACCATTGTTGGTCATTTGTGTCCATGAAACGCCATTATTTATAGAATAATGAACACCACTAATGGTGGCTGCGAAAACTGTATCACCTGAACTTATAAGCTGCTCTATGTGTATGTCTTTTAAATAATTATTTAACCCCACCCAGCTTATTCCATCCGCGGAACGAAGAACTCCTGCCAATCCTGTTCCTGCAAAATAATAGGATGAATTTTTCGTGAAGGTATTCACAGAATAATTAGGAAGATTATCTTTTGCTTGAATCCAATTTGAACCATTGTTGGAATAATAAATACCCGATTCAAAAGTCCCCGCTAAAAAGATAGTATTATCACTATACAATTCTTTATAATAAATAGCCGTTAATCCTTGATTAGATTTATTCCAGGTATTCCCACCATCCGTTGAAAGAAGAATCCCCTCACCAACTGCACCTGTTAATAACCTTGTTGCACTTAATGGATAAATGGTTTGGAAATGATACGAACTTCCAGTAGTCAATTTCGTAAAGCTTGTCCCATTATTTGTACTGGAATATACTCCAGCATCGCTTGCAGCATACAACGTATTATTAAAATAACGTAGCTGACCTTTACTATGAGTACTGGAATTGAAAGGAAAAGATCCTGAATTGCTTGGAGACCAATTGACACCAGCATCATTGGATACATAAACATAATTCATGGTAGAAGCAAAAAAATAATTATTTACTATTAATAGATTCAAAACACCATTCGGAGAGGCAGAAAGTTTATTCCAGTTTTCTCCTAAGTCTGTACTATAATAAACACCACTCCATGTGCCTGCATAAATAGTGGCGCCTGAAATTTCAAAATCAGTAATCGTAGAACTGGCTGGTAAGCCATTGCTCTTAGAAGTCCATAACGAGCCATTATTCGACGATCGAAAAATACCTCCTGAATTAGTTCCCAGAAAGAGGTTGTTTGAAATTTTTATTATACTATTGGAATAAGAATTTGTAATTCCATTATTGATGGTTGACCATGATATACCATCTGTTGATTTAACTACTCCTCCTCCATAAATGGTTGCATAAAAACCTTCGGCGGTTATTTCCAGACTTGAAATAAACTGGTCTCTCAATGAAATTGTCCAGCTATTTCCCAGATCACTCGAAACAAATAATCCATTACTCGTGGAAACATATACTTTAGAATTATATTCATCTATATCGGCAACACTACCACCAAAAAGGCCTGTAGTAGCCTGCCATTGAGCAAAAACATACATTGGCTGGAGGACAATGATTAAAAGGATTAGGAATACTATCCGATGTTTCATAACTGTATAATAAGTATGTTTTATAAGTTGAGTTAACCATTCAAAAATAACAATTAATTGACAATAAAAAAACAATCGTAAACCCTGCTGGGCAATTCTATGTCCCAAAGAAATCGATTGCGTCTCGCAATTGGCAACAATTTTTTAGTCTATTCCATGTCTGGGTGTCGCACCAGACATTGCCGCTACGAAGCGCTGGCTGGTAGTTCGCAATTTTAAATCTATTTTACAAGAAGGGGAATTGTTGTGTTTTTTAAGTCAGTGTTTCATAATGGCAGGTGTTTTGTCTGGGGAGAAAGAATGATGGAAAAAAAACTAATCGTTAAAGAATTCCTTTATTTATCCTTTAAAATATTGTTACATTAATTCATATGAAATAAGTTGCGAAGCAAGTTTGTTGTAATAATCAATTCTTAAAAAACCTTTTTCAATGCTGTAGTATACATATTCAATATAATTAATGCCTTTTGGATAAATAATCGCTTGCAATACTGAAGAATAGTGTCTTCCGCCAATAACCATTTCTCCAATATAATTGGGAGCAGTACACGTATAATGATAGTCCAAATTGGTATTTATATCTATTTCTGCCTTATCCTTATCCCTTGTGTTCCTCGCTCGCGTCTCGCGAGTGACAAATATTCTATAGGCGTCACGCTGGGCTACGAAGAACTAATTTGAAAATTCTCAATCCCTTGGGGAAAATAATGATGGATCTAAAATAAGATAGTGCAAATGGACCGCCCAGAGGGCTACAAAATATTTGTCACTCGCGAGACGCGAGCGACTGCGGGGACGTACCAATGTAACTTTTCAAATAACCATCGTCCCCTTTTATTTCGATACATTCCATTGCAAAAAATTACTACTTTTGTGATTAATATGATTCCTAAAAAATGACTTCTCCCTTACTTCAATTGGCAATAAACGCCATAGATTACGAAAATAGTAAAGATCCAAATCAAGAGATCGTAAATTCTATTTCATATCCTAAAGAATTGTTGTATTCACAAAGGTTGCATTCAAGGCTTATCAGCTATACTTCTGAGCCTTCAGATGAGTTGATTATTGCAACTCGATCGCATCATATTTGCAGATGGGAAACGCCAAGAAATTCCTATCCTATGGATAGAATTGGGTACTTGAAATGGAGAGAAGAATTGAAAAAATCCCATGCAAAAACTACTTCTATTATTCTAAAAAAATTGGGATACAAAGAAGAATTTATCGAAAGAGTATCTTTTTTAATTCAAAAAAAATCGATTAAAAACGATGCCGAATCTCAACTTTTAGAAGATATAATTTGCTTGGATTTTTTAGAGTATTATTTAGAACCATTTATTCAAAAACACTTATTTGATAGAGAGAAGCTAACAAATATTATTATTAAAACCTGGAATAAAATGTCTGAAAAAGGACATCAAAAAGCATTAAAAATTCCATTCTCCTCTTCTACTTTCCAAATTATTAAAGAAGCATTGGCTTTATAAACCATGAATCCAAATGTTGATTTTTTCCCGCACTCACCCCGTTGTCTGTAGCTTTTAGCTACAGACAATTATACTGGTAGGCGTTCCGCTGGGACACTACAAACAACGTTATTCTGCCCTTGTTGGAGCTTTTCTCCATAGCCGTCAACCTAAGGCGTTAATTTATTATTTTTCAATTGCTTAGAGTAAGAAACTTACAAAAAAGCAGTTATAAACCAAGAGCAAATTCGTCTTCAGAAAAAGATTGCTCAATTATTTTCACCCG
>JANOTP010000270.1:0-120308 GCA_031416415.1 Cytophagales bacterium | reverse complement strand
AGTGAATAACCAGTAGATCCTGTAGGTGTTGAAACTAACAATCCATCAGCCCAATAAGAGTTAAGGTATTCACCATTTACATAAGTGTGCACCACAATCATAGATGATGTGTCACGTTTTAAAATGGCAAATTCATTTAATCCATAATTTATCCCATTAAACAATTGTTCTCCATTGACAAGTTTAATTAGCGTACGTTCATTTACTCTGTATTCCCCTGCAATAAGACAATCTATGGCTTCAGCAATTTCCTCTCTGGCTGTAGTAGCCAAAAAGCCTAACCTTCCTGTATTGATTCCTAATATAGGAATGCCTTTTTCTCCGACATAAGTAATCGCTTCAAGTAAGGTACCGTCTCCACCTGCACTTATTAAAAAATCTGCTTCAAACAAATCATCTTTACTAGTATAAGTCGGATAATCAATATTTCGAATCTCTTTTTTCTCAAGAATATTTTTAAATGCCTGATGCAATTGTATCTCTAGCTTATGTTTTTTCAAATGATCAAACATTGCTTGAATAAACGGAATGGCTTCGTCTTTAATGGGTCTACCGTGTATTGCGATTTTCATTGTACAGTTTTTGAAAAAATAAGCAAGGGTCATTTAACCCCTTCTACAGTTTATTCTTGTATAAATTTATTTCTTTAATGTATCCACTATTCCTGAAATCATCATAAATACTTCGTCAATTGATTTCATGCCATCAACTCCATAATATTTTTTCTGCTCTGTATAAAATCCTGCAACAGGTGTGGTTTCATTATTATAAACACTAATTCTTTGTTTAATAATATTGGGATCTTTGTCATCAGGTCTGTCAGAAGTTTCACCTCTTTTCAATAATCTTACAAACAACTCATCTTCTTTCACTTCTAAAGCAACCATACCTGAAACAGGTATAGCCGATGCATTTAACATTTTATCTAATGCATTAGCCTGAGCTACAGTGCGAGGAAATCCATCGAAAATAAATCCATTAACTTGTTTGTTGGATTTAATTTTATCTTCTATAAGATCAATTACCAGTTCATCTGGTACTAATAAGCCTTTCTCTGAATACTCTTGAGCTTTTTTTCCTAAAGGACTACCAGCTTTCTTCTCTGCTCGCAGTAGGTCTCCTGTAGAAAGATGCATTAGATTATACTTTTCAATTAATTTTTCACTTTGTGTACCCTTTCCTGCACCAGGAGGGCCAAATAATACAATGTTTAACATAAGGTTTATTAAGTTAGTAAACCAAAATTAGCACAGTATGTTAAAATATCCCTATAATACTTGGATTTATTTATCATTCCTGTCATAATGTCACAATTAAGGGGCTTTTATCTAGATGGCACAAGCATTGTTTATAGAAATTGAGACTTAATAGAAACTTTAAATAATAGATAAAATGGGAAAAATTATTGGTATAGACTTAGGAACTACCAACTCTTGTGTGGCCGTAATGGAAGGTAACGAACCGGTTGTAATTCCAAATAGTGAAGGCAGAAGAACCACTCCTTCAATTTTAGCTTTTTTGGACAATGGTAACGGCGAGCGCAAAGTAGGAGATCCTGCAAAAAGACAAGCTATTACTAACCCTAAAAATACAATTCAATCTATTAAACGCTTTATGGGGAAAAAATTCTCTGAAGCAGGAAATGAATTGAAGAATATTACTTATGTAATGGAACAAGGACCAAATGACACACCTCGTGTTCGTATTGGTGATAGACTTTATACTCCTCAAGAGCTTTCTGCTATGATTCTTCAAAAAATGAAGGCTACCGCAGAAGATTACTTAGGAACAACTGTAACGGAAGCTGTTATTACTGTACCTGCTTACTTTAATGATGCAGAAAGACAAGCGACTAAAGAAGCTGGACAAATAGCTGGACTTGATGTAAAACGTATCATCAACGAACCTACTGCTGCGGCTCTTGCTTATGGACTTGACAAAAAAAATCAAGACTCTATTATTGCTGTATTTGACCTTGGTGGTGGTACTTTCGACGTTTCAATCCTTGAACTCGGCGATGGTGTATTTGAAGTAAAATCAACTGACGGTGATACTCACCTTGGAGGAGATGACTTTGACCACAAAATAATTGATTGGTTAGCACAAGAATTCTTAAACGATGAAAACATTGATTTGAGAAAAGATCCAATGGCGCTTCAACGTCTTAAAGAAGCTGCTGAAAAAGCAAAAATAGAACTTTCTAGCAGCAATGAAACGGAAATTAACTTACCGTACATCATGCCAGTAGACGGAATTCCAAAACACTTAGTAAGAAAATTAACGAAGGCTAAATTTGAGCAACTTTGCGAAGACCTTATTAAAAGAACGCTTGAGCCTTGCAAAAGAGCGCTTAAAAATAGCGGTATCTCTTTAGATAAAATCAACGAAGTAATTCTTGTAGGTGGTTCTACACGTATACCAAGAATACAAGAAGAAGTAGAAAAATTCTTTGGCAAAAAACCTTCTAAGGGAGTAAATCCTGACGAAGTGGTAGCTCTTGGTGCTGCTATTCAAGGTGGTGTTTTGACAGGTGAAGTAAAGGATGTTCTTCTTTTAGATGTAACACCTCTATCTTTAGGTATTGAAACTATGGGTGGAATATTTACTAGACTTATAGAAGCTAACACTACGATTCCTACTAAAAAATCAGAATCATTCACAACAGCAGCCGACAATCAGCCTTCTGTTGAAATACATGTTCTTCAAGGAGAGCGAGAATTGGCGAGTGGCAATAGAACAATCGGAAGATTTATTCTTGGAGATTTACCTCCTGCTCCACGTACAGTACCAAAAATTGAAGTAACTTTTGATATTGATGCCAATGGTATTTTGAATGTATCTGCAAAAGATCAAGGTACTGGAAAAGAGCAAAAAATAAGAATCGAAGCTTCTAGCGGACTTACTGATGCTGAAATTGAGAAAATGAGAAACGATGCTAAAGCCAACGAAGAATCTGATAAATTGGCAAAAGAAATGATCGAAAAATTAAATCAGGCAGACAGTCTCATCTTCCAATCAGAAAAACAACTGACAGAATATGGAGATAAACTTTCTGAAGCAAATAAATCGGCCATAGAGTCTGCACTTGCTCAATTGAAAACTGCTCACGCTAGCAAAGATTCAGCTGGTATTGACAGTAGTCTAGCTGCGTTGAATGCTGCTTGGCAAAATGCTTCTCAAGAAATGTATGCTGCTACACAAGGAACTGAAAATCCTACAAACGGAGGCCCTGAAAATAATAATACAAGTAATCAGGATACCGTTACAGATGTGGATTATGAAGAAGTAGATAAAAAATAAGTGAGATTTATAAAATAAAAAAAGCTCCGATTAATCGGAGCTTTTTTTATTAATTCTTTTCATTTATTGTTACCAATATTTCTTTTATTTTTTTCTCTACCTTATTAAATGCCTCAGGCGAAACTTCACTACTCGGATCTGGATTACTTCTATAGAGTACTTTTTTTTGCTTAGATTTTATTTTAACAAAAATAGTATAAGGATAATATCTATTTTCTGGACTACCTCCATATTCATTTTTTGGTAGTTTTAAAAAACCACTTGACTTAACAAACTCCTTCAATTGAGTTAGCTCATATAAAGAAATCACAGCCGTTTTAATTTCCTCTTTTCTTGAACTGGGCATTGAACTAGTAGGATTATCATACTCCTCTATCCATTCTTGTATCGTAATCGACGTTCCTATTATCAAAATGGTTTTAGTAGAAGTTGAATATTCAAGATAAAAATCAATCTCTTTTCCTTTTGGTTTTTTTTCTGCCAAAATAGTTAAATGCATTAATAAAAAAGAAAGACAGATAAGTAACTTCATACAATAGGGCTAGATTCTATCTTTTCTTTTTCTTATACGCATTGCTGCAAAATTGTTCTCTTCTTTAGGAGCCTCTCCAAATTGAAATTTTTGTTTTATGTATACCGTACTATCATTTTTCCATTTCAATTCATCAGGTCCCCAAGTCAAAAAATCTATTCTAGCGTTACTTTCTACACTATCTTCCCCTTTTGAAAACAGCTCTATACCATTGAATGTAAAGGCCGCAATCATATCGTAATTGCCTGCAATATATTGTTTTTTGTCTGGTGAAGATAAAGGACTTCCTATTGAATGTGTAATTTTCCCATTTACTGAATTCACTAAAATATAATCGTAACTCTCCATATAATAAACTGCAATTATATAATAACCATTTATATCGGTGGTAAGAAACTGATACACTTCATAGCTATCGTCCTCATTAGGCATATTTGCTAATGTAATAGAATTTCCTAACGATAATTTCAATATAAGATCATTCCCATTTCTTTTTACTTTGTCGGCATACTTAGCAATCGCAAATGATTCCATAGCTTCCATACATCCACCTTCTTTGTCTCCACATACTACTTTTCTAAGACTATCTTCATTTCTGTTTTCTGAAACTACAGACTCATATTCTTTTTGTGAAATTGTATTGACAAGAAAAGTATAATCAAGTGTATCGTAGACACCAGTAAATAAAGAATTTTCTATGGATGTAAATACGGTATCTTGCCCTGAATTATCGACAGTAGCATCGTCTGTTGTACTATCTGTGCAGGAAAATAATCCTGTAAAAAAAAGCATTGATAGTATAAAATAATTTAATTTATTTTGTTTCATATAGTTTAACCTTTAAAATTTTAGTTAAGATTTTTCTTCAAGCATTTTTTTCAAAGCAAAATATTCATCTCGAAGTTTTGCAGCTTCCATAAAATCAAGATCTTTTGCCGCCCGTTCCATTTGTTTTTTAGTCCGGTCTATTAATTTTTCCAAATCAGGTTTACTCATATAGGCTACAACAGGATCTGCTGCCACACTTGTTTTTTCTTCTTGATCGTAATAATTTTTTGATTCCCTTTTTGAATCGGCAACTTTGGTCTGTCCAAGAATTGCTTCTTTTGATTTTGTAATGGTGATTGGAGTAATACCATGCTTTTCATTGTACTCCATCTGTATAGCTCTACGACGACTAGTTTCCTCAATTGCTTTGCGCATTGATTCCGTCATTTTATCGGCATACATAATAACTTTGCCATTAGAATTTCTTGCTGCACGACCTATTGTTTGGACTAGTGAACGCACATTTCTCAAGAACCCTTCTTTGTCAGCATCCATAATAGCGACTAACGATACCTCGGGCAAATCTAATCCTTCACGAAGTAAATTTACCCCTACAAGAACATCTATCACGCCTAATCTTAACTCACGAAGTATTTCTACTCTGTCGAGTGTTTTTACTTCGGAATGAATATATTTTGATTTTATATTCAATCGACTAAGATATTTATCAAGCTCTTCAGCCATACGTTTAGTAAGGGTAGTTACTAAAACTCTGTCTCCCGCTGCTATTCTTTGTTCAATTTCTTCAAGCAAATCATCGATCTGATTGGTACTTGGTTTCACTTCTATAATTGGATCTAAAAGTCCTGTAGGACGAATCACTTGTTCTACCACCACCCCTGCAGCTTGTATAAGTTCGTAGTCAGCAGGAGTAGCCGTTACGTATACAACTTGATTAATTATTCCTTCAAACTCATTAAATGTAAGCGGACGGTTGTCCATTGCAGAAGGCAACCTAAATCCATAATCTACAAGATTTACTTTACGGGAACGGTCACCACCCCACATAGCACGCACTTGAGGGATAGTTACGTGACTCTCGTCAATAACCATTAGAAAATCTTTGGGGAAATAATCAATCAAACAATAAGGCCTTGAACCTTTTTCCCTACGGTCAAAATAACGTGAATAATTTTCGATACCTGAGCAATAGCCCAATTCACGCATCATTTCAATATCAAACTCCGTACGCTCTTTTATTCTTTTTGATTCAAGAAACCTTCCTTCACTTTCAAAATAATTCATCTGAAATACTAAATCATCTTGAATTTCTTTGATCGCATTATTCATTGCATCTTTTCCTGTAATGAAAAGATTGGCAGGGTAAATTGTAATTGATTCTTCCTTACTCAACTGACGTCCGCTAATGGGATCGATAGAATAAATATTTTCTACATCATCTCCCCACATATAAATCCTATAAGCATAATCAGCATAAGCGGGATATATATCGATGGTATCGCCAGTAACACGGAACGTTCCACGTTTAAAATCGCCCGTTGTTCTATTGTAAAGTATCTCCACAAAAGAATAAAGCAATTGATTTCTACTTATTCGATCACCAGGTGTAATACGCACTACACTTTTACCAAACTCTGCTGGATTTCCAATTCCGTATATACAAGAAACGGATGCCACAACAATGATATCTCTTCTTCCTGTAATAAGAGAAGAAGAAGTCGCCAATCTTAATTTTTCGATCTCTTCGTTAATAGAAAGATCTTTTTCTATATACAGATTTGAACTAGGGATGAAAGCTTCTGGTTGATAATAATCGTAATAGGAAATAAAATATTCAACAAGATTGTCAGGAAAAAATTGTTTGAATTCACCGTACAACTGCGCTGCTAATGTCTTGTTGTGGCTTAATATCAACGTGGGTTTGTTTACTTCCTTTATAACATTGGCCATTGTAAATGTCTTACCAGTACCCGTAGCACCCAACAAGACTTGATGTTTTTCATCACGATTCAATCCTTCTACCAGCTTCGCAATGGCTTTGGGCTGATCGCCGGTAGGTTGGTAATGTGAATTGAGTATAAAATCGGACACGGAAATTAAGTTTTGAATTATGAATTATAAGTTATGAGTTTTATACCAAAAAACATAACACTTACTAAATATCATTATTCGTTCCATATCTCCCAAGCCTTCTCAGCTTGAAGATGAAGCATTTCGAGGCCATTTTTAGTTTTAGCTCCTTTTTCCAATCCCTTCTTCATAAAGGTAGTTTCTTCAGGGTTATAAACTAAATCGAATAGAAAATGATGGGGTGTTAAATATTGGTAAGGAATTTCAGGATAACCGTCTATGTTAGGATACATACCAATGGGAGAAGTATTAATAATAAGTTTATACTCTGAAATAATAGCCTCATTTAATTCTTCATACAAAAAATCGTCCCCTTCTTTTTTGCGTGAAACAAAACGATAAGAAATATTCAACTCTTTTAATGCCGCTTTTACAGCTTTTGCGGCGCCTCCCGTTCCAAGAATTAGTGCTTTGGTAGTAGTTGATTCCCCAATTAACTTTTCAAGTGATAGAAGAAAGCCATAATAATCGGAATTGTATCCTTTCAATTTCCCGTCTATTATTTTTACAACATTAACAGCTCCAATTTCTTTAGCAGCAGGATCAATTTCATCGAGATATTGGATTACCTTTTCTTTGTGTGGAATCGTAACATTCACGCCTTTCAAATCAGGATTTTTTTTTATTACTTCCAATAGTTCTTTCACTTCTTTTATTTCAAAAAGCTCATACTTAGAATCTCTAATATTTTCATTTTGAAATTTCTCTGTGAAATATTTTTTTGAAAAAGAATGGGTGAGCGGAAATCCGATAAGACCGTATAGATTCATTAAAGTAACTATTTTTTTGAAAACACTTTATTTGGTTCTTGACGAGTATCAAAAACACCTGTTATGAAAATAGTACTCTATACTATTTTGTAAATAATTTTATAATTCCCTTCAACTAGATATCGATAACCTTCATTTAATTTTTCAAGTATCTCATCTATGGCACCATCCATTGAATTTGCATAACGTATCTCTACTCTATCAACTATGCTTTTCGCTGTAATAGGTGCCTAATAAACTCAATAATAGGTGGCAATATTGAAATAAAGATTATCCCAAAAATAACTAATTCGAAATTCTTCTTTACAAATTCTAAATTACCAAATAAATAGCCTAACATAGTAAGTCCTACCACCCAAAGTAACCCTCCAATAATATTGTAAGAAATAAACCTCGCATAATTCATTTTACTTATCCCTGCTATGAATGGAGCAAATGTACGAATGATAGGAATGAAACGTGCTATAATTATCGTCTTACCCCCATGTTTTTCATAGAATGCTTGTGCTTTGAGAATATGATTTCTTTTTAATAATTTCAAAAACAATGTTCTAAAGATTGATTGTCCTGGCCTTGCTACAAAAAACTCTTCGGAAAGAACTTTTTCTCCTAGTGTTTTTCCAATATAATAATTTAGTGTATCGCCCAAAAAGGCTGCTATAAATAATAGTACCATGGAGAGAATAAGATTAAGTTTATCGCTGGCACAAAATGCTCCTACAGCAAAGAGTAAGGAATCGCCAGGCAAGAAAGGCATAATTACTAATCCTGTTTCAACAAAAATAATTGCGAAGATTATAGCGTATGTCCAAACTCCATAATCCAAAATAAATTGTCCAAGATGTTTATCTAAGTGAAGAAAAAAATCAAGAATTCCTTTTATCGTTTCCATATACAAACAAACAACCCTATGAAGTTTAAAACCTTCATAGGGTTGTTTTTATTTTATTTAAATTTATTATAAGTCATTTAGAAAGAAATCGAACGTATCACTACGAAGTCCTAAACGAAGGGTCTCTAGAGGGACTACATCGTTTGGTGCAATGTTACCAAGATTCACATTTGTACCAAGAAGTTTGATAAACCAAACTTGTTGTTCTTTCTGTGGCGCTTCCCACATTATTTTATCGGCAGGTATTTTAGTAAGAATCTCTTCTACCAATCCAGATCTAACTTCACCTGTAGAGCGGAACAGCCCAACGTTGCCACCTTCTCTGGCTTCGCCAATCACTTTCCATGCACCAGCATCAAGTTCTTTCTGCATCAATTCAATCCACTTATAAGGAGGGATGATTTTTTGAACATCTTTAGAACCAACTTCAGAGAGCACAGTAACATGTTTAGCAAGCGAGTGAATATACTCACACTTTTTGTCGTGGTCCAAATCTATAGAACCATCAGAAACCTCGGCATGTTGAATATTATATTTTTCTAGAATCCTCAAGAAATCATCAAATCGATCCCGTACGATGAAAGCCTCTAATAAAGTACCTCCAAGGTAAACAGGGATTCCTGCTGCTCTATAGACTTCTAATTTAGCAGTCAAATTGGGTGTTACGTAAGACGTAGCCCAACCTAATTTTACTATATCAATATAGTCTCCTGAAACTTCGATAAGATCTTCAACGTCTCTTATGCTCAAACCCTTGTCCATAACCATGGTTATACCGGCATTTCTGGGTTTATCTGTCCTCGTAGGGACTTTAGTTAATGAAAAGTTATTATACATTCTATTTTCGGTACTGATCTATAATTTTTAAAAGGGCTTTTTGGGTCTCCAATTTAGGAAAAAAATCAAAAAGAACAGCATGTTTTTCAAAATCTAGTACCAACCCATTTTCTAGATACGTAAATGCTTCTTTGTATTTACCTGCGTTCAAAAGATATACTGTAGCTCTATAATATAATTCCGCATTGTCAGGCATTTCATCTATTGCACTTAAAATCAATGTTATGGCTTTCTCGATTTCCCCACTTTCATAATGAACGAACGACCAATTTTGCCATACTTCTGTATTAAATGGATCTAAAACACATGCTTCTTCATACGCTTCCAGACAAGAAACTAAATTTCCAATTTTATATTCTGCATTAGCGGTAGCCAACCAGTATATCGCATTTTCCTTGTCAAGCTTCAACGCTTTTTTGAAAAAATGTATGGATTCATACGATTTATCTTGCAATTCCAGACATTTTCCTATTCCATACCATGCTTCGTGGTATAGATTATCTAATTTTGTTGATTTTTTATAAAATTCAATGGCTTTTGTAAACTTGCCCATTTTTTCATGGCAAATTCCAAGATTACAAAAAACATCAGCACTTGCATCTTCTAATTCTTGAGTTCGTTGAAAACTATCAATGGCTTTTTCATAATCGCCATTATTCAGGTAACAATTCCCCATATTGAAGAATGCAGATGAAAAATTTTCATTTATAGTTACTGCATATTCATAAGCTTTTATAGAATCTTCGTATTTCGCTAATTTAAAATATACAATCCCCATGTTATACCATGCAAAATCAGAGTAAGGATCATTGTCAATAAACTTCTGATAATAATCTATGCTTTGTTCGAGCTGACCCGTTACATCTAAGCAATAGGCAAGTTCATAAAGTGCATCCTCGTTGTTTATATTTAAATCAATGGCTTTTTTATAGGCCTCTATAGCTTCTTCTAGATGGTCCCAATCCTGATACGTCATGCCCATGGCGAAGTAGATTTCATCTTTTTCTTCCACCATTTCCAAAACACGTTCTAAATATTCAATAGCTTCTTCAAATTTTTCTTCCTGACAAAGAATATTACTTTTTAATAGAATAACATCAGGGTCATTGGGCTGAAAAAGTTCGGCTCTTTCAAGTAAGTCCCAAGCTTCTGTAAACTCTTCTTTTCGAATCAACAAATGAGCCTTTTGGATTAGAAGTTCTGTTGAATAAGGATATTGAGCCATAGCAATATCACATACTGTAGATGCTTTTTTAAACTTGCTGGTTTCGATATAATGGTCAATTATTTCTTCAAAGACATTAAGGTCAAAAAATAGATTTTCACCATTTTTAAGCATTTCCTCAAATCTTCTAACCGCCTCTTTTGCTTCCTGATTATGCTTATATCTTTTTCCCATATATATTAAACGAAAAGAACCAGGAATCTGTTATCACTTACCTAATATTGTAAAATAATCTGTCATTTCCTATAAAAACGAGCTCTTATTTATTCACATATCTGTGTAACAATTGATCACATGTTCTTTTTGTGGTAGCATCTAAATTACGAAATTTATACTCTAACAATTCACTAATTTTTCTATTTTCGTATTCAAATGAAAATCCAGACAATTTAGCTGTTTCTTTTGTTATAATTGGCTCGGAATCACCGAACATTGTTCGAATACGTTCTATTCGCCAAGCGATTTCAGAAAGTATACTTCCTACTTCAATCGTAGGCGGCTTTATATTGAAAGAACGAGCAATACTAGTAAAAAGTTCTTTATACGTTACCCTCCCTGCATTAAGAATATAACGTTCGGCAGTAGTATTTTTTTTGAGCAACGTCACTGCTATTTCAGCTACATCTTCTACATCCACATAGCTAATGTAACCATTGGTGTAGAATTTATTTTTCTTGTATATATATTGAAAAAGTTTCGTACTTCCATTTTCCCAATTGCCGGGACCAAGAACTACAGAAGGATTTATAATAAAAGCGGGTAACCCTTCTTCAATTCCTCTCCACACTTCTAACTCAGCTAGATATTTTGATTTTGCATAATGAGTATTCATTTCAGAATCTTCCCACAAAGCCGTTTCGTTAATTATAAGTTCGTTTTTTTTTCTCCCTAAAGCAGCGATTGAACTTATAAAACAAAATTTACTAATATTATTTTTCAATGCAGCATTGACCATATTAGCAGTACCTTCTACATTTACTTTATACATCTTATCTCTATTAGAAGGAGAAAAAGAAATAATAGCTGCAGCATGAATTACTGTATCACATTGCGACATTGCTTTGTCAAGGATTTCTGTATCGGAGATTTCTCCTTCTAACCATTGTATAGAATTTTCTACCCCTTTTAGTAAAGACATATCGCTCGATTGTCTCTTTAGTGCGAGTACTTTTTCTCCATTTGAGAGTAGCTTCCTTGCAATAAAACTACCTATTAGGCCATTGCAACCTGTTATAAAAATCATGCTAATAAAGTATTATTGATAATGGTAGAAAGCGCTTTTTTGTAATGACTCGTTTTGCGAGCTTTTTTTAACGCATCCATATGTCTCGTCCCGTGGCAATCTGATCCTAACATTCCTACGATGCCTAGATCAATTAACTCTTCAGCCATTTTCTGAGCTCCTTTACTATAATAACCTGTAAGAGAATTAATATTGACCTGAAGAATTACGCCTCTTGCATGAATTTCTTTTAATATCTTAGTATTCCCATGCCAAAAAGTATAACGCTCAGGGTGTGCCAATACTGGTTTATAGCCTTGAGACTTCAATGTAAAAATGGCTTCGTCAACATAGGCAGAAGGATTGATATACGACAACTCAAACAACAAGTAATTATCTCCAAAAGTTAAAAGCTTTTCATTTTTATTAAGCCTTTCAATAAACCATTCATCTAAATAATATTCTGCTGCTACATCCAATTCAAGTGTTATCCCCTCTCCTATGGCGAGTTTTCTTAGCTCTGTTAATTTCGGGTAAATAGTTTCCGGTGTATTTTTAAAAAAATCACCCATAATATGTGGGGTAGCAATCAACTTTTTATATCCTAAAGATTGAAATTCCTTTAATAAGATAAGTGAGTCTTCAAAGCTATCAGACCCATCGTCAAGCATTGGCAATACATGTGAGTGCATGTCTACTTTAATATCAAATAAACTAGTATCCAATTCTTTATTAAAAGAAAAGATATTTTTTAGCAAACTCATTTACGTTTAAATAATTTTTTAAAAAAACTATCATTTGAATTCTTATCACCCTCATAATAACCATAGCCGTAACCATAGCCATAACCATAACCACCATAACCATATGTATTAGCCGATTGCATAGCATTTATTATTACAGAAAGACGAGTAAACCCGCCTGTACGGTATACTTTATTAATATTTTTTTTGACTCCTTTTTTTGAATAATTTGCACGCACTACATATAGTTGAACATCTGCTTTTTTCATAAGCAAAATACCATCTGTAACCAGTCCTACGGGAGGTGTATCAATTACAACAGTATCATACATAGTATGTAGATCGGCTATAAGTTTATCAAACTCTGGTCGCAAAATCAATTCGGAAGGATTGGGTGGAATTGGACCAGCTGAAATAAAATCAAGAGAATCTATTGTTGTTTTATGAATACATTCATGAACGGTATGTTTGCCTATTAAGATAGTACTTATACCTTTGATATTTTCTTTATCAAAAGCCAAATGCACTTTAGGTTTACGCATATCAAAGTCAAGAATGATTACTTTTTGACCAGACAAAGCAATAATTCCAGCAATGTTTGTTGAAATAAAAGTTTTCCCTTCACCTCCTACAGTAGAAGTTACCGTAAGCACTCTTTTTCCCTTCGTAGGACTCACGAATTCTAAATTTGTTCTAATGGATCTGAATGCTTCACTAATGGCTGATTTAGGGCTGATATCAACAACTAGCCTTGAATATTCCATTTTATCTTTTTTATATTCTGGAATTCCACCCAATACTGAAGCCTCTACAGATTTTTCAAGTTCTTTCTGAGTAGCAATTGTATCATGTAAAAAATAACGGAAGAATATGAAAATAATACACAAGAAAAGTCCTATGGCAATAGAACCCATATATAAAATTCTTTTATTAGGATATACGGGTACCTTAATTTCAAGACCTGGAGATAGTATTACAAAATTGGGAATGGTCCCTGCTTTTGCGATACCAAATTCAGCTTGCTTTTCAATTAATAAAATATATAATTTTTCATACAACCCATAAAACCTTTTCAACCTAACGAACTCTGTTTCCTTAGCTGGTAGACCAACTACATTATCTTCCAGTTCAAGGAACTTGCCATTTAATTCTGTAATTTGTTGAAACAATAATTTTTTGTTTTGTACAATAAGCTCGAGAATACCTTTATTTATTTTTTCAATATTTTTGTCTTTTTGCTTCATTACAAATGTTTTTTCATTTTGTGAAGCAGAAATTTTATCTCTTTCTTGATAAAGAAGATTAAGATTTTTTATAGCATCCGATAATTGAGGATCGGGCAATTGAGATAGAGAGGGAATAAATGATTTCACTTCTTTATTTTGAATAATCAATTCTTCAAGATCATTCATAAGTGAAATTTTTATTTTCAAATTCAACTTTTCATTATCTAGCGCTTCCATTTTTAACATGGTACGACCAAAATCACTTCTCACATCAACCGTTTTATTTCTGCGCACAAAAGATTCCATTCGCTCTTCTGCCTCCTCTAGATCTTTTTCTGTTCTTGTTAGTGAAAGCTCCAAGAAATTTATCGTTTGCTCATGAATTTTAGATCTTGCAGCAACTGTTTCTTGCAAATAAACACTATCTAAAGCATTTACTATATCTGTTGCTTTTAACGAACTGTAATCTTTAAAAGAAAGTTTTATCGTACTAGCATCTAAATTAAGAATAGAAACAGATAGGTTTTGAGAAATAAAACCTATCAGACTTTCCTTGGAATTTATCTGAAAAAAATATAACTGATTATTATTATTGTCTTTGAAATTTTTATTTTTACTTATTTTAAATGAAAAATCAGGTTGCCTATCAATAATTTCATCAAATTTATATATTCCAATAATTTCTTGCTCCCCTACCTTATAACTAAACTTAAATTTTTCATCGCTTAATATGGTTATATCAAATGGCTTATTGTAATACTGAGGATTTACAACTTCAAACTCTACTTTAAAAGGAGAAGATTTATACTTTTCGTCTACTAAAATTTTTCCATAGGCAAAATATCCTACTTCCAAATCCATTCGCTCAATTACTTTTTCCGCAATTAATCTTGATTTCAAAAATTCAATTTCACCTGAAATAGTTGTAAACTTAGTAGCTTCCTGAACATTTTCATCCTTGAAATTTTTAAACCCCAACACACCTGCATTACTCTTAAGATCTAACTTCAAAATTGAAGAAGATTCATAAATAGGTTTGGTGTAACGGTTGTATAAAAAAGCGCCTAAAACTGCACTGCCAAAAAGAATAATAAGCCAAAGAATACTTTTTTTTGTAACAACTAAAAGTGTAGCAATATCAAAGTCACTTAAAAAATCTCCATAATCGTCGTTCTGACTCTCTTTAAATCGTTTAAGTATTTCTTCATTTTCAGTGTCGTTGTTTTCTGTAACTGCCATAAATTTAGTTAGTGGGTTTATTCAAATTAGCAATTAACAGAATAGTAGTAATAACGGAAGAGGCTAAAGACAAAATAGGAAAAATATCTGCCAATGCTTGAGGCATATTTCGTCTCACTGGTTCAATATAAATAATATCATTTGGTTCAACATTTAACGTCGCCTTAGTCATGCCTTCAATAGTAGTTAGATTTATTATACTAACGTCTGGCTTTTTCAAATCTCCTCTTATTAATTTAATATTTTTTGCCTTACTCTCGTTATTAACGCCACCATATAAAGCTATTGCCTCTATAACAGAAATATTGTCATTTTCTAAGGGTATCACTTTCCCCCCCAATGCTCCCAATACCACAATTCTTTTATTCATGATTTTTGTATTCACAAACACATCGTAATAATACTTACTATACTCTTTGCTTAGCAAACTATCTGCTTGTCGTATTGTATAACCTTCGATTTGTATGTCACCAATCATTGGCAAAAAAACTTTACCATTATTTCTCACTAAATACCTTACATCTTGTTGTTGTAGATTATTTAATTGAGAACCTTTTGCCAACTCATAATCTGGATCAATTATACGCTCACCATTATTTGTATAAACCTTTATAGTAATATAGTCATCCTTGGAAATAATAAAATTCTTGTTAGCTTCCTGAGTTGTTTTGCGCGCAATAGAATCTACTAATTCGACATCTGTTTTAAACATGATATTCGATTTATAGACCTTACAAGAACAAAAAAATGGGATAAATAATAAAACTAAAATGTATTTATTTATATTCATTGAATAGCATTTATTTCATTTGGTTATGCAACACTGCATAACCGTTATTTATATCTAAGACAATTTTACTTTTACAAATAAATCTCTGCCAAGGTCAATTATTTCTGCTTTATCTTGCCAATTAACTTTCTTAAGCAACGCTAAAAGATCTTCTTTTGAATACATATATAACGGACAATTTCTTCTATTATATCTTATTTTTCTCTGCCAAGCCAAGAAGCCACCGCTCTTAGGAAAGCTCATATAAATTTCTTTTGATACATCTTTTTCAAGTTTACGAAAGATAAGCTCAGGCTCTCTAATATAATCAAAAAAACCCATCAGGCAAGCAGCATCAAATTTTGTATCAAACTGATAACTAAGATAGTCTGCATGAATATAATGAGCTTTCCCCTCTTGGATATACTTTGATGTCTTTTCTTTTGCTATTTTCAACATACCTTCAGCGATGTCCAAGCCTGTTACATTTTTTCCTTGGCTAAGAAACGCTTCACAATAATGGCCTCCACCACAACCAATATCAAGAATTGATGAAATATGTTTTTGGGAGGTGTTTTTTAAAGATTCCTGATATCTAAGATACATGGATTGTCTAAACAATTTGTCCGATAATTTATCAAGAATTCCCCTTGACCCAGAATACCCATAAATACTATCAAAATCTGTGGCATAACCATCAAAAAATGATTTTACATCTTGCAATTCCGACCCTTTTTCTATAGTACTCATATTTATTATTTAATATTTTCTTTAATTATATTCATTAATGGCACAAATTCAAAATCTTCCAACAACTTTTCTATTCTCTTCTCGGTACTTTTTAAATTAAAATAATGAGTATACCTAATCCTCTTATTCAACTCAGGCAAATAGGGATGATTAGGGTCTAACTCCCAAGGATGTATATAAAATATACCGGGTCTACTTTTATTGATCTCTCTCATTTTATTTCTAAAAATAACATAAGGTAAAATCCGAAAATATGCTCCTCCCAACCCTGGGTCAAAGTTAAGTATTTTAAAGGTACTTACTGGTGCTTCCCATAAGCTATTTTTTAATTTATGAATATTCTTAGGATAGCCAGGAATGCCAGTCCTTTTATTATCTCCTGGATAAATACTTGAGTCATATAAAAAGCCCTCTTCAGCCAATATGTCTAAAGCCCAGAGACTTCTATTGTCAATAGAAAAATAAGGAGCTCTAAAACCAGTATAGCTACTCCCAATATTTTTTATTAATTCATTACATAATTTTATTTCTTGTCTAAACACCTCTGGCTGCATCGTATATATTGCCTGATGAGAATAAGTATGACAAGAAATCTCATGTCCTTCAGCAATAATTTCTTTAATAAGGCTTGGGTGTTCTTCTATAAGTTTACCAAGGATAAAATAGGTGGCTTTTACCTTCTTCTTTGAAAATAAAGTTAAAAGTTTCTCGTGTCCAACATGAATTCGTTTTTCATATTTATCCCATTGTGACGCATCAAGCCCAATTCCTTGATACCAGTCTTCCAAATCTATTGTAAAAGCATTTTGCATTTAAATACGCTTAAAGAGGCTAAAATAATTATTATAAAAATTTAATTAATAGGACTTTACTGTGTAATAGAGTTATTGTATATTTTTCTTAACTCTACTGCCATAAGATTAGAATCCCAGTTTTTTATGACATGGGTAAATGCTTTTTCAGTAAACTCTTTTCTTAAATTAATATCCGTTAATAGTTTTTGAGCATGAAAAGTAAGCGATTCTACATCGTATTGCTTTACAATATATCCAGTTTGCTCATGAGTAATAACTTCCCTGATGCCTTCCACCTCAAATGCTACAATAGGAATTTTCATAAGCGACGCCTCTACTGTAACTCTTGGCAAGCCCTCTCTTAAGGATGTAAACATAAACAAATCAGTGACAGCCAATATATCTGCTACATTTTCTTTATACCCCGCAAATATAATACTATCCTCTAAGTTAAGCTCCTTAGCCTGCTTCCTACAATTCTCTAACAATTCCCCTTCTCCTACAAAAACCAGTTTTAAAGTAGGGTGATTTTGTTTAAGTTTTGCGAAAGATTCTATTGTATAACGTTGGGCTTTTGAAAATGAAAACCTTCCAACATTTGTAATGACTACATCAGAAACAGTTAACCCTAGCTGATTTCTAATTTCATTTTTTTGTAATTCGGAAAGTTGGGCTTTAGCAAAAAAATCAGCTAGTTCTATACCACTCCGCACCACCTTATAAGGAATATTTTTGCCTATTTTATTTTTATGATAATGGTAGATTACCTCTTCACTTACTGAGACTATAATATCACTTACTCCAACAGTATATTTCTCTAAAGCAATATAAAAATTTCTTTTGAGATTACTCATTGGATCGTTAAACGTTACTCCATGTAACCCATAAATAATATACCTACACCCTGCTAGCCAAGCGGCTAGACGAGTTATAAAACTAGCTTTTGTTTCATGGGTATGAACAATATCATATTTTTCTTTTTTTATCAATTTATAGAAAAAATACAACGCCTTCAAATCCTTTATTGGACTTATTTTATTTATTAAATCTTTACAGATAATAATTTTAATAGAAGGATCTTTTTCGAAAGGATTTACTTGAAAATCTATACCTGAAGCGAGATGGAAATCGAATTCTGTTTTGAGCTTTTCAATGGTATAATAAATATTGTTCTCTACTCCTCCCCCTCTTACCAAACGGGTTGTAGTATGGAGAATCTTTAGCTTTTTCATTAAGGAATGTTTGACTAAAATAAGTTGATCTGGCCTACTGTTGACTACTATTATTATACTTTCCCAAAAACATACATGGCCGAAAGCGTAGGAACTTTGCTACCACCTATTTTCTCTAGTGTTACAGCATAAGCCTCAGCACTTTTTATTGAGTTGACTTTTTGTAACCCTTGGTTGAGGTCCATTTCAAATACACCTGCATCTAAGGGTTGTCCATCAGCAATAGCCCACAACTGATATTGCATACCTTGAGGTGCTTCCGGTAAATTGCCTGGATCTATAAATACTTCATTAGTACTTTTATTCCAAAAAACCATAGAAAGAGAACTTGGAGATACTCCTACTCCCTTCATAATTACTTTTACAACAGAAGTATCTTTTACTAACTTTAAATTTTCTTTCGCTAAACTTAAATTCTCTGCTAATTGATCAATTTTGAAATTAGTCTTATTAATTTGATTTGCATAACTACTAGACTCCTGTTCTAAGACAGTTAAACGTTGCTCGGCACTTTGCCATTTGGACCAATAAAGCGCAGCTAATCCACCACAAATAATCATTAAGGCTACTGATGCTGCAGTGGCATATTTATAATAATGTATTCTATTAACTTTAGGCTCTTCTACTACGAGTGTTTGGTATGGAATACTTGACAAAATTTTATTTTTCAACTCTGCACGAGGTTTCATTGCAAAAGATTCTGCATAGGATTCTAATGTGCCTTGGAGGCTAAGGAGCTCTTTTTTTATTTCCGGATACTCAGCTATCATGCGCTCTACCTCTTGAATTTCAATAGGATTGAGCCCACCTAGTACATAAGATTCTAGAATTCCTGACGCTATATATTCCTCTACTTTCATTTGAATATTTCTCTAAGCTTTTGCATTGCTGCTTTAGCTCTAGTTTTTACTGTCCCAAGTGGTATATCAAACTCTTCAGAAATTTCTGATTGTGAATACCCTTGGAAATACATTAAATCAATAACTTTTTTTTGATCTTCAGATAAGTGTATTAATAACTCTTTTACACCTATATAGTCTGAACTATTTTTATCAGCATATCCTTGATCATATAGATGTACGTTGTTAGATATGTCGTCGGTTTTATGTATCCCTTTATATTCTTTAGATCGGACTTTATCAATTGCCATATTTCTAGCAATGTTTAGCATCCAGGTAAATAGTCGTCCTTTTTCTGAATTATAATCCGCTATTCTATCCCAAAATTTAAGAAAAGCGTCTTGCAATACCTCTTCAGACAATTCCTCTATTTTTACAATTTTGAAAATTATTCCAAATACTGCTGAAGAATATCGGTCATAAAAATACTCAAAGCCTTGCTTATCTTTCAATTGAAGCAACTTTACCAATTCTTCTTCCGATATTTGTTTTTTAAGTGCTATAACTATTACGTTGTTTTAAAGTACTACTATTTATAAAGAAAGCCGATACTAGGTCGGCTTTACTCCTAAAAAAACTTGCTATTTTAAACTCCTATCATTTTTTTATACGTTTCTGCATCCATAAGTAGATCTAATTCAGCAGGAGTATCGATTGATATTTTTACAATCCATCCGTTTGTATAGGGTTCAGTGTTTACAAGTTCAGGATTTGCTTCAATAGACGTGTTTACTTCTAATACTTTACCAGAAATAGGCATAAACAAATCTGAAACTGTCTTAACAGCCTCTACAATTCCAAATACTTCAGAATGCATTACTGTATCACCCAATGTGTTAATGTCAACAAATACAATGTCACCTAATTCTTTTTGAGCAAAATCCGTTATCCCCACAGTGCCTACATTACCTTCCACTTTTATCCATTCGTGATCTTTTGAATATTTTAACTCTGATGGGAAATTCATATACTTCTAATTTTAAATACGGCACTAAAATAATGATTTTTTATTAAATAACCCTATTCACAAGTCCATTTAATAAACAATAAAGCACTATTTTAGTTAACATAAAAATAATTAATTTTCAATGGACTTATTGATATATTTGACATTAGTAAGAATAGAAAACACTTTAATGAAGAAAATTATTAGCAAAATCGGTAGTTATTGGGAACAAAAGCCTTTACTTTTTATCTTAGTTATCGCCTTAATTATACGATTAATAGCAGTGGTATTTTCAAAAGGATTTGGAATGCACGACGACCATTTTCTTGTTATTGAAATATCTCAGTCCTGGGTAGAAGGAAAAGATGTTTATGACTGGTTTAGTTCAAAACAGGAGGACAATGAAAGTGGTAGAAGCTTCATCTATCCTGGCTTACATTACTACTTTTTTAAATGTTTAGAAGTTGCAAAAATACATGATCCACAACTCAAAATGTATATGGTGCGCTTTTTACATGCACTTTTTTCTTTATTGACTGTTTATTATGGCTATAAAATTGTAGAAAAATACTCTGGTGAAAAGACAGCAAAACAAGTAGGGTTAATTCTTGCTTTATTATGGATATTGCCTTCTATGAGCGTGCGTAACCTCATAGAAATGGTTGTAATGCCAATGCTTATGATAAGCTCTTGGTGGATAATAATTAGTGAAGAGCGAAAACACAAATGGTGGCTACTCTTTGCCGCTGGATTAATAGTAGGAATTGCATTCCCTATTCGATATCAAACTTTATTTTTTTCTGGAGGATTGGCAATTGCATTATTCTTAAGAAAAAAATATATAGAAAGTATTGTGTACTCACTTGGCATGCTTACTACTATTGCCATAATATCAGGTTGGCTCGAATGGATGTTATGGGGTTATCCTTTCGGAAAAGTAATTTATTATGTAAAAGATAATTTCGCAAATGCAAATAACTATTCGTCTCAGCCTTGGTTTAACTATATTTTACAGGTCTTAATTATATTTATACCTCCAGTTAGTTTTTTTATCTTCCTAGGACAATTCAAAATGTATAAAAAATATTTTTTAATATTTATACCAACGCTTCTTTTCTTCGCTTTTCACTCTTACTTCCCAAACAAACAAGAACGATTTATTTTTACCATCTTACCTTTCATTCTGATGATGGGAATAGCAGGCTGGAATGAGCTAGTAAACACTTCTCCTTTTCTACAAAATCAGAAAAAAATGATTCGAGGTTCATGGATTGCTTTCTGGTCGCTCAATACACTACTACTTTGTTTATTTATTTTTTCTTATTCGAAAAAATCAAGAGTAGAGGCAATGTATTATTTTCATGATAAAAAAGATTTAAAAGGACTGCTATTAGAACGAACCACTATCGATAGGGATCTCTATTTACCAAAGTTTTATTTGAATCATAAATGGACATACATCACTATTGTAGACAAAAACAAACCCTTGGATTCACTTAAAATGGAACTACATGGAATTCCTGAAATCAACAAACCTAATTATGTGTTATTTCTTGATGACAAAAACCTATCTTCAAGAGTGGCTAATCTAAAATATATATATCCAAAGTTGCATTGGGTTTATACTGCCAGTCCAAGTCTTTTAGATTGGATCTTATATAATATGAATCCTATAAATGTAAATCAGGCGATTTATATTTATAAAACCGAATAAAAAATTACCCGAATTTAATACATCGCATGGATAAAGATCCATGATGAAAACCTTCGTAAATAAATTCTACTTTATCATCTTTTTCTTTTAATCCAATACTATAAAGAAGAGGAAGGTAGTGATCGTTAGAGGGGTGAGCCAATGTGGCAATACTCCCCCATTTTTCATAATTAATAATATCGTTGTGATTTTCTGTTAGAATATTATTTTTTATTTTACTATCAAATTCCTCAGCCCAGTCAAATGGCTTTGCATTAATATTCCAATCTATTCTACCAAGATTATGCGTTATGTTACCACTTCCTATTATTAAAACTCCTTTATTCCTTAATTTTTTTAGCATTGAGGCTAGTTCATAATGTTGCTGCATAGTTAACTTATAATCGATACTTAATTGATATACTGGAATATCTGCAGCCGGAAACATATGCATTAAAACTGTCCAAGCCCCGTGATCAATACCATATTCATGATCGGGCATTATACTTTTTTCTGAGGACTGTTCTGTAGTAAACGAAGCGTATTCTGGCGCACCCATCACAGGGTATTTTATAGCATACATTTCCTTTGGAAACCCATAAAAATCATAGATTATCTGTGGTTTTTCAGAGGTAGTTACAAATGTACCTTTCGTTAACCAATGCGCAGATACTACCATTATGGCTTTTGGTTTAGCAAGTTTGCTACCTGCCTTATGCAGGGCTTCAGTAAAGTCGTTTTGCTGTAGTGCATTCATAGGACTTCCATGTCCAATAAACAAAACTGGCATTTTTATTTCTTCATCAGGAGTATTTTTTAATTTATTATAAAATTCTTTGATACCACCCATCCCAAAAGGTATTGCTGCCATAGTTTTAATAAAATCTAACCGATCCATATATGTTTAAACATCTAATTTAACTTTAAAAGTTCAAAACATTCAAATAAATTTTGTTAATTTACAAGAACATTTGCACAAAAAAAGGAATCCTTACCTTACAAAGTGAAAAATATACGACGTATTATTTTTTTAAAAGATGTTTTGCTTCTAACCTTGTCCGCTTTCGGTGGCCCTCAAGCTCATCTTGCCTTGTTTCAGAAAATCCTTGTAAAAAAACGTGCCTATATATCGGAAGAGGAATTAATAGAACTTTATTCTTTTTGTCAAATATTACCAGGTCCCGCTTCTACTCAAACGCTTACTGCTGTTGGTTTAAAAATAGGAGGCCCTAAATTAGCATTTCTTACACTTCTAGTCTGGATCTTTCCTGCCTGTTTTGTAATGACTATTGCAGCTATCGGAGTAAATTATTGGGTAGATGAAAATACGCTAAAGAGTGCTACAAGATTTATACATCCCATGGCAGTAGCCTTTGTGATGTATGCTGCCTATCGCATCAGCCTTATGACGGTTAAAACTAAAACCAGTTATATTATACTCATTATAGCTGCTGTCTTTTGCTTCTTTGCTCAGACTCCCGCAATATTTCCAGTAGTACTGGTTTTAGGTGGCTTAGCAACAACTTTTAAATGGAAGAAACAACCGAAGGTTGAAAAAAAAGAACCTTGGAATATTAAATGGGCCAACCTAACTCTATTTGTAAGTATTTTTTTAGGATCTGTTCTACTTTCTAAATTAGCAAAAGCATTTTTACCTGAATACGCTTTGCCCTTTGGTCTTTTTGAAAATTTCTATAGAAATGGTAGCCTTCTCTTTGGCGGAGGTGACGCGCTCAGTGCCTTCTTTTACAAAGAATTTGTTGTATTCCGTGAACTCCTTACAGAAGATCAATTGTTGACAGGCTTTGCTTTACAAAAAACATTACCAGGTCCTCTATTTGCCTTCAGCTCTTATGTTGGAGCTATAGCAATGGACGGCTATGGCTTACCTGGACTTATTTTAGGTGGTGTGATTGGTGCCATAGGAATTTTTCTTCCCGGCACAATCTTAATTTTCTTCTTAATCCGTATCTGGGATAAACTAAAACAAAACCAAGTAATAAAAGCTTCCTTAGAGGGTGTAAATGCTGCTAGTGCCGGAGTAGTGACGGCAACAGGACTTAGTCTTTTCTGGCCCATCATGAATTTACAAACTAATGTTGCTGCTATCAATATTGGTATTGTCGTTATGACAATAGCTATACTTATATTTACTAAAACCCCTCCTTTTTATATTATTTTTGCTGGGTTATTAGGAGGTTTTATTCTGTAAAAAACTTACTCCAGTAAAATTTTAGGACTTCTTTTTTTTTGAAATTTTTGATTTAATTTCCAGGTAAGCCAAGCACTTCCAGCACCTAATAATATACCAGCTCCAACATCTGTAGGATAATGAACACCCAAATACATTCTACTGTAACCTACCGCTCCAGCCCATACATAAGATGGCACAATCACATACCATTTTGGAAAATTAAGACTCAACGAAGTTGCGGTCTCAAAAGCTGCGGTAGTATGACCTGAAGGAAATGAAGCAGAGTTTTCTGTCTCTCTAGAAATAATAAAATCATACGTATCATAAGGCCTTTCACGATTAATTATCTGTTTTAACGCTAACGTCACAGACATAGAAAGTCCTATGCCGACGATCATTTGATAAGATTTATAACGAAGCAATTTATCTTTTTTGATCAAACTTGCCGAAAAAACTGACATAGGAGCAGCGATACTAATTAGGTAAGAAGAAGATGAGATTCCTTTAAAAAATGGATCGCCAAAATTTTTAGGCGTTGAATTTATTCTATTCAATAAATCAATGTCCACATTTTGTGCGCTTACTATCTGAATGGACAAGAGTAATAGTATAAATATTTTTTTCATATAAAATGAATGTATAACTTACCACAAGATATATAAAGCAAAACTAATTTCAACTAAATTATTATGATAGAAAATTTATTAAAAACTCCCCTAGGACGTTTTCGAATAGTTGCTTTTATTGAAGGTGTTTCCTATATCTTATTACTCTTTATCGCTGTCCCTTTGAAACGTTTAGCTGGCATACCAGAACCTGTAAAATATCTAGGATGGGCGCATGGCGTTCTTTTTATACTTTTCTTAGTTACACTTCTCCATGTAATGGTATCAGACAAATGGTCAATTAAAAAAGGTTTAATTGCTTTTATTGCTTCGTTTATTCCTTTTGGCACATTTATATTCGATGCTAAAATATTGAATGAAGATAAAATCTAATTTATATATCTTTAGTCTTTGTACAACAAAGCCACTGCAAAAGCATTTACACCCTCTTCTCTACCCACATAACCAAGCTTTTCATTCGTAGTAGCTTTCAAAGAAATGTCTTCTGTAGGAATGTTCATTGTCTCCGATAATGCCAACTGCATTTTTTCGATATGAGGATTTATTTTAGGATTTTCTAACGCCAGCGAAGCATCTACATTGCTAATCTCCCATCCTTTTTCTCTTATCATTCTACATACTTCTTTCAAAAGTACTTTACTGTCAACACCCGCCCAACGATCGTCTGTATTTGAAAAATGGAAGCCTATATCGCGCATGTTCGCCGCTCCAAGAATAGCATCGCATATAGCATGAATTAATACATCTGCGTCAGAATGACCAAGAGCACCTCTTACACTTTCCAATTTAATGCCACCCAACCAAAGCTCTCTGCCTTCAACCAATTGGTGTACATCGTAACCAAAACCTACTTTTATTTTTTTCATTTTTTTAACTCGTTTTAAATCACGCCAAAAACAATCTGCATAACTAGTTCTTTTTTACCAAATAAATCAACAGTGAGTTGATTCGTAAGTGGAAAAACAATTTTACCCATAAATTCCTTGTGAAACAACAAGGGCATTGGAAGAATCAACCAAAATAGCACCCATACTCTAGAATAAATTGTATGTTCTAAAATCTGTTTTACAACTATTACTCTCTGTTCTGCAAACATCAATAAACCGTGTATACAAAAATAAATCATTGGCAAGCCATATCCAGAATTGACAGGTAGGCTAATCGCTACTTCATGAAGAACTCCAGAAAAAACAAATGACAAAAAAACTGCAAAGCCTTTATTCATTTTATTTTTTATTGGACGATACACCACTAAGGCTGTCATTTCAGAAAAAGCTAAGTTCCATCGTTTTCCCCAAAACTCATTCAAGCTCATTGACAAAGCAGGAGATCTAAATAACTCTTTGCAATCCACTCCTAATAAACGCCAATTAGCTGCGCTGATCACCAATATCCCAAAATGCAAAATAAAACTCATCCCAACTAATGCAATTATTCCTGATATATAATAATGGAAATCATAATTTTGATTTAGGAATGCCGCACTAATCAAAAATAAAAAACCTATACCTATTCTTATTAGCCCTTTTATAAATAAAACATTTATGCCGTCCAACTTAGGAGAAATTAATTTTTCAAATAGTTGAGGACGCATTCCAAACCAACCTATTGCAAATCCTAACCATTGAAGATACGTTAACTTAGGTCTACCTCTATAAACCTCTACGAATACTATACCTTTCATACTAAATAAAGTCGTAGTAATAATAGCCAACATCCTGAATAACGGCGAGGAATTATAAGTAATTATATGAACCAATAAGGTAGCGCTTACTACCAATAACCAACCAAAGATTCTAGCTATAGATAATAGTTGAATATAACCAAGAAGGTATCCAATATTAACCACTAAAAATAAAACTATCAGAATAAGATATATTTCTGACATGTTTATTAAATTAAGTTATATATAAAAGCCCATGAATAAATTATTGCTAAAAAAAAGAAAACTACTACTAATGTAATTTCACCAAATGTGTATAGCAATCCTTTCGGGGCAGATGAAGTATCAAAGTAAAAAAACTGCACAAGAATTCTGGAAATCCAATAAATAGAAATAAATATAGTTACACACTTTGCAAGAAAAGATTTATCCAACAATTCATGTACACCTATAAGAGTGACCAATCCAAAAGAAAAATTAATAACTAAAATATAACCTGCATAAGTCCAAAAAATTTGTCGAATCAAAAGCGATGTTTTCTCTAGTTCACCTTTCCAATTGAGTAGTTTTGGTATAACAAGACTTCCCAAAACTAGACCTATTTGAACTAGCCCAGCAAAAAACATCAAATAGTAAAGTATAGACAAGTACATTTATTTCTCCGCCCTATAATACATAACTGTAGAATTAGTACTCTTCAAATACTGATTGGCCACACGGTTTAGATCTAAAGCCGTAACCGCTTGAATTCTCTCTGACTCTTTATTAACTAATTCCGGATCGCCAAGGTTAGCTGCAAATGCAAGTGCCATGCATCTTTCAAGTAATTCTACTTCACCAAACTGTAACGTAGATTCCGCCTGATTTTTTACTTTTATAAGTTCATTATCAGAAACTGTCATTTTCTTTATCTCTTCTATTAGAGAAAGCACTTCAGCCTCGGCATCTTCCAACTTTACGTCTTGATTCAATTTTCCTTCAATAATAATAAGTCCCGGCTCATTCGAACCTGAAAGATGGCTATTGATAGAGGAAAATATTTTTTTCTCATTTACAAGTTTATCATACAACCTAGAAGATTTACCTCTCCCTATAATATCGCTCAAAAGATCACACACTATATAATCTTTTGATTGTTTGTCAGGCATGTGATAAACAATAAATAATCCATCTAAAGGTACGCTAGCCGAAATTTCTAATCTTCTTTGTTCTTTCTGCTCTGGCTCTTGAATAAGATTTCTTTTATACGGAGTACCAGAAGGAATCGGGCCGAACCATTTTTCAGCAAGTAATTTTACATCTGCCGTTTCTACATTCCCTCCTACTACTAAAATAGCATTGTTAGGGATATAATATTTATAGAAGAAAGATTTTACATCTTCCATAGTGGCTTCTTCAATATGAGAAATTTCTTTCCCAATAGTTGGCCATCTATAAGAATGTTTCTCATAAATCACAGGTTTCAATTTAAGCCATACATCACCATAAGGCTGATTGAGGTAACGTTGTTTAAACTCCTCGATCACTACATTGCGTTGTACCTCTAGCACTTTAGGATCAAAAGATAAAGATAACATCCTATCCGATTCAAGCCAAAAAGCAGTTTCCAAGTTGGCTGAGGGGAGTGTAATATAATAATTAGTTAAATCGGGAGAGGTAAAGGCATTATTCTCTCCTCCTACTTTTTGTAAGGGCTCATCAAAAGAGGTTATATTCTTGGAACCGCCAAACATAAGGTGCTCAAAAAGATGCGCAAATCCTGTTTTATGTTCGTCTTCATCTCTACTCCCTACGTTGTATAAAATATTTAATACTGCTGTTGGTGTTGTCTTGTCCTGGTGAACAAATACTTTTAATCCGTTTTCAAGTGTAAAAAAATCGTATTTAATCATGTGTTGGTATTTCTTTAATCCCTAAAATTAGTAATATATAGTCAATAATTAATAGCATAACATGGTTTTTTTGAACTTTCAGTTTTTAACATTTAACTTTAAGGATATAATTATACTTACTCTTTGAAAAAATTCTTCGGCTATAGTAAAGATTTCATTCGGACTGATTACTCTTTAAGCACTTATCTTGCCGTTACACTATTTCTATTGGTATCTATTAGCGTAAATTATTATTTTGATGTAGAAAATGAAATCATAGAAAAGCAAAAAAATCAAGCTGTTCGATTTCTATTTTACATTATACTCTATAGTACTGCCTACTACGGTACTATAATTATTTATTATTATACATCAAAAATTAATTACTTTTTAAATAAAGAATTAATGATAAAATCTTTTGTTGCACTTCTTTTAATTTCTTTTGACGGAGCATTTCGTATTTCTACCGATTTTTTACAATTTAATTTTCTAATGAATAAGGCAGAGGCCATTTATATTAAAAAATTGTCGCTAGAAGTCTTTCCAATATTGGTGTATTTCATAGGCATATTATTCCTGCATTACAAATACGATCCTTTATCAAAAAGTCTGTACGGACTATCCCTTCGAAATTTTCACTGGAAACCCTATTTCATATTATTCCTTTTCATGATACCTCTGGTTGGCTGGGCCTCTTTTCAGGAAGACTTTACAGTACAATATCCCTTTTATAAATATTGGAATTATGAAGCTGTTTTTGGCTTGTCTCAAAAACAGCTGTTTTATATTTATGAATTCTTCTACATTTTTAATTTTATCAACGTCGAACTTCTTTTTCGTGGACTATTGGTAATCGGTATGATGAACTGTATGGGACAAAAAGCTATCCTTCCTATGATTGTTACGTATGCTTTTTTACATTTTGGAAAACCGCCCGTAGAGACCTTAAGCTCTGCTCTAGGTGGATATATTCTTGGTATAATCGCTTACCGCACTGAAACTATTTTTGGAGGTTATCTCATTCATATGGGTATAGCCTTGCTGATGGATATTTTTGCCCTTTTTCAAGTAAATCGTGAGTCTTGAGTTATTATTCCTGAGAATAAAGCAACTCTTTTCACTAACTACTCAGGACTAATAACTCAAGACTATATATTGAATTATTATTCTAAAACTGTACCTTAGGGCTTTCAATAACTTATGCAATTCAATCGTAAAACATATTCTGACGAGACGCTACTTCATTTATACAAAGAGCTTCTTAAACCTAGACTTATAGAAGAGCGTATGCTAATCCTTCTTCGCCAGGGTGGTATCTCAAAATGGTTTTCAGGAATAGGCCAAGAAGCAATATCGGTAGGTACCGTATGTGCGTTGGACAAAGAAGAATACATTCTACCACTTCATAGAAATCTTGGTATATTCACAGGAAGAGGAATCTCTTCTCATAGATTATTCTGCCAGTTTCAAGGAAAACTTTCTGGATTCACAAAAGGTCGCGACCGCTCCTTTCATTTTGGCAGTAATGAACATCATATTGTAGGTATGATCTCTCACCTTGGGCCACAACTTGCTGTAGCCAATGGGATTGCCTTAGCTGATGTATTAGACAAAAAAGAACGTGTCACCGTTGTGTTCAGTGGTGATGGAGGTACAAGTGAAGGTGATTTTCACGAAGCACTAAACGTAGCAGCAGTGTGGAACCTTCCTGTTATTTTTATTATAGAAAATAATGGATACGGTCTATCAACACCTAGCCAAGAACAATTTAAAATAAAAAGCTTTACAGAAAAAGGACCTGCTTATGGAATGGATACCCTTCAAGTAAATGGAAATAATATTCTTGAAGTTTATGACGCTATAAAAACGGCAGCAGAAAGAATGCGTAAAGATCCGAAGCCATTGTTAGTAGAAGCAATGACCTTCCGAATGCGCGGACACGAAGAAGCTTCTGGAACCAAATATATTCCCAAAGAACTATTTGAAGAATGGGCAAAAAAAGACCCTGTAGAAAATTATGAAAAATTCCTTTTCGACGAAGGACTTCTTACTCATAAACAAATTCAAGATTTTCGAAATGAAATAAAAGAAGAAATTGAACAAGGGCTTCGTTACTCGGAGGAAGAACCTTTTCCTATCGCAAATACTGACGTGGAACTTCAAGATATGTACATGCCTTTTGTACAAAAAATAACGAACCCCGGCACTCGTATGAAAAGCAACAGAAGATACGTAGATGCTATCTCTGATGCGCTTAGACAAAGTATGGACCGCTATAGAGACCTTGTTATAATGGGACAAGACATAGCAGAATATGGAGGAGTGTTTAAAATAACAGAAGGTTTCGTACAGAAGTATGGGAAAGAAAGAGTTCGAAATACTCCTCTTTGCGAGTCCGCTATACTTGGTGCCGGTCTTGGCCTATCTATAAAAGGACGAAAATCAGTAATAGAAATGCAGTTTGCCGACTTTGTAAGTTGTGGATTTAATCAAATTGTAAATAATCTTGCAAAATCTCACTATCGTTGGGGTCAAAATGCAGATGTCGTAGTTCGCCTACCTACAGGCGCAGGAAGTGGTGCAGGCCCCTTCCACTCGCAATCGACAGAAAGCTGGTTCTTTCATACTCCTGGATTAAAAATCGTGTATCCATCCAACCCTTTTGATGCTAAAGGACTGTTGAATTCGGCTATCGAAGACCCTAATCCCGTTTTATACTTTGAACATAAACTTCTTTACCGTTCTCTCTCGGAAGAAATTCCAGACGATTATTATACTCTTCCCATAGGAAAAGCGGCTCTAGTAACCGAAGGAGACGAACTATCTATCGTTACTTATGGCCTTGGAGTGCATTGGGCAAAAGAATTATGCCGTGAAATGGCTGTGGAAGCTGATATAATAGATTTGAGAACCTTATTGCCCTGGGATAAAGAAACCGTAGAAACTTCCGTAAAGAAAACAGGCAAAGTTTTAATTGTAAACGAAGATACCATAACTGGCAGTATAAGTGCAGAAATTGCCGCTTGGATAGGAGAAACCTGCTTTTCTTCCCTTGACGCCCCCGTAATGCGAGAAGGCAGTCTAGATACAGCCGTTCCATTTTCTAAAAATCTAGAAGAAAATTTCCTGCCACGTGAACGCATGAAAAAGAAGATTAAAACGTTAATAGAATACTAAATCGATTAAACAGACCAAAACTCCAAAGTTTAGTCAGATAAAAGCATATTTTATTAAGTAAGAAAACGTTGAAGTTTCTTGACCATTTAGGAACTTCTTGATTTTAAATAGTAAATTTATTAGATTTGTAAAGTAACAGGTTATGAAGTCTATGAAAAAAATAGTATGTCTAGGAATTGTGTGTGTACTTTTACTCTCAACTTTTCCATCCTGCAAGAAAAAATCTTATCCCTGCCCAGGCCTTGGTCAGGTAAGCGAGGCTGACCTCAGTAAATTTGAGGAAGACGGTAGTTTGAAAAATGGTAAAGGGAAAAAGAAAAAAGCTCCTACCAAACGAATTAGTCATGAATCAGGTCTTGTAAACAAAAAAAGCCCTAAACAGATTAAAGCACCAAGAAAAACACGCTTATAAGTTTAACACTTAAAGAAACGATCAGTGAAGGGAAAAAATATAAAATCTAGAGTATCAAGAAAACTAGTAGGAGGTTTTGGTCTATTATTTTTCCTGATTTTTTTAGTTAATGGAAATACTCTATTTGCTCAAATCCGCCCTGATGGCACAACTATCAAACAACCGGAAGACAAATCAAAAACTTCTTCAAAAAAAATATCTAAAAAACAAAAAGGAACAAATACCCTTCCTCAATCGAAAACAAAGACTCCAAAAAACGAAGGTGCTCTTCAAAAAACACCAACCTCTAAATCTGAAGGTCCTAGAAATGAAGGGAATTTACAGAAAAAACCTACTTCAAAATCTCAGGGTCCCAAAAACGAAGGAAATTTACAAAAAACACCTACCTCAAAATCTCAAGGTCCTAGAAACGAAGGAAGTTTGCAAAAAATAAATCGGAATATAGAAAAAAATAAAGCCCAGCAACTTACCAAACACGCTAGTGGCGATCAAATTCAAAAACAACCTCAACGTGCTGATGTTGGTAATTATTCAGGAAACAGTAGACCTAGAGCTGCAAACCAAACGGATATCAATTACGATGGCGGACAAAAAGTGAAAGGCAATTCTACTCGTAATCAATCTAAAAACATTGCGAAAAG
The DNA here is from genome assembly GCA_031416415.1 of Cytophagales bacterium. Taxonomy (GTDB): domain Bacteria; phylum Bacteroidota; class Bacteroidia; order Cytophagales; family Cytophagaceae; genus JANYCO01. The sequence continues at coordinate 87,736 of JANOTP010000270.1, read as the reverse complement.
CCAAACTGGAGATCAAAAAATCCCACAGTCGAATACTCAAGCCCCAAGAAATTCTACATTTGTAAACGCTGACAGAGGAAAGTCTAAACGCAAGTCTCAAGAAATGGCCGCCAGCGAAAGTGGTGATAGAAAAATTCCTCAGTCGAATATGCAGGCTCCAAAGAACGACAATTACGTAAATGCTGACCGTGGCAGATCTAAGCGTAAGTCTCAGGAAATGGCAGCCAACGAAAGTGGCGACCGAAAAATTCCTCAGTCCAATATGAAAGCTCCTAAGAATGATAATTATTCTGTAGTGGATCGAAATAAAGAGAAAAATAAATCTCAGGAAATGGCAGCTAATGAAAGTGGGGACCAAAAAATTCCTCAATCGCGCATGCAAGCTCCTAAACACGACAATTATGTAGTGGTAGACCGCAACAAAGAAAAAAACAAATCACAAGAAATGGCTAACAACTCTACTGGAGACATGCCAATTTTCCAATCCAGAATGCAAGGACCTAAAAATCCTCAGGTTTATGTGATGGACAAAGGAGATAAACGCAGAGAGCTGTCCAAACAAATGGCCAACTACACTGGAGATATGCAACCTTTTGAATCACGTATGCAGGGACCTAAAAATTCAGGTACAATGGTTCTTGTAAGAGAAATTGATCGTAAGCAGGTAAAACAAATGGCTAATTACAAAGGCGATATACCTGTAAACTATCTTGCCAAAAGAGCCAAAATGCGTCGTGAGAAAGAACATGAGATCGCAGGATATCAAGGCGACATGTTGGTTCGAACTATTAAAAAGAAAGACAAGTCTATACGTAAGAAAGGCAAGAAAATGGCCAACTATACGGGTGATATCGTTATTCGTAGAAAACAAAAAGGTATGCACCCAAGTGCTGTTTGGAAAGGTGGAAGAATGAAAAATTCTTATAAAGCCAAAGAAAAATACAGAAAACGTATCTTAAGGAAATATGGTAAAAATGAAGGACTTGAAGTCCCTAATTATCAAAAACAAAAAACAAAAAAACCTAAAGTAAACGAGAAGGAAAGCGAGATCTGGTACTAACTATTAGTATTAAGTCCTTAGTTTTTAGTCTTGAGTTAAAATAAAAAAATGCTTCCGATATAATCTGGAGCATTTTTTTATTTGCTTGAAACCTTTACAACACTTGATTTGTTATACTTTTGCTTAAGACTAATGACTCAATACTAAAAACTAATAAAAATGAATTGGCTAGAAATTAAAGAAGTAACAGAAATAGAAAAAATAAAAGAGTTATCTGTTACTCAACCAGTACTAATTTTCAAACATAGCACACGTTGCTCAATCAGTTCTGCTGCACTGGGCCGACTTGAACGAAATTGGAAAGAGGAAGACACTAGTGCTTTAAAACCTTACTATTTAGATCTTATAAGCTATAGACCTGCCTCTTTAAAAGTGCAAGACACGTTTTTTGTTGAACACGAATCCCCTCAAGTCTTAATCATTAAAAATGGCCGTTGTATTTACAATGCTTCTCATATGGACATTAACTATAAAGAGATTATTGATTCGATAAAACAATAAAAAAATTCATGCAAAATAGTATCTTTGGCTTTCAAAATGAAACCATGGAACTAAAAGTATTTAAAGACAGCAAAGAAGTAGCCAAAGCTTTTGCTGATTATTTATCAGATTTAATCGCAAAAAAAGATGGGGTCGTTACCATCGCTTTGTCTGGAGGTAGTACTCCAAAAATATTATTTGCGCTGCTTGCCGAAGATTACTATAAAAATAAAATAAATTGGAATAACGTACACCTATTTTGGGGCGACGAACGCTGCGTACCTCCTACCCATGCGGATAGTAATTTTAAAATGACGGATGAACAGTTACTCTCCAAAATAAATATTCCAGTAAAAAACATTCACAGAGTCTTAGGCGAAAATGATCCAGAAGGAGAAGCTATCCGTTATTCAAAAGAAATTTTTGCTACACTTTCAAAAGTAAACGATATTCCTTGTTTCGATCTTTTAATGCTAGGCATGGGAGACGACGGCCATACGCTTTCTATCTTTCCTCATCAAATGGAATTATTGGAATCGGATAAAGTATGCGAAGTAGCTACACATCCTACTTCCGGACAAAAACGTGTAACCCTTACAGGTACTGTAGCCAACAACGCAAAGAACGTTGCTTTTCTTGCCACAGGAAAAAGCAAAGCCGAAAAAATTCTATCCATTACAAAACAAAAAGACGATTGGAATAAATATCCTGCTTCGTATATAAACCCTTCCAAGGGTAATTTGTATTGGTATTTGGATGAAGAGGCGGCGGAGTTGATATAACTATTTATATATATATACGCATCAACATATTTCTAAAATAAATTACTGCCAAAGAAATAGTCTCTGGCAGTAATTTATTATTACATTATTTTTAATAAATTATTTAAACTTTAACATTTTTATTGTTTTAATTTTCTCTCCATCAATTACCCTTAGAATGTGCATTCCAGAAGGCAGATCTTCTCCTATAGAAATTTCTTCATTGACTGGAAAATGATTATTCTCGTATAAAGTTTTTCCATTTACATCAAGGATTAATAATTGTACAGATGCAGATTTTGCTCCCATAACAGTTACATTAGTTTCTGTTGTAAATGGATTCGGATTTGTTTTGACTTCAAAATTCAAGCTATTACTTACAGGCTCTTCTCCTAAACTTCCTCTAAGATAACTAGGAGCAGAACAAATATAAGGATCCCATGTAGGATCATGGGCTTCTACTGCTGTTGTTCCTCCTAGCACACCGTTATTAACAGAATTTTTTGCTTCTGACACTATTTGACCTGTGCCTTCCATTAACATCCAGACCGCTCTTAAATTAACGTTTGCCATTACGTTTTGATTCGCGTAGGAAGACATTTCAGTGGTTGATAACACTTTATTCCATATCCTTACTTCATCGATCATACCTTTGTATAAACTACCATCTGTGACTGCAAAGTCTTTACCAAATCGAATAGGCAAATTAACCACGGGGCTTGTTGTTAATGTACCTGTATATCTTAAAACTCCATCCAAATAGATTTTTAATTGATTTGGAACTAATGGTGATGATACTGAAGAGGATTCCCTTGTAACTACGAGATGGTGGCAAACTCCATAAGTAATAGCTGAAAACCCAGTACCTTCTTTATATATAGCAACATTATTCACTTTTACATATGGCTTACCAGCATCAAGGCCAATAGTGATTCCATCTACAACTTCTCTATTGCTAATCAAAGCTTGTCTGCTCAACCCACCAGATGCAGGATTAAAAAATAGTTCATAAGTAAATGCTGACGATGCGTCTGACATTAATCCTGTAACAGGATTGGAAATTTTAACTAAATCTTCAGTACCATCAAACTTTAACCCTTTACATTTATTATGCAGGTAGGCAGTTTTGTAATCACCGAAACAACCTGTAACAGTATTTTGCCATCTTACATTGTACCAGGTCCTATCATCTATTGTCGGAGAATAACTTGTTCCTGTAGCCAAAGCGGTATTACTTTCATAAAGAAATAACGAGTTATTGTACCAAGAAGCTGTATAACCAGATGCGGCTGTAACGGAGAGCGTATATTGATTCGTACTACAATTATAACTATTGGCGCTAATCACTGGGGTCATAGTAGGTTTAGGGTTTACAATGATTGCTTGTGATTTAATTCTCTGGCATCCTGTTGTAGTATTGATAGCTCTACCACGAACAGTAAAACCTGTTGATTCTTTAATCTCTAGGGCCCAAGCAAAACCACTTGGACTTGTTCCTCCTCCAAGATATTTAGATGATAACGGATAATCCACCATGGAGTAGGTAACTCCAGTTTGTGATTCTGGTGTAGTTATATTCATATTCAATGCAGTACCTTGACACAACGTTGTAGGACCAGCATTGAAATTAAAATCAATAGGAATAGGATTGACAGTAACAGTTACCGCACTAATCGCAGAACAATTTGCTGCAGTTGTTCCTTTAATATAATAAGTGCCAGCTCCAGCTGTTGTAGGCGTTCCATAGACAGTTGCAGCGACAGCATCAGTCCAGTAAGTATAAATCAATCCCGAAGTAGAACCTGAGGTGATGGAAGAAGTAGTAATATCAACTGTACTAGGACTACATACTGCTGATGGATTGGTAATGGAAACAATCGGTATTGGATTGATTGTCGCTATTACAGGACTAATCGCAAAACAACTTGCAGCATCTGTTCCTTTTATGTAATACGTACCAGCCCCTGCTGTAGTCGGCAATCCATAAGAAGTTGTAGCACCTGCATCAGTCCAATAGGTATAAGTCAATCCAGAAGTAGAACTTGCGGTGACAGAAGAAGATGTAAGATTAACTGTACCCGGACTGCATACAACAGATGGATTGGTAATTACTAGTGTAGGCAATGCATTTACCACAACATCGATTTGTGCTCTGGCTCCTTCACAGGCATTTACTGTTTGAGAAACAAAATAAGAAATTGTACCAACAGTTGATGTAGAAGGAGTGGGAGTTGAAATACTTACTCCTCCTGTCGATACGGTATACCATAATAAATTTGTACCTGTAGCGGTTAGAGGTAGGGCTGTAGTTCCTTTACAATAAGTGACAGGACTTGTTATATTTGGTAAAGAAGGAAGCGAAGTAACCGTTATTATTACATCATCCGTTTTAGTACATCCGTTTACATCAATTACCGTTAGTGAATATGTCAAACTTGTTTCATTACCTGTTGGAGTTACGACTGGCTCTGCTTTTGTAGCATTATCAAGGTAAGTAGCAGGACTCCAACTGTAAGTGACTCCAGTTATAGCTGGAGAACCTAATGTGATAGCTGTACCTTTACATGTAGTTTTATCCACTCCCGCTGGACTAGCACTATACATTTGTCCTTTAACATTTATTATATTAGAAATTACTTGAGCATTTGCATTACCATTTATAGTACATACAGTCGACATCTTGCATTCGATCTGATCATTATCTATTAATAATGTTGATAATGGAGTATAATTATATCCCGTCTCACCACTTATTGCTGTGCCGTTTTTATACCATTGATACGAGACATTTCCAACTCCTGCAAAACGGTCTACCAAAAAACTTACATTGGCATTTGTACAAATATTAGCCGAAGGAGGATTCGAAACAATATGAACCACAGGTGTTACCACAAACACTGTAATAGCTCTTGTATTCGTGCATTGATTTACATTATCATTAACTGTAAAATAATAAGTGGTAGTAATGTCTGGACTTACTGTAAGGGTCATCGGATCTCCATCACCATCGTTTACAATCTGAGCCGTGTTTCCATCTTTCCATATAAATTCCAAGGCAGAATTGCTTCCAAGTTGAAATGCCTGAAGTTTAATAGGAACACCTTTGCAAGTATATTTAGAAGAATTATCAATCGTAACAAAATTTGCACCACAGGCACGTGTAGAAGAAGTTGCAAGTACAGTAGTAATATCGTCGCAAACACCTACAGGAATTAATTCTACATCATCCAGTGCAAGATCTCTTCCAACAGAACCACCACCACTCATAATTATTTCCAAGTCTACATATTTTGCCTCCATAGGAAGATTGTCAAATAAGGCGCCATATCCTGCTAATGTAAACTGACTAATATCTAACCACTGAGGATTCGTATTCTGATATAAAATCTGAATCGGTTCCTCCCATCCTACTTTACTTCCGTTAATAGTCTCCTTATACATTATTCTTAATTTAACTTCAGGAATTACTTTTGCAGCAGTAAAGGATCTTGCATCTATATTTAACAAAGAAGCTTTGAACAAATAATATAAATTATGTTGTACAGGAATATTTTCTTTATACCATATTCTTTTGCTTACCGCTTGCGTCACACCATCGATGATCATATAATTGGTTGCACTGCTACCTGGAGAATTAACAGATGACCACATACCACTTGTAGGGTTCCAATCATTGGCTGTATAACTTCCATAATTAGTCATAGTCTTACCAATCGTAAATGTTTGATCTGTGATAGGGTAATCGGTGCGATCCAGACAATCCGTAAAGTCAGTAGTATATCCTTTTGGATCACTACATAAAACAGGATTACCACTGTTAGCAAAACTTCCGTCATTCGCACTGATTATATTCAGATTAGGCGAACCTGTAGTTAACATGTTTTCATAAACGGACCAATGTGTTCCACATTGTTGCGATAGATCATTTTTAACAACATAAATTCCCGGAGTGCTTACTATCAAATTATTATTGCCATTTGAAAATGCTGGCAATAAAGCCTGATCGGTAATTTCAGTTTCCTGATAAGAAGGAGAAGTTACTGCAGAATACCATTTATAAGAACCTGCTGCTATGTTGCTACCTGCCGATAGCAAAACCTTTGTACCACCTGCATCCTGATAACAACTCCTACTTATTGTTGTATGCGGACCATATACTACCGCTCTATTAGAAACTGTTCTGCATCCCGTTCCTTTATCAATCGCAACAATAAAATACCCTCCCTTTTCTGCTTCTTCAGGTCGAATCATATTTGGTGGAAGTCCAGGACCTGTAGTATTAGGTACGGTTACAGGATTTAAGGACGTTTCCCCAGTACTCCAAATCACATCTGTTATTAATGGATCGTTTGCTCCTGGGTTTAGAACGCTCAACTCCACTGTTTGCCCCGGACAAATAGCCGTAGGGCCTGCAGGAGATACAGTAAATGCAACAGGATATCTTTTAAATCCGATATGACATACGCTTGTCTGAAGTGTACAAACAGGCGTTATCACTAGGGCGAAATAATCACCAGGTTGTGTAATAGACGCTGGTATCATACTATTTGGATCCGCCTGGTTATACCATTGTACTGTATAAGTTCCAATTACTCCACCTACATTTACATCAAGTGTTGGATTTTCTCCCGGACAAATATCTCCGGGGCAAATAGTTTTAAATTCATTTTTCACTTCGATGGTTTTACTACCTGTACACAAATTATCATCGGTAATCGTAACAGTATAAAAACCAACGCCATTTATTGAGACTGAAGCAATCATCGCCTCGCCTACGATAGAAGGACCAGACCATGAATAATCGAAAATAGGAGTACCCGCTTTTGGAGTCGCAGTTAAGGTCAACGAGGCAGCAGAAGAGCATAGTATACTGGCCGTGTTTCCTGTTAAGTCTATATCTATTGGAATATGTCCTATTATAGTTATTGGCTTGGAAACGGTTGTACCATTAATTACATTTTTACAACTTTCAATTACGTCTCCATTTATATCATAGCCGCAACTGGCAACATAGCCAAGTTTTGGTGTGACCGTAACGGTGTAGTTTGCGCAGGTAGAAGGTAAATTAAGTGTAGCAGTAATTGTTCCAACTGTAGTTACTTTATCGATAGAAAAAGTAGTTGAATATTTTACTTGATTATTGACATCCTTTACTTCAACGAATAAAGCGTTGTCGAAATTTTGAAAAGCAGAAAAAGAATAATCAATTGAAAGATTATTTGGCGTCAACACAATTCCTGTATTTGGGATTGTAATATTATCGAGTAAAGAATTTAATTGAATGGATCCATTCAAAATATCTATACGCTCCCCATTCTTACTAGTAAAACTACCACAATAGGTTGTTCCCGTCACTATGACTTTAATCGAAGCATCGGCAATAAGCATACATGTTGGTATTATTTTAAATCTAACTTTCACAGTACCTCCTTTTGAAATACCATTAAGAGGAAGTGAACTATTAACAATATTGAATATATTATCCAATTGTGGCACTAAACTAATGCTTGCCATTCCACCATTTTCAAATATATACGGTGCTACAGATGGATCGATTGAAAAACCTTGAGGAAGAGTCAACGCAATATTAAATGCATTTAATTCTCCATCTTCACAGGAGGTAATTGATAAATCATAGTCAAACGAAGAACAAGGTGCAATTGGGTTTGAATTATTTATAACAGTATTCAATTGCATGGCAACAGAAGCATTTGTTACAAAACACAATATTGGTTCGTCTTCATAATACTTGCATGTATTAGCAAATTGCGATGTAGTGGTTGGAAAGTTATTGCTACAGTCATATCCATAACGTATTCTTATATTTGCTTCCGGATTACCATTTATAACTAAAGGTTTAAGACATTGAGCATCTCCTCCTCCTCCACAGGAAGACTTTTCCAAGCTGGAGCAACCTGAACAATCGTAACGAAAAACCAATGTAAAATTATTATTTCTACTTGATACATTTGCACCTGGGACACCAACAATATAGGAAACTACTTTTCCATCTACATCCAAGACCGGAGTTATGGAAGAATTAGTCAGATAATTTGCACTCGTTGGATTGGGAATATTATTATTACCAATATAAATTCCTTCCAAAATTAATCCTTGAGTAAATGCCGCGCCATCAATGTAAAGAAATGCAGAAGCAATTGGATATATGAGCCCTTTAAGAGCATTATAGTTTTCAAGATTGATGGGCACCTGTACACGTCCATTGGTTACAACAGGTAATACACCAACTCCTAATATAGTGCCTTTCAGTTCTGCTGGCGCATTCGTTAATGCTGGACTTCCTATCATTCGAGTAAAATCAGTTGGAAGATTATTAGTTAACCAATTAGGAGAAGAAAATATATTCGGATTATAATTTTCCTCTTTGAAAGGCACCCTTTCATCTCCCATTATATTACAGGTCGGTAAAAACTTTAAACTCAAATCTGTTGTGTAATAATCTTTTTCCGTTTCAAAATCCTGAACCAGAGAGCAGGACTTGTTTGCAACCAGCTCTAAGCTTACTCTAATTACATAAACCTCATCTGATAACAGGAGAGGGTGGACTTCTGTGCTCGTACCCGGCCACCCATTATAATTTCTAATTACGGTAGATGAACTTTGATAATCTGGTATCAAACCCATATTGGTAGAAAAAGATTCGGCATGAAATGTAATCCTTGCCCTTGTTGGATAATTTGTATTTGTTGGATCATTCACAATTATAAAAGAAGAGCCTGGCAACCCAGCTGGATTAGCAACCGTATAATTTTGTATGAAACTGCGAGCTCTGGTATCTCCTCCAGTATTTGTTATAGTTAAAGCATCAACATTGTAATCTTTGGGTAGAGGTATTTCAAAAATAATATCAGTACCTTGGATAAACGTACGATACTCTCCCTCAAATTGACGTGACAGAGCACCTGAATTATGATATTCAAATTTGTAAGAATTATAAAAATTCCCCTGTACAAACGCTGATATTCTTTTGCTACAACTTCCATTCAAAATATCATCAATAATAACATTGCTATCCTGGTAATAGGGAACAAATCGAAATGTACTGGATGCAGAAGTACAGGTAATAAATGTTTTGTCAATTTGAACTAAATCATTCAACTTTAAAAATAAACCACTAGCAGCATTTGATGAGCATTCTGCTAAACTAATTGGTGATAATAAACACCCATTTGCAGCATTGCATTGAGCTACATTTATTTCATCAAGTTTGCCATTAATAACTACCATTTCCTCCACATTGGTGCAATTGTCACATCTAGAATACCCCGCCTGATAATTAATTTCGAGCAAGTCAATTTCACGCATTACATCTCCAATTTTATATCGAATAATTAATGAAACACTATTCGAAACTCCGAATGAGGAAAGACCAAATAAACTAGATGGGACGTGAATAAAATAATAGTCATTATTTATTCTTGACAATGGCGCTGCTATTGATTGAAACGAAGTTGGGGTTTGATCAATTCCTGCAATGATAGATTCAATGGTAATATTTTTTGGAAGTTCTACTCTTATATATAAATTATTCAAAAAATAATTCTTATTATCTAATTCAGCCTTCGTTACTGAAATAGGATTACAAGGACTATTAGCTTCACCATCAGACATGGCTACAATGAATTTAGAAACCATAATATCCCCTGCGGTTGCTGTCTTTGCAGTTCTATGAGTTTCAGAAATTAGAGCTAAAGGTTGGTCTGGATTTCCATCATCGTTACTATCTACAAACCCGCGATTTTCTCTATACATTGAAATCGGTAACACGTTTGCACCTGGAACCAAACAACCAGGACAATTAATTAACATTGCCCCTGCTACACTTGCCAATGGTTTCATAGAAGTGAACCTACTTGCATAAGTACAAGTATTCTGACTGCATTGATCCAGGTACATTATGATTTTATAATTCGGCCTCTCCAATCCCTTGCAATGTGCTCTTAAATCGACATCTAAAAAAGCATCTTCAAGAGCTAAAAGACCAATACTATTATAATCTGACGTTGGAAGCGTCGGAAGAAGTGCAGCAAGTACATCATCCATTTCGAATGAAATTTCATATACAAAATTTGCATTAACAGTACCGGTCTTTGCGCTAAAAGAATTTGCTGTATTAATTCCCGGACGCTGATTATCGGGAGTATTAATAAGTTGAATAGTTGTCGCTCTTATAATATTATTCCCATTGCGCAAAAATACACCATACTCAGGATTTTGAAGTTGTGTAGTTGAAATACAACCAACACATATATTACTGCAACCCGTGGTATTGTTCTGTGGCGATCCATCGATATATTCTATATTATCTACTGCCTTATTAGCAATCCATGCCATGTTTTTTGGTCCATCTAATGACTGATCTAAATCTAACCCTGCTTGCAAATACACTCTTACTACAAACTTTGCATTCTGATTTAGATACCCAGGCATTCTTAACTTGCCAGGATAAGCATTCGAAAAGCCTATTTTAGAAGTAATTCTTTCTACTTTACCATCTGAAGTAGAGGCACAAAAATCAACATCACCTTCAGTAGTAGTATTGTAATCATATGCTTTAGCGTTTAATTGTATAAAAGCTAAACTATTACTAACGATAGATCGTTCAATAGTACAAAGATCCTTAGGATAACTTACCCTAACCTCTGGACTCAAATACCCGGTTGCTCCTAACAGTTCATCAGATATACAACAACCCACTTCTTTCCATAAAAATTCAATCTCATCTGAGGGAGCCAACTCTATACTTTTCCATATACCATTGTCATTATATTTATCTACCACTAAGCTAAACACTACTAAACTGCTATTATTATCAAGTCCGCATTGGCCATAGCCTACACCTTTAGCAAAATTGGGTGAAATATTATTTTGATAATCCTTTGGAGACATAATAAAATTCCCTTGGAATCGCACATCAGGATTATTCACACCATACAGCCCCTCATTCATTCTATAAGCTAATGTATAACCACTAATACTTGCTCCAGTGCTGATTTCCAAAGGTGTAAATAAAGTATTTGCAGATACACCATATGGCAACGTTGTTGGAGTATAAGTAGAAGTATGAGTTATGTTATACGCATTTATATTCAGGGGATAAGTTTCCGTGTTTGAATTTCTTGTAATCCTAATCCTTATATCATTATTTAGGGGGATATTGATCTGACCAGAATTGTTGTACAATGAAAATCTGATATTTTTAACTGCTACATTACTATTATTTTTTAAGCGTACACTTTTTTCTCGTGCATCACTTCCTCCATATCCAATACATTCAATATCTGAAACATTTGAAGACAAAACTGTCAAACTTGGCTTTTCAGGATTTGACAAAACAGTTGCGTCGAATCCTCCACCCGTTGCGTTAGAAGGTTTCCCACAAGAGATATCATATTTTTGACATCCCCAGGATAATTTTGGATAAGTCCTGTCATTATCTTGAATACATCCATTTACTGTAAAATGCTCCTCCACAATCAGCACTTCATTTGGTCCAATATGTAATGGCAATAAAGGATTCAATGGATCTGCAATCCACAAGCCTTCTGAACTTTTAATAACATTATGAACGTTACTTGCAAGCACATAAGGGCCGCTAATTTTCGTACCATTTGAATTAAATATATTCGCAACCACTTGATCTATATGAAAATTTGAAGGCAATTGATCTTCCTTTAAGTTTACATATCCAACAAAAGATTTATCCGGTACATTGTTTTTCATCTGATAGCGGAATACACCTTCATTATCAATAGTCAGAATAACGTTATTCCTTGCCTCTCCTGAGTTAGGTATATTGACAAAATTTTCAGCAGTATATAATAATGTACCTGCTATATTTTTTTGTATAGATGCTATAAAAGCTGGCTGGTCATTTCCAACAGTAAAAGGATCTGTAATAAAATCTGGTACGTCAATACTACAATAGCCTGCATACAGTTTAAAATTAAGTGCCGAAACTGTATTGGCAACGTTTACCGTAATGGAAATATTTTTATGGTCAATGAACGAAACCATAACCGATGAAGGCAAAGAGGAGGATAACATTTCTTCAAAATATAGCCCCTCAAATAAAGAGGTTGACTTTATTGCAAAATCATACGTAACAGGAACGACCGTCTGGGCTGGAATCGTTAATGAGAAGTCTTTAGAACTTCCACAGGAAACTAAAGAGTAATTAGCTCCACTAATTAAAAAATTTTGTGCCCTTAGGGTTGTCAAACATAACAAAGTGGCAATTACGGCAAGAAGTAATTTTATACGCATAATTTTATCTAATTAATAATTTAACCAAATCCATTTAACTTAGAAGTGGCAGAATAATAGGTTATGAGATAAAGACTGACAATTAAGAATTCGTGCTGATTTTTTTTCAAAAAAATAAAACACCTTAAAGACGAGGCATATAATTGAATTTACAACTATTTTATTTTTCTTTGACTATTGGATTTATACCTGCTTTAATCTTATCTTTATAAAAACATCAAAGATAAACGCTTGTTTTTTATACGTTTTAATATTCATGAATAAATTATCGGATAAGGAGTTGGATAATCTTTTTAGGGATAGTTTTCTAGACCTTGAAAAAGAATTGCCTTTAAATTCTTCTTGGACTTCTATTTCTAAAAAAGTTACGGTTAAAAATTTCATGAAATTTAGTTTTTCAAGTTTTAATATTTTTTATTTATTAATAGCATCCTCAGTTGTCATTTCGGGAACTGCAATTTATTTCATAAATCAACCTCTCAAAGAGAAAAACAATCTACTACCTTCTCAAAAAAGTATTTTAACTGATGACACAGTAAACACAAAATCAAAAAAAGAAGACCCTCCTCAAGAAAAAATATCCTCATCTAAAGGGATTATATCAAATAAAAATAAAAATAAAGAAAGCAAAAAAGAATCACCTTCTTCTAATGAGAATAAGATCATTGAGACGCCTACAACAGATTCATCTTTCAACAATCATATACCTCTAGATCCTAAAGAAGCCAACAATCTTAACACCATGAAGGAGGAATCTCCTAAACCCAAAAAAATAATTACTGTAATCAAACGAGATACTATAATAGTAAAAGATACGATAAATGTAAATCGTAGAAGGAAATAATGAAAATTAGAGTTGCATTTTTATCGTTTCTAATTTTCTGCACAAATTGTTGTTTTGCACAAACTCCCGATTCTTCTTCGGAAATAGGTGGCGATACTATAGAAACTATAATTTCAGACACTAGTATCATCTATGTTATTAGAGCTGCTCCAGTAAAAGTTATAGAAAAAATCGAGGTGGTAAAACCGAAAGCCAAGTCATTGTATTATTTATCAAATACTGTTTCTTTACTTTATTTTTTAGAATTTAAAAAAGCGCTACCACAATATGAAGAATATCTTTCAAAACTAAATTCAGTAACTAAAAATCAAAATGGATATTCTATTGGAACTAGTATATGGAAATGTCCTCAAAAAACCTTTACTGCGCTAAGCATTACCTACCTTCGGTTAAAACAATCATTCAACTATTCTAATCAGGTTACATATGTAAATTATAAAATTAACAACTATTTCAATTACTTAGAAATAGGAATTCATATAGGTTATATACTTAAAAAAACCAATAGAATATCATACATCATTTCCGGAGGTATCCATGGCTGTAATACACTTTCTTATTCTTCTAAAACATTAAATAAATTAGACCCAACACTTATTGCCAATATAAAAGATGAAATCAAGTATAGGGAATTTTTAATGAACATGTCATTAAATCTGAAATTACTATTTACCACAAAAAATATCAACTTCGAAGTAGAACCATTTATACTAATTTCACCGATCTCAGCAACAATTAAAAATGAAGCTTACAGTATAAAAAGATCAGTTCTTGGTATTAAGGTAGGGCTAAATCATAAATTATTCTGATCACCTAAAGAAATGTCATAATTTAGGATTTCCAATTCTAAATGTTAATCCCAAAGAAATTCCTAAAACAATATTATGCTTGCTCTTGATTGTCATCGCAGGGTATTCGAATATTTTGTATGAATCACCTTTTGTTCCAGGTGCTACCTCCTGAAAGTATCTTTTTTCTACACTAGATATATTACCTTCAAAATTGGCACTTATGGTAAAGGAAATTTTATTATCAAGCTTGAACTCTCCCCCTGCATTTATAACTCCTGCCAACAAAAAATTATGATATACTCCCCCAGGGTCTATAAAGAAAAAATTATCATCTATATAAACTGGTATGCCTCCATTTTCAGCTATCAAAATATTCAACTGTGGCGCACAAGAAAAAAATAACTTATACTTCTCCTTTACAACATAATTACATTGCAACAAAAATGGAATTTTTATATAACGAAGTGAAATACTAAAATCCTGAACGCTTATATTAGGCTTTCTATAAGTACTATATTTTTGTATATGAGGTCCTGCCTGAAGCCCATAACCAATTACAAATATTTTATTAATATAATATTTCATTAAAAATCCAAAAGCAAAATTATACGATGGCTTTTTAAGTATTTCTCCATAATTCACAAAATATTTTCCTTCTGGTTTACTATACATAAACGTCCGCTGAGGCATTCCAAACAACGTAATTGACATTCCCTTCTGAGCAAAACCAGAAAGTGAAATCAAAAAAAATAACCCTACAAGACACACTCTTAACAATCTATTCAACATAACTAATTTTTATATTGAACACTTAATTTCAGCGTATGCAACTCTTCCAGAACTGTCCTTAAAATATTCCTCGCTCTCCTCAGCTTCGACCTGCAAGTATCTTCTCGAATCCCGAGCAACACTGAAATTTCTTTATGTGAATACCTTTCAAGACAAGACATATTAAAAATTAATCTCAGTTCGTCCGGCAATTTATTTATAGCATCGAGCATTTCTTCCTGGGTAAAATAAATATCTTCTTCACTTCCTTCCTCTTCTGCAACGTTCGACAACTCATCATCAGAATCTTCAACTGTAAAATCTAAAACGGCATCAGGCCTCGCTTTCTTCTTTCGAATAAAATCAATCGCCGCATTCACCATTATCCTTCGCATCCATCCTTCTAAAGATCCTTCTTCTTTGAATTGCCTTATCTTATCAAATATTTTTATAAATCCTTCATGCAATAAATCTTTAGCATCGTCTGCACAGCTTGTATAATAATAACAAACGCCATACATCTTTCTCGAGTAAAGATTATATAATTCTTCCTGTGCTTTTATTTTACAGTCTTTACATCCTTTAATAAGGTCTTTCTCACTTAGCATGACTCACGCTGGCATATCTGTAAACTAAGATATTGAGCCCATTCGTTAAAAGGTAGATTTAAAATTTATTAAAAATAAGAAAATAAGTGTATTTAAACAAGATTTGGGAAGTGGAACTGGAACTGGAACTGGGATTTATGGGATGGGGGGATTTGGGGATTTGGGGATTTGGGGATTCGCGGATTCGTAAATTTTGGAAATAGGAAGGTAAGACGAGAAGAGAAAAAAGGGAATTTTAACGTTTTCGAATTAATTTCGGTAAAGGATAGAATATCCAATATAATTATTGCCCATCCAATCCCAAAATCCCTCCATCCCATAAATCTAAAGTTTTCGAATTAACTTCGGTAAAGGATAGAATATCCAATATAATTATTACCTATCCAATCCCAAAATCCCTCCATCCCATAAATCTAAAGTTTTCGAATTAACTTCGGTAAAGGATAGAATATCCAATATAATTATTGCCTATCCAATCCCAAAATCCCTCCATCCCATAAATCCCAGTTTTTTTTATTATGTTTGCCTATCAATTTTTAATTTTTAAGCTATATCATATATGAAATATTCTGAATTAACAGGGAAGATAATTGGCTGTGCTATGCAAGTACATAAAACAATTGGCAATGGATTTATGGAAGTAATTTATCAGAGAGCTCTTGCAATAGAACTGGAATATAATTCGCTTCTATATATTCGAGAAAAAAAAATGCCTTTGTTTTATCGAAATTGTTCTATTGGTTCTAGACGAGTAGATTTTTTAGTAGAGGACAAAATACTTGTAGAACTCAAAGCTGTTTCAAAATTAGATGATATTCATTTGGCACAAGCTATAAATTACATGGAAGCTTTTCAACTTGAAGTTTGTCTGCTTATTAATTTTGGTAGTACAAGTATGGAATTTAGAAGGTTAGAAAATCGAAAAATGAAATCATAAAAATACGCCTAAAATTAGAGCTAATCAGATCAATACTGGGCGAATACTTCAATTACCAACTACTCCTTATCCAAAAATTCTCGATTTTCTTTGTACCATTTAAAAAGTATTTCCAATCCTTCTTTTGCTTTAAACTGTGGGTTATATCCCAACAACGTTTGGGCCAGTGTAATGTCCGCCTGACTGTCTTTAATATCGCCAGCGCGAGGAGGTGCATACTCTGCGGGAATTGTTATGCCAGAAATTTCTTGTAAATAATTATACAATTCATTCAAAGAAATGCTATCGCCGATGGCGGCATTGTATACTTTATTAAAGGCATCAGGATGTTCCGTAAATGCTGCACGGATATTTGCTTGTACAACATTTTCTATGAATGTAAAATCTCTTGACTGTGTTCCATCACCATTAATAATAGGAGCTTTGCCATCCAACAAAGCATAGACAAACAATGGAATCACTGCGGCATAAGGATTTTTAGGATTCTGCCTAGGGCCGAAAACATTGAAGTAGCGTAACCCAATAGTTTTTATACCATACGTTTCACCATACACTTTTGCATAAAGTTCATTTACCCTTTTTGTAACAGCATACGGAGAAAGTGCATTGCCAATAATTTCTTCTTTCTTTGGCATTAACTGATTGTCGCCATATACAGAAGAAGACGATGCATAAATAAATCTGGATACACCAGCATCTTTGGCTGCTGTAAGCATATTTAAAAACCCTGTTACATTGGCAGCGTTGGTAGCTAAGGGAGTTTTAATACTTCTTGGAACTGAACCTAACGCTGCTTGATGAAACACCACATCAACATCTTTGCATGCACTAATACACGCTGCTTCGTCTAGCAAGTCTCCATTAATAAATTCAAAAGAAGGATTTGATAAAAAAGCTTCTATATTTTTATAATAACCATTACTCAAATTATCAAATACCCTTACCTTTCCAGCTTTATACTTTAATAAATATTCTACAAGATTAGACCCAATGAATCCAGCTCCTCCAGCGACAAGAAATAGTTTATTACTTATATCGCAATTATGATAGTTTGTTTCAAACATAAGATTATAAACTCCAATACGTAAATCCTTTTAATTTATTTCTGAAAATTCCTTTTATATCAATAAAGACAGGATCTTTCGTTGTAATAGAGCCAAAATATGAGGCATCCAAAGCGCTATACTCTTTATGCATTACTGCCATAACAATTGCATCGTAATTACTTCCCACTTTTTCAATCATCTCAAGGCCATATTCATGTTTGAACTCTTCTGGTGAAGCGTGTGGATCAACCACGTCTACCGTCAAACTAAATTCTTTTAACTCACGAATAATATCGACCACTTTTGAATTGCGAATATCTTCTACATTTTCTTTAAATGTAGCTCCCATCACCAATACCCTAGCTCCTGCAATTACTTTCCCAGATTGAATAAGTAACTTAACCGTATTTTTAGCAATATACGCTCCCATACTATCGTTGATATGTCTTCCACTCAAAATTACATTAGGATTGTAACCAAGTTGTTTGGCTTTATGTGTAAGATAATAAGGATCAACCCCAATGCAATGGCCGCCTACAAGGCCTGGTGTGAATTTAAGGAAATTCCATTTGGTACCTGCAGCTTCTAATACTTCAAAAGTATTTATCCCTAACATATTGCAGATCATTGACAATTCGTTCATCAAAGCAATGTTCAAATCTCTCTGTGTATTTTCTATAATTTTGGCAGCTTCTGCTACTTTAATAGAAGAGGCTTTATGAATGCCTGCTTGTACTACTAATTTATAAACATCAGATATTTCTTCGGCCGACTCTTCGTCGCAACCAGCTACGACCTTAATAATTTTTGCTAACGTATGTTCTTTGTCGCCAGGGTTTATGCGCTCTGGAGAGTACCCTACTTTAAAATCCGAAACTGCTTTTAATCCGGACAACTTTTCTAATATTGGCACACAATCTTCTTCTGTACAACCAGGATATACGGTAGATTCAAAAACTACATAGTCTCCTTTTTTCAAAACAGCACCCACTGTTTTGGAAGCTGACAAGAGTGGTCTCAAATCAGGAAGATTAAAGTCATCAATTGGAGTCGGAACAGCCACCACAAAAAATGTAACTTTTTTTAAATCTTCTAACGTACTGGTAAACTCAATATCACAACCTTCAAAATCTTTTGCTGAAAGTTCACCACTTGGGTCGATGTTTTTTTTCATCAACTCCACACGAGATGCATTGATATCAAAACCAACAACTTTTATTTTTTTAGCAAATTCTAATGCTATTGGTAAACCAACATATCCAAGGCCTATTACAGCCAAATAAGTTTCTTTTTTTAGTAAACGACTATACGTCATAGAAAATAGTATTAATTTTAATTAGCAACAATCATCCAAAACTATCATAACCATGATTTGTTCCAACCATAAATATAAACAGATTTTTGTACTATTGTGTAACTAAAAAGTAAGAGTTTGAGAACAGCTAAAATAAAAAGAGTGTGACATTCGCTTTTGTTGCTCTTGCTCACACTCTTGCTCTATTTGTGGAGAATATCGGAGTCGAACCGATGACCTCTTGCATGCCATGCAAGCACTCTAGCCAGCTGAGCTAATCCCCCTTTTAAGGTCTACAAATATAGGTTAATTGGTGTAGAATTTCAAAAATATTAGGATAATATTAAAGATGCAAGTTACTAGATGCTAGATGACGGATAATAGGTATGTTTCATTCTATTACTGACTTTTATCTAGCATCTTTATATTATTACAAGTTTAGCCTTCTCTGGGGCAATTCCTATCGTAGCAATCGTTCCAGAATTAAACTGAAGAAAATCTGTTTCAAGTCCATCACTAAAAATCACTCCGCTATTTGGCATAAAGGATTCCAAGGTAAGTTCCTGCCCCATTTTTATTAAACCTGCTGTCAATTGTACTTGCGATGTTTTACTCAAGAAGGGTTCACGCACCACAAACATCAATTCTTTAGCATCCCATGCCATTTGTTGATTAGCGGTTACTTCTGTTTGTCCAAAATTCTTAACAATACTCTTGGCCATATTAAAAACAGAACTCATCCAACCCGTAGAACCAGCACCAGTAGAGACAATGATACCGCTGGAAGAATGCCTTTCTGAAAGATTTTGAAAACTAATTTGGTATCTGGCCGAAACATGAGATGTAGGACCAATATAAAAATCGTTGAACGCCAATAAGCGCTGACCATCGCTAAGTCTAGCTTCTGCCATGGTTACTTCCTTAAACTGGTACCGATTGCTCATTACATTTTCAATCGCCGCTTCAAAATTAGAAGTATTAAATGGCAATAATACTCCGTCGTATTGAGTAGGGTCAGGATTTACACCAATAATGGGAATGTTGTTTACATACTTAGCAGTATTTGCTACCAACCCATCCTGCCCTATTACTACTACAAGATCTTTTTCCGTGAAAATAAAATTAGAAAGAAAACTCCTGTCGATTTCTTTATATTTTATTTTTTTTGCAAGTGATTGATGAATGCTTCCTAAAGAAGAGTAAAGACTATTGTGTTCCTCCTCATATTCCCGAAAACTTTTTTCCGCCTCTTCTTTTTTAACGGCTTTTGAAGATTTTTTTTGCAGAACATTCGTTACATTTTGCTCAATGTAAAACTTTGCTTGAGCCTTTGTATTAAATTTTTCAGTAAGTTGCTCTAAACGTGTTTTACTTCGTACAATTACTACATTTTCAATAGGAGAATTATTCATACTTAACGTTGTAGCTACTCTTTAATCATGGTCTGAAGTAGGTCTGGCGTAATGTTGAGGTTTTGAATTTTCTGAGCATTTTCAGCCATCTCACGGAAAGCAATTGCCATTTGCATTTTTGGGTCTGAAGCATCTTTCCCTATTGCCATAAGCGTTCTCCAATCCATACCTTTGTAAGGCTTAAGAGTAGTTTCCAAAACATACCCTCTGGAATCGGCTTCTTTTTTCTCGTTACTCACCTTAATATCGATAAGATTTTTCTTCTGATCTTCCACAGAAATATCTGCCTCCATTTTCATCTCACGTATTTTTCGGTTGTTCTGTTCTTTAAGAACTTCCGACTCCATTTTCTTTTCAGTAATTTGTTTTTTCTTTTCTTCAACAGCAATTTCTGTATTCAACTCACTTTCTTTTATTTTTCTCTCCTGCTCTACAGCGAAATTTCTTCTCAAATAAACAGCTTGATCAGCCTCTTGTTGAAGGGCTTCACGTGTTTCTGCTTCCAAAGCTCTTGCCATTTCTGGCGATGGTCTCACGGCAAGTATATTGCTACTCAAAAGTTCAACACCCAATAACTCTACTGCGCGGGAAGCTTTTAGTCCATCGCTAATTTTTGATTCAATCACTTTAGCATTTTTCAACGCTTCACGCAAGGTGAGACTAGATATAAAAGAAGAAGCCGCAGTCTGAGCATCGTTGATGAGTCGTTGGCTTAATTTTTCCGAATCGCTCGTTTTATTGAATCCTTTAGCGTCAACAGTAAAATCAAGCATTTCCGATAATTGTTTCGGATTTGTTATTTTATAAGTGATTTGTCCTTGAATAGAAACCGTCTGAAAATCTTTTGTAGTTTCATTAAAGATAAACTGAAAGTCGTTACTTCCCATTGGAATTGCTACGATGGAAGAACTTGGCGCAAAATAAAAAAAAGCCAAACCTCGACCTTCTCTTTTTATTTTTCCTCCACTGTAATGAATTACATATTTAGAAGAGTCGAATTTAATGTAGTTGATGCCGAACATAAATGATATAAGGTTTAGTACCAGAAATATATACTTTATGAGCGGGAATACAAAATTTTTATTTTAATATCTTTCGTCCCCGCAGAGTCTCCCGCAATAGAGTCGTTACCTTTATGGTGATTGATTGCAGGAGACTGCGTTGCTATCTATGAAGCAGGAATGCACGTTGGTGACTAGCGTTCAACAAATTAATTATAATAGGTAAAATATAAAAAATTTAAATTAAAAAGTGCTGCGTAGTTGGCCGCTCAGAGTCCCCTTCTTGATATTGTGAATGTTTTTGAAAGTGATTTGCGAGAGACTCTGAGCGGACTTACTAATAAAAAGCATTATAGTAGATTACTATAATGCTTTAGACATTGATTGTAGATTTAAAAGATCAAATCCAATATCTTTTCTATAATACCGATCTTTCCAAACGACCTTTTCCGCCGCCGCGTTAGATTTATTTAATGCTTCTTCCATGGTATCTCCCAGACCAGTGAGTGCAATGACTCTACCCCCGTTGGAAAGCACTTCACCATTTAACCCTGCCTTAGTGCCTGCATGAAAAACTAGCACCTCATTTACAGTATCAATACCACTTATTAAATCTCCTTTTTCATACTCCTCTGGATATCCACCCGCAACCAACATAACGGTAGTAGCCACTTTTGAAGAAATTTTTATTTCTACTTTATCCAACTCCTTTTTAGCTGCTGCGAGAAGCAACTCTACTAAATCACTCTCAATACGTGGAATCACAACTTCTGTTTCAGGATCGCCCATTCTGGCATTGTATTCTATCACGTACGGTTCATTTTTAACACTAATAAGGCCAAAGAAAATAAACCCTACATAGTCGATACCTTCTTTAATAAGCCCGTCTATGGTAGGTTTTATAATGCGTTCTTCTACTTTTTTCATAAAAACATTGTCTGCAAAAGAAACAGGTGAAACAGCACCCATACCGCCTGTGTTAGGCCCTGTATCCCCTTCACCTATTCGCTTATAATCTTTTGCTTCAGGAAGAATTTTGTAATTTTTTCCATCTGTAAGCGCAAAAACAGACACTTCTATTCCATCCAAAAATTGCTCAATAACAACCTTTGTACTGGCCTCTCCGAATTTTTTATCGGTAATCATTTCTTTCAACACTTCTTTCGATTCTTCTCTGGAATTAGAAATAATAACTCCTTTGCCTGCTGCCAAACCATCTGCTTTCAACACAATTGGCAATGCATGATTATCTAAATATACTAATCCTTCGTTGAGATTCTCTATTGTAAAAGTCCTAGAAGCCGCAGTAGGTATAGCATGACGTTGCATGAAATTTTTGGAAAAATCTTTACTTCCTTCTAATTGTGCGCCTTCTTTATCAGGGCCAACAATTAAAATATGTCTTAATTCCACTACTGACCGAAAATAATCCACTACCCCTTCTACCAATGGAACTTCGGGACCCACTACAATTAATTGTATATCATTTTCAAGAGAAAAATCTCCTAATGCTTTAAATTCACTTACACTAATAGCTACATTTGTTGCAACAGCAGAAGTGCCAGCATTTCCCGGTGCTACAAAAAGATGACGGCATTTGGTACTTTGTCTAATTTTCCACGCCATTGCATGTTCCCTTCCTCCTGCACCAATAATAAGAATATTCATTTTATATGTTTTTTATTTTTTGTCTTGTCTATTACTAAAAGAAAAATGACTAAATAAGTTAACGAGGTTAATTTATTTAGTCACAAACTTATAATTTATATTTAAGAAATTAAAACACTAATTTCCCAATTCAGAAATAAATTTAATACGCATTAATCGTATATCTTCTTCTGAATAGTCTGCATCACCCAGCTCTTCACGGGCTAATTGGATATTATCCGACTCAGCGCCCATAAAGTAATCAAAAATTTCATCTTGGCGATCTTCGTCAATTACTTGACTGATATAATAATCAAGATTTAATTTTGTACCTGCGTAACAGATATGCTCGATTTCCTCGAGTACTTCCTGCATGGATATTTTCTTAGACTGTGCTATATCTTCTAAGTCTACTTTTTTATCTATTTGTTGAATAAGATAAATTTTTATTTTAGACTTATCAACAGATGATTTTACAATTACATCTGACGAAGTTTCAATGTCATTTTCTTCTACATATTTTGCAATAAGTTCCAGAAATGGTTTTCCAAATTTGGACACTTTACCCATGCCAACACCATTTACATGGCTCAGTTGCTCTTTTGTAGTAGGATAAACCGTTGACATTTCTTCCAGAGAAGGATCGTGAAAAATCACATACGGTGGTAAATTTTTCTCTTTCGCTACTTTCTTACGAAGTGCTTTAAGTTGTTCAAATAAAATAGGATCATGTGCTTTTGCAGGAACAGCTTCATCTTCTTCTGCTTGATCTAATGCCTCCTGAGAATAGTCATGATTTTTACTTAAAATAATTGACTGAGGATTATTAAGAAAAGATTTTCCTTTTTCAGTAATTTTCATTACTCCAATATCATCTATATCTTTCTCTAGATATTCAGAAATCATAATCTGACGCAATACTGAATTCCAATGGTCTGGTTTTTTATCTTTTCCTTTTCCAAATATATTGAGTTGCTCATGTTTGTAACTTCTTGTGTAGTCATTTTCTACACCTGCTAAAACAGCAGCGAGGTGACTAATACCAAATCGTTCCTCTGTTTGTGCTACAGCTTCTATAGCCAATGCTACATCCTCTTTCCCCTCAAATTGTTCTTTTGGTTTCATACAATTGTCACAGAACCCACAATCGTTTTCTAGATGTTCACCAAAGTAAAATAACAATTGTTTTCTTCTACATACCGCAGACTCTGCAAAAGAAACCATTTCTTGTAACAGTTGACGAGCATTTTCACGTTCTGTTACATTTTTATCTTTATTGAATTTCTCAAGCTTAAGAATATCTTTGTAAGCATAAAACATGATACAATTTCCTTCCAAACCGTCACGTCCACCACGTCCTGTTTCTTGATAATAACCTTCTAAAGATTTAGGAGCATCGTAGTGAATAACGAAACGTACATCTGGCTTATCGATTCCCATCCCAAAAGCAATAGTAGCTACAATTACGTCTGCATCTTCGTTAAGAAATGCATCTTGATTTCTCATACGTACATCAGCATCAAGACCTGCGTGATAAGGTAATGCATTGATATCGTTTACACGGAGTAGTTCGGCAATTTCTTCTACTTTTTTTCTACTTAAACAATAGATAATTCCAGACTTCCCTTTGTGTTGTTTTATATATTTTATAAGTTGCTTTTTGGTATCTGTTTTTGGTCGTACCTCGTAGTAAAGATTTTTTCTATTAAAAGAAGATTTAAAAACATTGGCTTCTTCCATTTGTAGATTTTTCTGAATATCTACCTGCACTTTAGGAGTAGCAGTAGCTGTTAACGCTATGATTGGAAGATTACCTAATTGTTCTATAATATTTTTTATACGTCTATATTCAGGACGAAAATCATGTCCCCATTCAGAAATACAATGTGCTTCATCAATAGCTACAAAAGAAATTTTAGCTTTTTTAAGAAAGGCTATATTTTCCTCTTTTGTAAGTGATTCTGGAGCTACATAAAGTAGTTTTACTTCTCCGTTAAGCACTTCTTTTTTTACTCTTGTCATCTCACCTTTGGTAAGAGTTGAATTGAGTACTTGAGCGTTTACACCAATTGCGCTTAATTGATCTACTTGATTTTTCATCAATGCTATCAGTGGGGAGATCACTACTGCAATGCCATCTAGCACTAATGCGGGCAATTGATAACACATTGATTTTCCTGCTCCGGTGGGCATAATTACAAAAGTATTTTTTCCCGCCAAGAGGTTATTAATAATCACCTCTTGAGTGCCTCTAAAGGCAGAATAACCAAATACTTCTTTGAGCTTTGTTAACAGCTCTGTTTCGTTCTCGACTAACATTTTACAGCTTTTCTCTTTATAATCCTGAATCCTTATTATATTTGCTCTATCAAAGCATATAAAAATAATATTAACTTGAAGTTAACAAAAAATATCATATCAATTGCAAAAAATGTTCTTCAAAATGAAACAGATGCAATAAAAAACTTACTTAATCATATTAATGAGGAGTTTGAAGCATGTGTGTTAGCTTTACTGGAAGTAAAAGGACGTATTATTGTTACAGGAGTTGGCAAAAGCGCACTAATAGCAAATAAAATAGTAGCTACTCTTAACTCTACGGGTACTCCTGCTATTTTCATGCATGCTGCCGACGCTATACATGGCGATTTAGGCATGATTCAAAAAGACGATATTGTAATTTGTCTATCAAAAAGTGGCAACACGCCTGAAATTAAAGTTTTAGTCCCTTTAATAAAACGTGCGGGATGCAAGCTAGTAGGTTTACTAGGCAACATGAACTCCTATCTATCCCAACATTCAGACTTTGTTATTAATGCCACTGTGGATAAAGAAGCTTGTCCACTAAATCTAGCTCCTACTACTAGTACTACAGCAGCACTAGTATTGGGGGATGCCTTAGCAATATGCCTACTTGAAATGCGTAACTTTACACGTGAAGATTTTGCTAAATTTCATCCAGGTGGAGCATTAGGCAAGCAACTTTATTTAAAAGTAAGCGATATTTATCCACAAAATAGTATTCCAAAAGTTCTGGAGGATGCTTCAATTAAAGAAGTAATTGTAGAAATCTCATCAAAAAGGCTTGGAGCAACGGCTGTGATGGATAATAACGACGAACTTATTGGCATTGTGACGGATGGAGATCTTCGTAGAATGTTGAATAAGCATGAAAATATTACAGGACTGAAGGCAAAAGACATCATGACATCCTCTCCAAAAATGATTGAAAAAGATGAATATGCGATGCAAGCACTAAAAATAATGCAAGAAAAAAACATTACTCAATTGGTGGTAGTAGAAGGAAAAAAAATGATGGGATTTATACATCTCCATGATCTCATCAAAGAAGGTATTGTTTAATAAATAGATTTTCAATTAAAAATTTTATGAATAAAAATAATTATGTAGTAATCATGGCAGGTGGTATCGGAAGTAGATTCTGGCCATTTAGCAGAACAAGTTTCCCTAAGCAATTTCACGATGTTTTGGGTACTGGCAAAACTATGATTCAACAAACATGTGAACGATTTGAAAATATTTGTCCAAAAGAAAATATTTTTATTGTAACAAATGTATTTTATAAAGAATTAGTTAAAAATCAATTACCTTTTCTTGACGACAATCAAATACTTTGTGAACCTGTAGGCAGGAATACCGCACCTTGTGCTGCCTATGCTTGTTACAAAATATACAGAAAAAATTCGGATGCCAATATAGTCATTGCTCCAGCGGACCATGTAATTCTTAAAGAACAAGAATTCGAAAAAAAAATAAATCAAGCTCTTGAAATAACTTCTAAAAATGAATTGCTTTTAACACTGGGGATAAAACCAAGTAGGCCAGATACAGGATACGGTTATATTCAATTTATAGAAGATGAAAAAGAAACTAAAAAAGTAAAAACATTTACCGAGAAACCAATTCTTGAACTTGCCGAAAAATTTGTAGAAAGCGGCGACTTTCTTTGGAATGCAGGGATTTTTGTATGGAGTGCCAATACCATTATTAAAGCCTTTGAAAAATACTTGCCTGATATGGCAGAAATATTTGCAGAAGGAAATCATAAATATTGGTCACCAGAAGAAACTATTTTTATAGAAAAAGCTTATTCTCAATGCAAAAATATTTCGATTGATTACGGAATAATGGAGAAAGCGGACAATGTATATGTATTGCCTAGTGATTTTGGATGGTCAGATGTAGGAACATGGAAATCGCTTTATGATGTATCTCAAAAAAGTGAACAAGGAAATGTAGTAGCAGGAAATATTATGCTTTATAATACTTCTAACTGTATCGTCAAAACGCCTTTCGACAAACTTGTTGTAATAGAAGGGTTAGAAGACTATATTGTAGCAGAGTTTGACGGTGTTCTTATGATTTGCAATAAGAATAACGAGCAAAAAGTAAAAGAATTTGTAGCAGATGTAAAAGCACAAAAAGGTGACCGTTTTGTTTAATCCTAAAATCATAAAAACATGAACTACTTATTATCATTATTAACCTTTATTTTTGTTTCTATTACTCCGATTATCGCTCAAAATAATGTAATGGAGAAAAATGGAATTAAGTTAACACCTGTACTAGATTCGCCTCTTTTCCCTAACGCAACACTTAAGTTAACAACACCATTTATTGGAGATATACCGTTAACCAAAAAAGATTCGGCTTCCATCAATTTTAAGTACGAATTAACTAATTTTAAGTTGACTGATCAAACAACTGATGCGAAGGATAAACATTGCAGCAATTCTGCAAAAGGACAACACATTCACCTTATTCTTAACAATTCGCCTTACTTAGCAAAATACGAAACAGACTTTCCCCTAACATTAAAAGAAGGTAATTATGTTGCTTTATCATTTCTTTCCCGCTCTTACCATGAAAGTTTAAAACATAAAAACGCGTATGATCTTCGTCAATTTTATGTAGGTCCTTCAACGGAAAAAAGCAAGCTCTCTACCGTAAATTTAAAAGATCCATTATTATTTTATAGTCGTCCTAAAGCTGATTACATAGGAGAAGACGCAAAAAAAGTTTTATTAGATTTTTATATTGTAAACTGTAAACTTTCCAAAAAAGGATTTAAAGTAAAGGCCACTATTAATGGTACAGAATTTATACTAACTGATTGGCAAGCTTATGCCATGGAAGGTTTGCCCTTAGGAGAAAATACTATTAAATTAGAACTTTTAGACAAAAATAATGTACCTGTTCAGTCAACTATTAATTCGACTACTAGAAAAATAATTTTAAAATAATCAATTTTAGTTAAACAAAAATCTCCTGCAATACTGCCAAAGAATTTAACGATCCAAAATTTTCAACATGAATTGAATAATAACGGATTAAACAATCCAATAAATGGCGACGGGTTTGATTATTAATTCGAATATATTCATCTGGTGCTGCAGACATAAGTTGAGCCATTATAAATTTTTCTTCTTCCGATAAACTTATTCGAATTTCCTCCATTATATCATCAACGGTACCGGGTGAAAATCCTAAATAGGCGGCCAACTGAATCATAAATTGCAAGTGTAAATTTTCATAATGCTCGGGCATTACGTCCAAATAAGATATTGAATGCAAAATCAATTCAAAAAGTTCTTTGTTTGGAGATTGCTCTTTGAGCGTTTTCCCCAATAATTCAGCAAGAAAAATAACGATGCATATTTTTTTCTGTTCAAAAGGAATTGAATGAAAAACGGTATTGCACTTCATTTCTGAAATACGGTTAATATCACGATTTTCTTTATAGTAAACCACCATATCCAGTAAGGTCAGGGACTGAAATAGCGCAATTTTATTTTTGGAAGATTTACTCCTTACTCCGTTTACAATGTAGGTTTGTAAACCGAACTCTTCAGTATAAATTTTTGAGATGATAGAGGTATCGCCATATTTTATATGCCCCAAAACTATGCCTCTAGTTTTAAATAGCATTATTCCACAACGGCTATTTTTGAAACGAATTTTTCGGAACCTTCTGCTGTAGCACAAAAAATTAGATATACCCCTGTAGCTGCTTTTCTTCCATTATAATCTTTTACATTCCACACCGCAGTGCCTCCTTCAGCTTTAGTCTCGTATACAAGATTACCGGCAACGTCTGTTATTTTTACAGTTGCATTGGTAGCTAATCCTGAAATACCTACCAATCCAGAATATCCTGGTTTTACTGGATTAGGAAAAACCTTTACATCGCTATACTTATCATCACCTTCAGTTGCTGTACCTCGATAAGAAACTACTCCTTCTTGTGTAGCAAAAAAAACTTCTCCGCTAAGTTCATTTATTTGAATATCCATAATAAAATCAGATAAAAGAGGGCTGTTTTCCTTGTTGAAATACAGTAAAACTTTTGTAAGATCTGCATCGAAAAGCCACAATCCATCGTTAGTTCCTACCCATTTTCTATTGCCCCCATCTACTGCTATACATAAAACAATTCTTTCATAAAGAATTGGGAACCCATCAAAGATAGGTTTTATAAAATCGTCGCTACTATTAAGCATCGCATTTGGATCATAACTAACCGCAATACCTTGGTTAGTGCCAACATACATAGTACCTTTTTTATCTTTTGTAATACAATTTACTTTAATATCGGGCAAACCCCCTTTTCCAGCAGCAGTCGAAAGGGTTCTAGTCTTATTTGTCTTTTCATTAAATAAAATAATTCCTGAAGTTGTTCCTGAAGAATAA
Organism: Cytophagales bacterium; assembly: GCA_031416415.1. Classification (GTDB taxonomy): domain Bacteria; phylum Bacteroidota; class Bacteroidia; order Cytophagales; family Cytophagaceae; genus JANYCO01. Next base: position 58,089 of record JANOTP010000270.1, on the reverse strand, counting down.
CAACGAATCCATTTAGTATCAAAATCATCTATGGTAACATCAATAGCAGTGCTACTTATAGCGCTAGACGGAGCATAACTTTCCCATACTCCTTTAGATGAAAGTTTATGAATATACTTTTGCCCAATAGTAGTTGATCGATTGGGCACCCATAAATTACCATCCTTATCCACTGCTGTTTCTCCAACAAGGAGACTTATTGATTTATTTAAAGGACTATTATTTTCATCATACACTTGAACAGTTTTATCAGGTTTTATAGCAACTAGCCCGTCACCATAAGCTGAAATATAAAGTGTAGAATTTACAGAGTTATAAGTAGCAGAAACAAAATCTTTAAAATTAGATGGGATCGTAGGATATTCAAAAAGCCCTACTTTCCATGTGGTATTATTTTCAAAAGTACTAAACCAATCTCCGTAAAAGGATCTAAATCCACTCGAGCTATACCCACCAGACAACACAATTAAATTATTGTTGTAATAACCAAATCGAAAGGCCTTATTAGTTAAAGGACCATCAGGATAAATAGTAAAGGTCTCTGCATTTTTATACTTCACTAACCCTGCTTGCTGAGAAGCTATCCATAAACTATTGTCAGTATCATAATACGCTTCTATAGGCGTAATATTTTCTTTGTAAAAAATTTTGGTCCAACTGAAAGGAGAAGTGATCTGAAAAACAGAGGAATCTACACAGGCTAATATACTATTTCCCGATTTTGTAAGACTTTTTATAACCCCTCCACCTGAAATAGGAACAGAAGTCTTTCTCCATTTTGTACCATGCAAATAGTAAACACCTTTATTAAGAACTGCGGCATAAACTACGCCATTGTGCGCACACACTGAAACGATATTTAGAACATCTATACTATCTGATGCTTTAAAAGTGTACCAATTGGAAAAATCTAAAAGATTATTGTTATTGATTTTTGCAGCCATGACACCTTTTGATGTAGCCAGAAAAATACTATCCATATCGGATGTTAAAGTAGCTGCATAAACAGCATTGGCAGAAGCATTAGCAGCGAGTGTTAAATAGGATTCTTTCACCTCTCTTTTTCCAAGATTATACAATACCACTCCATAATCGCCGGAAATATAAACATCTTCATTAACAGAAAGAATATGATTTATTTTTTTTGAACCAACTATAGTATTACGAACGATATCATTTACATTGGTAACCACGCCTTCCTTTATCAAATCCAGATTGCCAGATTCGTATCCAACAATAAAGGTATTCAGCAAAGTATTGTAACCTATTTCAGAAACCAGCACATCGTTTAATCCAGTATATTTTGATTCAATATTTATTGAATTATCATTTTTATCAAAAGAAAGAACGCTACTGCCCTTTCCGGTATATATGGAATTCGAGCCAATTGCTAGAGTGCTTAATGAAGTATATGGGAGATGCACTCTCCAAGAACCAATAGCTATATTATTCTCCTGAGCAAAGGAAGGGAGCGCCAAAAGAAAAAAGATGCATCTTGTAAGTAATCGATTAAACATTATAGTAAGGACTTGAATGAACTTATCACATAAAACGATAGTTTCACTATTTAGTATACAAATCTAGTTAAAAAAAAGAAACTTATAACAGTACAATATAGTGAGATGTTCGTAAGTTTTCTTATAAGAATATGTCAATATTGAGCTAAAATAGCTAATTTTATAAGAATATATAAGGTAAATAAGATATGCAAACCAAGGTAGATTTGCCAAAACTAGAATCCTATAGTATAGCATTGTCAGAAAAACTTTGCAACGATTACTATCAGGGAAACACTTCTGTAATTTCTGGTTCAGAGATTTTAAAATTTACAGGAATTGACCAACTCAATTTATTCATAGTAAAGAATTTATTTGATCGATGGAAAGAAGAGTCCTATAAATTACGAAGTCCTTATTTTGATTACGATAACGAAGATGTAAAAGACGCCTTAACTATTTTTCTAAATAAACTATCTAGACATATTTCTATTCGAAAAGAATTTTTTAAACCACTTGTAAAAAAAGCAGTAGCGGATACGCTTGCCTACACCTTGCAGCCTTATCAATTCTTAAAGGCGGAGCTTCTTGGTAAACCAATTATATCCATCGCAGAATTAATTGAAAAAGAAAAATATATTAAAGTCAATAAATTTTTAATTCAAAGTTTAATCAAAAAACTACAATTACAAAATAAAACTGGCTTTCCTGAACTAGAAGTACAAAACTATTTAGAAGAAATATATAAAAACTACGCGTCCTCTTTAGAGCCCTCTCTTCGTTACATAGAAGCATTTTCAGCCATATTGAAAATCAGTTCGGAAGATCTTATTCTCACAAATGAGCAATCAGCTGAATCTAGTTTTATTTATAAAAAAGAGCCCGTTATAGAGGAATACAAAGACCAAGAAGTGCCACAGTCAAAAAATACTTTTAAAGAATTGGTCAACGAGAAAAACAACGGTACCACTATCAATGACTTTTTTACCAAGAGCAAACAAACTTCACTGAATGATGTATTGATGAAAGAAGAAGAGGATACAATTCTTGCTAAACATCGCAAAAGCAAAATCAATGATTTGAAATCTTCGGTTCCCATCAACCTTCGCTATTTATTCATTAACGAACTCTTTAAAGGAAGCTCCGAAGATTATGACCTTGCACTTTCTCAAATCGAAAGATGTGAAAACTTCGATTCTGCAAAAAATATTCTTGATCAATTGTATGGCAAAAAATTTGATTGGAATTTAGAAAAAACTGAAGTAAAAGAATTTTTTGAATTAGTAGAAAGACGTTTTTACTAGTCTTTTGTTAGGCTTATACACCATATAAAGCGCCTCCAACAGAATCCTTAGAAGCACCCGTTACACTGGCAAGTGCATTAGATTCGCCTAAAATTCTTTTCAATCCAAGGAATGCAAAAATTAATGCTTCTTTATACGAAACAATAAGGGGGTTTGGCACAACAACTTTTACTTTGCTACCAGCATGTAAAGTAATTCTATTGATGAGATCGGTATTAAAGGCTCCTCCGCCGGTTACCAATAATTTTGAAGTTCTTTTATAGTCTACCATTTGAGCTATTTGTATTGCAATATGTTCGGAGACTGTAGCTAATTTATCTTCGGTTGACAAAGACGTTTTATTTAGAAGTGGAAAAATTTTATCATCAATCCATTCTCTTCCGAGCGATTTTGGAAATGATTTTTTATAATAAGAAAGATTGTTAAGACTTTTCAATAATTTAAAATCCACACATCCTCTGGCAGCAAACAAACCATCTTTATCATAACTCTTACCCTTTTCTTCGGCTAGTTTGTTGAGCACTATATTAGCAGGACAAATATCACCTGCTATTCTTTTGCCAAGTTTGTCAAATGAAATATTAGCAATGCCTCCCAAGTTTAGACAATAATCATATTCACTAAAAAGAAGTTTGTCGCCAATAGGTACTAGCGGAGCGCCTTGACCTCCTAGTGCAACATCAAGACTACGAAAATCTGAAACCGTTGGAATTCCAGATTTTGCATAAATATATGCGCCATTTCCTATTTGAGAAGTAAATCCTTTTTCTGGCTGATGAAAGATTGTATGGCCATGTGAGGCTATAAGATCTGCCTTAATTTTATAGTTATCATGAAATAATTTCACCTGTTCTCCAGAATAGATGCCAAAGTTAGCATCGAATGCAGCATATCCTTCTGCATTGGACAACATAAGTGAAGCTAATTTCTTCTTCATTGAAGCCTTATAACTAATGGTCTCTGCAAACAGAATCTCATAAACCCAACTATTATTTTTTCTACTAAATCGACATGTGGCAAGATCTAATCCATCTAAGGAGGTTCCCGACATTAGGCCTGTTATAATCCATTCTTTTTTTAGTAGAGCCATTCTTTTGTATTTTTCTTAAAGATATAAAAATAATTTCTTTTACTTTTTTTTCTAACTTGTGGGATGAATTTGCTAATCGATTCCGGAAACACCTTTACAAAAGTGGCCTTTTGCGAGGATGATAAAATAGTTGAGATAGTAACTCTCTATGATACAGAAGATTTTAAGAAAATAAATAAAAAAAGAAAGCCTAAAACTATTATTATTTCTTCTGTAAATACGGCAATCGATGAGATAAAAGGCTATTTCCCCGATTCCACCCTACTAGCCTTAGACTTTACCACTCCCATTCCAATTACTAATCTGTATAAAACACCTTCTACTTTAGGTATGGATAGGTTAGCGGGAGTAATAGGCGCTTCCTCGTTATACCCCAACAGCCCTTGCCTTTGCATTGATGCGGGTACTTGTATAACCTATGATATATTAGATGAAAATGCTAATTATTTAGGTGGTAGTATTTCACTCGGCATAGAAATGAGATTTAAAGCCTTACATACTTTTACATCAAGATTGCCGTTGGTATCAAGGCATGAAAATGTTGAGCTTATAGGGAATACTTCGGAAGGAGCTATACTTAGTGGAGTCCAGATTGGCGTATTAAAAGAAATGGAAGGTATTATAAATGAGTATAAATCAAAGTATAAGGGTCTGAAAATAATAATTACGGGTGGAGACTCTCGTTTTTTTGAAAGTAGAATAAAAGACACCATCTTTGCAGTTCCAGATCTCCTTTTTCTGGGTTTAAAAAGAATATTAGAGTATAATGTATCATAATTTTAAAGTAATAATTTTTTGTCTGTTTATTTCATTTCCTCTCAGCATGAGTGGTCAAGGTACAGGCAATAGTCCTTTTTCACAATTTGGTGTTGGTGATCTGACAAACAATAATGGAAATGTCCGAAATATGGGTATGGGGTATGCAGGTGTAAGTGCTAGACATCACCAATTCATTAATGTGTTGAATCCTGCCTTACTTCCAAATATGAAAAACAGGAAAAAGCCAAGGCCTGATCACAAGTATAAATATTGGGAATATTATAGAAATCTAGCAATAGATTCTACCGTAAAAATTGATTTTGCCCTTAATTATCAATCCCGTAGTATTCAATCTCCCACTTCTTATGAAAATGCGTCAGGAATTAATATCGCCTATCTTACCTTTTCACTTCCCATTTCTAAAACTTGGGGTACAGCAATAGGAATCGTACCCTTTTCTACAGCTAATTACACTTTAGTTTCTAACTCAAATGTAATCAATAATACAACTATGAGTTCCACACAAACCAATACTGGTAAGGGAGGAATTTATAAAATCTTTTGGGCAAATGGAGTAAGTCTTAATCATTATGTATCAGTGGGACTAGAAACTGCATTGGTTTTCGGAAATATAAACAACGAATATTTCTCTTCCATTCCAGTACTTAGCTCCAATAATTACGGATTTAAACGTCAAACCACCTATAGCGCATTTAGCTTCAAACCAGGGGTTCAGCTCAGAAGAGAAATAGTAAAAACATATTATGATACAATTTACCAATTAGATAGCGTTGGTCAAAAAACAATTCCAACATTAAAAAGAAAAACCAAAAGTAGTGGTATGTTTTATAATATTGGGTTAACGTATGATTTCTTCTCCCCATTAAATATCAGCAGAAGCCTCAATTTGTATGTAGTGGGAGCTGACAATAGAATCCTAACTGACCTCTCTCTTGATAGCAACCGCCGTTTTAAGGCGACGATGCCATCTGCTTTGCGTTTAGGATTTAGTTTGGATGTACCTATGAAATGGACAGTAGCGGCCGATATATTTTACAGTCCTTGGTCAAACTATAGTACTGCATTTTCTACTGATACACTTGCCAACAGTTACGGGTTTAGTGTAGGAGGAGAATTAACTCCAGGACAAATAAAACCTAAAAGCAAAACGTTCCGTGCAGGATTTACTTACTTAAAAACACCTGTCATTTATCGCGACAACCAACTTAACGATGCCTCTTTTAGTGTAGGGGCAACTATTCCTTTCGGGAAAAAGAAAAGAGATTATACAGAACGTTTCTTAGTTCCTGTTCCCCCAAAAATCAATATAGCTCTAGTGTTTGGACAACGTGGGAATCTTAATGGATTTGGCATCAAAGAACAATACATCAAAGTATATGTAGGTATGCTGATCCAACAAAAATGGTTCAACCCAAGTAAGATCTATTAATTCAATCTGCCCTTATGCAATTCTTCTATACTTTTAGTATTGAAAAGCTAGTTCATAGAATATATGCTAAAGGTATCTTTATTTTATTTATGCCTTTCATTTTTATGGGATGTTTTAAAACTACTAAAACAATGGAAGAAATGAAACCCTACGAAGGTACTGTAATGGAAATTGAAAACATGGAAACCATTTATAGTGACTCTGCAGAAGTAAAAGTAAAACTCAAATCACCAAAAGAAATAGAACTTCAAAATGGAAACCGTGAATTTCCAAATGGGTTATTAGTCGAATTTTTCGAAGATGGAAAAATAAAATCCACACTTACTTCCAATTTTGGAAGATTCTACAAGGAAACTAATAAATATATGGTTTCTGGAAATGTAATAATCAAAAGTTTAGCAGATGGGAAAAGGATGAATACAGAAGAAATGTTTTGGTTACCAGCAGAAGAAAGAATTTATGTAGAAAAAAACAAACAAGTTGTAATCACTACACAAACTGAAGTACTTCATGGAACAGGACTAGAAGCCAAACAAGATTTTTCTGATTACACACTTTTAAAACCACATGGCACAGGAGAAGCGTCGAAATTAAAATAAAGAATGAAAATTTTAGATACCGTTTTATTTTCCTTTGCCACCTTATGTATGCTTATCGGCATTCATCAAGCGATGACAGTAGGATATGCTGCAAGTTACTGGCTCTTTATGTTAGCTGGAGTTAGTCTATTATGGTATCAAACCAGAAAGAAAAACAGAAAAAAAGAAGAAGAGGCTAATAAACCTGAGAAAACAAAAAATGCTCCTGATGCGAATTCTAAGAAAAGAAAATATAAGATGTAATTTACTGATTATCAACAAATAAAATCAATTAATCAGAACTATAGGTATTCCTTTTGTTTTTGATTATTAATATAATTATTTTGCGGACCTTTTAACAGAAAAAAAATGGCTTTAATTAACAAAATCAATGAAAAATCAGGCATCATCGCAGGGGTGATTGCTGTAGCACTAATACTTTTTATGCTTGGTGGAGATATCATGAGTAACAACTCGATATTCAACTTTGGCAAAGATAAAGTAGGTTCTATAAATGGTGAAAATATTTCACTTGGACAATATCAAAATATTGTTGCGCAACAAGAACAAGAATATCAAATTCAAACTGATAAATCTGTTGGTGAAAACGAAAGACCAAGTATCGATTACCAAGCATGGAATGAATTTGTAACAAGATTTGCTTACAAACCAGAATTTGACAAATTAGGTCTAGCTGTTTCTGCTGAAGAATTAATTGATATGGTTAGAGGTAAATTTATTCATAGCCAGATCATGAGTGCCTTTGGTGGCGAGCAAGGGTTTGACAAAGCTAATGTTATAAATTTCCTTGAGAATTTCGACAAAGTTCAACCTGGTATCCAAAATAAATGGAGAGTTATCGAATCAAAACTTCCACAAATAAGATTAAGAGAAAAATATCTTAACCTTTTGAAAAAAACAGAATATGTTACTAAAGAAGAAGCGAAAAGATCGTATGCTGAGCAAAACGACAAAGCTGAAATCAACTATGTATTCGTTCCATTTTCTACCATCAATGACTCCACAATTAAAGTAACGGATGATCAATTGGAAGATTATATCAGTAAAAACAAAGATAAATTCAAAGTAGAGGCTGGCAAATCAATTGATTATGTAGTAATTAATTTTACTCCCTCTTCTGACGATAGTCTTTCTATCAAAAAAGAAGTAGGAGATATAGCAGCAAACTTCAAAACTAACGATAACGATTCTATATTCATTGCTGGAAACTCAGATGCTCCATCTGCTCCAAAATATATGGCAGTAGGCGAGATGCCACAAGAGTTAACAAGCGCAGGCACCCTTTCTAAAGATTCTGTTTATGGACCTTATCTTTCAAATGGAAAATACGCTCTTTTTAAAATTTTGGGTGTAAAAAACGATTCATTATATTCTTTAAAAGCTAGTCACATTCTTTTCAGAATTGATGTAGATAAAGAAGGAGCTAAGAAAAAAGCTAACGAAATACTCGCACAAATCAAAGGTGGAGCATCTTTTGAAGAGATGGCAAAACAATACGGAACAGATGGTACCTCTGCTAAAGGTGGAGATTTAGGTTGGTTTAGTAACAGTGGCCAAATGGTAAAACCATTTGAAGATGCTTGTTTTAAATTTAATGGAAAAGGTCTTATTCCTACGTTAGTTGAAACTCAATTTGGATACCATATCATTAAAGTTACAGAACCAAAAACTAATAAAAAGTATCTTATAGGATCAATTGAGAAAGAGATCGTAGCATTAGATATTACCAAAGATATGCTTTTTGCAAAAGCCTCTAACTTTGCCGCAGCAGTTAAAGACACGCAAACCTTCAATGCAGAAGTAAAGAAAGATCCAACACTTCAAAAATACTCTACACCTAATGCAGGTAAAAACGACCGCTCTCTTACTGGAGTTAAAAACAATGCAAGAGAAGTGGTAAAATGGGCTTACAACGAAGCTAAAATTGGCATGGCATCTTCTCCCTTCACAATGGATGGACAGTACGTTATAGCAATACTTACAGCAGAAAGAGAAGAAGGTACAGCATCTGTAGAAGACGTAAGAAATGATGTGACTTCAAAAGTTAAAAATGAATTAAAAGGCGATCAAATTATAGAAAAATTGAGCAAACTGTCTGGAGCGCTTTCTAAAATTGCTGCAGACTATGGCAGCCAAGCTTTAACGGGTGTTGCTACAGACGTTACGTTTGCTTCTTCCTCAATTGCTTCAATCGGATATGATCCAATTGCTTGCGGAAAAGCATTTGGTTTGAAAGCAGGTAAAAAAACAGCTGCGTTTAAAGGTGAAACAGGTGTAGTACTTCTTGAGCTGGTTAAAATTCAACCTGCACCAGTCGTTGCAGATTATAACCAACAAAAAACTCAAAAAGAAACTCAACGCTCAGGATCTGACGATTACCAGGTTGACGAAGCGTTAAAAAAATTAGCTAATATTAAAGACGAACGTTATAAATTCTATTAATACCTAAATAAGGAACTTTCAAAAGCGTATGATTGTATATAACAATCATACGCTTTTATTTTAATAAGAAACATGGAATTGAAATTTTATAAATACCAAGGAACAGGCAATGACTTTATAATGGTCGACAACCGTTCAAAATTTTTTGACATCTCCAATACCATACTTATTGAAAAACTATGCCACAGAAGATTTGGTATAGGAGCAGACGGTTTTATTTTATTAGAAAATGAGCCAGGGTATGATTTCAAAATGGTTTATTTTAATTCTGATGGAAACCAAAGTTCGATGTGTGGCAATGGAGGTCGTTGTATCGTAAAATTTGCGCAAGACATTGGAGTAATTGAAGATCGGACCAATTTTTTGGCTATAGACGGTCCACACGATGCCTACATAGAAAAAGGATTAGTGCATCTAAAAATGATTGATGTAACTCAAATTGAAAACAACAACGATCATTTTTATATGAATACGGGATCTCCTCATTATGTAAAAACAGTGAAGAATATAAATGATTTTCCAGTCGTTGAAGAAGGTAAAAAAATACGCAATAACGACCGCTTCAAAGACAAAGGAACTAACGTCAATTTTACGGAGAAAAAAGAGACTATCCTTCACGTAAGAACTTACGAAAGAGGAGTAGAAGACGAGACCTATTCCTGCGGCACAGGAGTTACAGCTGCGGCATTGGCTGCTTCGTATTCAGGTATGCCAAGCCCAATTAGAATCCATACGCTTGGCGGGGAATTAAGTATCTCATTTAATAAAACGGATTGGGGCTTCAATAATGTATTTCTTATAGGCCCCGCACAACTAGTTTTTGAAGGAAATATAAAAATTCCATTTTAATCTATTTGTTAAATAAGATATTATAACAACTCAATCCTCTTAGTAATAAAAGGTCTTATTCCTTGACTATAAAGGCATTTTTTTCCATTGCCTACAGAATCTCTACAGAATTAAAAAGTATGTTTACTTATAGCTCTACCCCTAAATTAAGGAGGTAATAAATTTTGATTAATATGGATTTCCTTATAAGCCTTTTTTTTTATTCCTTATTAGCCACGCCTCTCCTATTATTGTTACCAAAAAACATTAAATCCTATTTCAATTTTTCTATAAATTTATTCCTGGCTATCGTTTCCACCTGTATGGTTATTTTATCGTACCAAAAAAACGGCAGTATAGATTATTTTCTGACAGACCTTTCTATTATAGGACTAGTACATTTAAAAATAGATGAACTTTCTTCAATTTTTATTTTAGTAATTAACTTCACAGTACTAACCTCGTCATTATTTTCAATAGGATATTTTAAAAAAAGAGGCAGTACAGGAGCACTAAGTCTTCATCTCTTTTCTTTTGCTATTCTTCATGCAGCTATGTTACTAGTTTGTATGGTTCAAGATCTATTAGCATTTGTAGTTTTTTGGGAGATCATGTCATTATGTTCCTTCGTACAAGTCATCTTCGATTCTGAAAAGCCCGCCAACATAAAAGCTGCATTAAATTATTTAATTCAAATGCATATAAACGTGGTATTATTAATAATCGCAATCGTATGGCTTTATAATAAAACAGGCATGCAAAATTTCGAAGCACTCCATTTTTATTTTAGTTCAAAAGAGACTAGTAATTTCCCATTATTCCTAATGTTCTTTTTAAGCTTTGGAATGAAAGCGGGATTTATACCTTTGCATACTTGGCTTCCTCATGCTGATCCTGCGGCACCATGTCCCTCAGCAGGCCTAATGTCTGGGGCAATGATAAAACTAGGAATATATGGTATACTCCGCGTACTCATGTATGTAGAATCAGACCTCTTAGAGATTGGTATTTTTATTTATACTATTTCAATGCTAACTGGTTTGTATGGGATCATTCAAGCTTCTATACAAAAAGATTTGAAAAAAATGCTTGCCTATTCAAGTATCGAAAATATTGGAATTATTGGAATGGGTATTGGATTAGGTGTCTTAGGTATGGCACAACATAGCCAGTTAATTACATTCATGGGCTTTGCTGGAGCATTGATGCACATTATAAATCACTCGTTATTTAAATCACTATTATTCTATACTGTTGGTTCTGTATACATACAAACAGGAACAAAAAAAATAGACCAACTCGGTGGATTAATTAAAAAAATGCCTGTTACAGCAGTATTATTTTTAATTGGCTCATTGGCTATTTGTGGCCTACCTCCTTTTAATGGATTCATTTCAGAATTTTTAATTTATTCTGGAATGATGGGATTATTGCATGCCGATTTCAGTATGGATATCCTCGAATTAGCCGCATTGATTTCATTAGTACTAATAGGAGGAATCTCCTTCTTTACCTTTACAAAGGCATTTGGAATTGTTTTTTTAGGCAAAGCTCGCAGCCAACAAGCATTAGAAGCAAAGGAAGTAACTAATTTTATGCATCTACCCACTATTATAATTGTACTTACGATGTTAAGCATTGGTTTGGCGCCTGATATTTTTGTAAAATTAATTTCAAGAACCGTATTTTTATATATGCCGTCTGAAGATACGGGAATTGTTATTCATCAATTTGATTCTATTAGTAAAGTTGGAGTAGTAAGCATTATATTTATATTCCTCATCGCAACAATTTATTTTATTCGAACACTAAAAGTAAAAGCCAACAAAGAAGCGTATGGCCCAACCTGGGGCTGCGGATATATAGGTGATACAGAGAAAATGCAATATACAGGCTCTTCCTATACTGGAAATTTTTCACAACTTATCAAACCTATTGTTGAAGTAAAAACAGACTTCAAAAAGTACGAAGAAACAGAATTATTTCCTGTCAACAGAGCTTTGAAAACCGAAAGCGATGACCCTATAGAATCTAAAGGAATTATGGGTGCTATAAAAAAGCTCTCTCAATTTATATCCATTTTTGCCAGAATTCAAGATGGACAAACACAACATTATATATTATATGCATTTCTATTCTTTTCAATTATGTTATTGTTAACCGTATTTAATATTATTCATTAATATGATAACGATTGTTTTAATTTTCATTGCGAGTATCTTTTTTATAGGAGTACTCAACAAAACAAGAGCCATAGCCGGGGGTAGAAAAGGACCTGGCTTGACGCAGCACATCAAAGACATCCTCAGATTAACAAATAAACAAACACTCTACAGCACTACTACCTCTATTATATTTAAAATAGCACCTAGTATATATTTTTCTTCTATAGTAATGTCACTATTTTTTATACCCTTTGGAAGTTACCCTCCATTACTTTTTTTTAAAGGTGATTTTGTATTCTTCGCCTATACATTAGCCTTAGGAAAATTTTTCATGATCATCTCCGCGCTTGACACGGGAAGTCCCTTTGAAGGAATGGGAGCCAATAGAGAAGCATTGTACTCTATGTTAGTAGAACCTGCTTTTTTTATATTGATCGCTTCCTTTGCTATGTTTACGGATCATAGTTCATTTTACGATATTTATAACCACATTCATTTTACGGATAACTTTTCTTGGGTTTTGGGAGTGATGGCAGCCTTTATATTGATCCAAATAGCAATGGTCGAAAATGGAAGATTGCCCGTCGGCGATCCTAAGACACACTTAGAACTTACTATGATCCACGAAGTAATGATTTTGGATAACAGTGGATTTGATCTGGCAATGATCCTATATGGCACATCTCTAAAATTTGTTTTGTACGGAACATTGATTTGCAATTTCTTTCTTAATTCTTCTATGAGCCTAGGAGAAGAACTACTAGTATTTTTTTTAGTACAGTTTTTATGGGCCATAACAGCTGGGCTTTTAGAATCCTTTAGAGCTAGAGAACGAATGAAAAAAAATCCACAATTTATATTTTCACTCATGGCTATTTCAATAGTAATATTTTTTGGTATACTAATCTGGCAACAAAAATTAGGTTAAACTTATGGAAATAACACTTATAATAATATTTATCCTTACTCTTGTGTACGTTGTTACAACAGGGAGAATAGCCACCTATATAAACCTAATTGCGATACAAGGCGTTTTATTATTCTTATTGTCAATTATAAAACTCAAAGAAATTCATATTTCAAACTTGATATTTATTCTAGCGGAAACGTTAATATTTAAAAGTATTCTTGTACCCTATTACTTAAAACATCTTGCAAGAAAAAATAAAGTTACCTACGAAACCGAACCAGACACTGCAAATTTTAACGCCATTCTAAAAGTTTCTATCATTATTGTTTTGTCTTTTTTGATGGCCAACAAACTACATTTTCATGCTATTGATATTATTATTTTTACAGCTTCGATCTCTGCAATATTCTGTGGCGCACTTATAGTTATTAGAAGAAAAAAGGTATTGACACATGTAATAGGCTACCTAGTATTGGAAAATGGAATTTTTCTAATTTCAATTTCTATAGGAAGCGAAATGCCTATAGCTGTCAATCTTTGTATTTTGTTTGATATTATTACCTCTATATTATTGCTAGGTGTATTTGTAAACGAAATGGGTAAAGTATACAAAGGATTAGAGATTACAAAACTCAATAATCTTAAAGATTAAGATGGACGCATTAATTATATATTATACGCTAGTATTGGTTATTTGTGGTTTGATGTATTTCATCAAATCAAAAATAATCCAGCATTCTCTTTTCATTCCATTTCTAGGGATGCAAGTATGGTTAACTATTTTTTGTATACAACACATGGGTGAAATTGTTGACGAATACTTTAGTATAGATCGACTTTCTGTAATCTTTATGATCGTAATAACAATACTTGCTTTTGCCACTGTTATACATAGTATATTTTTTGCAGCTCGTAGAAAAGAAACTTCAAAAATGGTCGCCATTCACGACAGTGCGCTAATGATCTTAATCAGTATGATGAGTGGAGTATTAATCTCAGGGCACCTTGCTTTACTTTGGGCTTTTTTAGAAGCTACTTCACTTGCTTCTGCAATGCTTATTTACAGAGATAGAAGTAAAAAGAATTTTGAAGCAGCTTGGAAATATTTCTTTGTTTGTTCAATTGGTATTGCCCTAGCATTTGTAGGAATTTTATTTATTGTAATAGCTGGTCAGGAAATAAATAATCCTGATATCAATATGGCATCACTCATGAAAAATGTCTCAGCTATGAATCCTTTATGGCTTAAAATTGCCTTCATATTTATTCTTACTGGATTTAGTGTTAAAATTGGAGTAGCCCCTTTATTTACAGTAGATATAGATGCCAAAGATGCCGCTCCCATGCACGTAGGTGCAATCTTTTCAGGAGGAATGTCTATCGTTGGATTCGTTGCAATATTTCGTTTCTATGAAATATTTTCTATCTCCAATGAATTAAATCATTGGATGAATACTGTTCTATTAATAACAGGAATGCTCTCTATATTATTTGCCACGGTCTATACCATAAAAATTAAAAACTATAAAAGAATGCTTGCCTACTCTAGTGTAGAACATGCTGGTATTGTATTAATTGCTCTCGGTCTTGGACATGCAGGTTATGTGGCCGCTATAATTCATTTAATATGCCACTCTTTTATTAAAGCTACCTTGTTTTATCAATTTGGAAATATTTATTGGTTTTACAGAACAGATGATTCTGATCATTTAGGATATTATTTCAAAAAAGATCCTGTGGGTGGTGTCATTATTTTACTTTCTTCTTTCATGATACTTGCTATGCCTCCCTCTGGATTATGTATTAGTGAATTCATGCTCATCAAAGCTCTTTTCATAAAAGGTGACTGGTTTGTACTTATACCAATGCTGATATTGCTGACGTTCATGTTTGCAAATCTTGCTAGAAGATTCTTGGATTTACTTTTCCTACCACCAGTTGAAGAACGCGTCACACGTAAAAGAATAAATCCATTTGAAGTAATTCCACAAATAATATTATTATCACTCGTAATATGGATAGGAATTGATCCACCATTCGAAATGAAAAAATTTATTGAAGAGGCTGTAAGGCATTTACCAATATAAAGTATGGAACATCTTACCATAAAAAATAATGAATCCATCCGGTTAGAAAACATACCGGTCTATACCTATTACGATTTTTATGATCGTGTAATGGAATTACATAAAAACAAAGCCTGTCATTGCGTTAATTATTTTGGATTCGATTATGACAATAAACTTAAATTTATTTGTTGTATTGCAGATGATCAAGAACGAAACATTCATATTTTTTCTTTCGAATTAACTAAAGACAAAAACATACAACTGCCTTCTCTTACCGTAGATATAAATGCTTATCATATTTATGAAAGAGAAATAAATGAAAATTTTGGAATCCAATTTATTGGTCACCCTTGGATGAAACATGTGCGGTATGCGCATAACAGAGCTGATACAACTATTCTTATGAAAGATCATCCTTTCATAAAAGTGACAGGCGAAGAAGCTCATGAAGTTGGAGTCGGCCCTATACATGCAGGGATCATTGAACCTGGACACTTCAGATTTCTATGCCAAGGAGAAGAGGTATTACATTTAGAAATTCAATTAGGTTACCAACATAGAGGTATTGAAGAATTATATTCTAAGAAAAAACATTTACTTCAACGTACAATTTTATCAGAATCTATTTCAGGAGATACAACAGTTGGCCATACACTTGCTTTTGTACAAAATATGGAAGCCTTTTATGAATTAAAAGTTTCTAAAAGAATAGAGCTTTTACGATCAATGGCACTGGAATTAGAACGTATTGCCATTCATACTGGCGACTTGAGTGCATTCTGTCATGACCTTGCCTACCAACTAGGGAGCGAAGTATTTGGAGCACTCCGTACACCTATTATAAATTTTTTTCAATTCTGGTGTGGAAATCGTTTTGCAAAAGGATTAATACGGACAGGATATAATCCTTATCCATTTACGCCCGAACTAAAAGAAAGACTGATTAAACTATTAGACGATTTTGAATTTAAATTTATTGAGATGGCTGATAAAACATTCTCACTACCTTCTGTACTAAATCGATTTGAAAAAACAGGAATTGTTACAAAAACCCAAACAGAAATGATTGGAGCTGTTGGTATGGCTGCTCGAATGGCAGGTGTTAAAAGAGATATCAGAGCATCGCATCCTTTCGCTTATTTCAAACAAATACCTTATACTCCTGTATTACTTTCTGGTGGTGATGTATACGCAAGAGGAATGCTTAGAAATCTTGAAGTACAATTTTCGATTGGCTACATTAGATCTCTTTTAGAAGTACTAGAAACATTGCCAGAAGATACTACAAAATACGATACAAGTTTATATCAAAAAAATCTTCCCTCAGAAAGTTTTTCTATTTCACTCACAGAAGGCTGGAGAGGAGAAATTTGCCACTGTGCTGTAACAGATAAAAATGGAGAACTCCTAAAATATAAAGTTAAAGACCCTTCGCTTCATAACTGGATGGCACTTGCGTTGGCATTAAGAAATAATGAAATTTCTGATTTCCCAATTAATAATAAAAGTTTTAATCTTTCCTATTGTGGAAATGATTTATAAAAAGAACAACTATGTTTGAGGTATTTAAAATATGGAAACATCAGGGCAAACAATATATTCCTGATCTTACAAAACCTGTATTGCCAACGTCTTTTTTTGGTCGACCCGAAATTAGCAGCAAGCCTTGCGCAGAGGGCTGTTCAGCTTGTAAAGATATCTGTCCTACTCATGCAATTAAACTTGAGCCAATGACACTGGATTTTGGTAAATGTGTTTTGTGTAATGAATGTACCAGAGTATGTACGGAAGAAAAAATTAGTTTCACCAGTGATTATAAAACTGCTACCAACGAAAGAAGTCGTCTTATAGTTAAAGAAGGCGAAACGCATCCAATAACAATTAACGAGGTGTTGGTACGAAAAGAGATTCGTAGTTATTTTGGAAGATCACTAAAGTTAAGACAAGTGTCAGTGGGCGGCGACAATTCATGCGAATGGGAACTTGGCGCTACAGGAAATCCTAATTTTGATTTTGGTCGCTATGGAATTGATTTTGTAGCCTCTCCAAGGCATGCCGACGGACTTGTAATTACAGGGCCGATTACTGAAAACATGGCAGAGGCTTTACAAATTTGTTACGATGCTATACCGGCTCCTAAGATTATAATCTTAGTTGGAGTAGACGCTATTAGTGGAGGTATCTTTGCAGGCAGCGATGCCTTAAATAGAACTTTTTTAGACAAGTACACAGCAGATCTCTATGTGCCCGGAAACCCTCCTCATCCTCTAACCTTTATTAATGGGGTGATGGAAATGATAAAATTGAAGAAGGGGTGGTTTTAGGTTATATTGAGTTAAGAGAGTTCCACCCCTTGTCTACGCAGCACTATGTGGATATACAAGGGCGATAGTTGATCTTCTTTTCTAGGATTACTCTCTATTACCCACTGAGGAATAACATTAGCGAAGCAACAGGCAACGCTTGCAGGAGAAAAGCTCCTGCGAAAGCGTTGCCAAAAGTAGCGATACCTGTAGCAATTCGAATGTTGGAGAAATATAGCAAAGATATTACTAAGTGTGCTTGTTTTGGAAAAGGCAAGCTGGTATTGAAAATTGATACACGAGTGAAACGAATAGAAAAGCAACGTCCTTTTCCAAGACTAGAAGATGCTTGATAAAAAGGGGAAAGAAAAATTTAACGATTCTTTCCACGACGTATTGAATAGCGAAATTCCTTAATTTAAAAATTGGGTAAGGGATTTTATTTTTAAACGAAAAAAAAATGTACAAAAAATAACAGAAGTAGAAGATTTTAAAAACGTATAGAGTAGGTTCGATCTACTAAGGCCCCTACTAGCTTCGGGTGTCAGTCAACACCGACTAACAAAAAAGGCCCAGTTAAACACGTGGTTTAATCGGGCTTTTTTATGGGCGTTTTTCGCTAGTCGGCTAAATGTTATGCCTTCGTTGTTTTTTCTTTCTTTCTTTCTTTCTTTCTTTCTTTCGTTCGTTCTTTCGTTCGTTCGTCTGTATGCGGTGCGGTTGGGCAGGCATACTCTTTTGCATGCTTTGGTTTGAGTATCGGCTTGTGTGGCTTGCTAATGTGTAGACTGTTAAGCCTTGGCATTAGCGTAGTATTTTTCTCTTCTTTCTTTAAATAAATTTAGTTGGCTTGTCTGTTCTTTATATTGTTTAAAGAGGTCGTTTTTGGGATTAGTTTGGTTTGGAAAAGTCAAAGAAAAAGCGTCTGCATCATTACTAATTATGGCTTTCTCAGGAACTAATTCTTTAATTTTTTCTAAAGACTTTGCATAATAGTCTTTGCTAATTTCACAAGCCGTTAAGCTTAATCCAGCATTATAGCAAGCAATGGCAATTGTACCACTTCCAAGATGAGTATCTAATATTTTGTCATTTGGTTTAGCATACATTTTCAAAAGCCATTCATATAACTCTATTGGTTTTTGTGTCGGGTGAATTTTATTTCTATTTTTTCTTACACTATATCGAAATATTTTTGAAGGCTTGTCAAGCGATGACCAAGCCATCTCTGCCATAGAAAAGTTATTTAAACTTTCGGGTTGATTTTTGTCCCAAATGATAAAACCTTTATTGTATTCGCTTCTTTTCCATAATTGCCCAAAGTAGTTTCCACCCCAAATTATTTGATTTTTAGATACTCTAAAAAGTTCGTTGAAATACTCATCATTCGGCTTTACGTCCCATTGGGTATATTCGGCCATATTAAATTTATGGTCGCCACCTCTTTTAGTTTTATTTAAAATTCCATAAGGAGGGTCAACAATTGCAAGGTCAAAATAGTTGTCAGGATACCTTGCCATTAATTCCATATTATTCTCTCGTGTTATTGTAATCATAGCAGATATTAGTTTTTTGTTGCAAATCTTGCAATGGTTAAGTCTGAAATATTTTTACTGATGTCTTTGCCCATATTGTTAACTATGATACTATCAAAGTCTTCGTAATCAATTTCTCTAACATCATTCTCAATGCAGTTGTACAGATATTCCGAAAATGTACTTGCTCGAATAATTACAATAGGACTATTTTTTATGTCTTGCAAAACAGCAGGAACATATCTTGGAGTTACTACGATTGAGTATACACCACCAATTTTTTCTCTATGTCCTTCTAATCTACCAGAATTAATACCAGATAGTTTATTTTTAGTTGATTTAGCATCAACTGCAAATTTCTTCTTTTTGGTTAGGTACAAACATTCCAAGTCTGTATTTCCTGCACCTCCAATTTTTTTAGCATCAACATTATAAAACATATTAAAACCATCCACTAAAGCATCTTCAAACAAGTATGCTTCCTCTCCATCAGTATTATTTGAATACTGTTCAATTAAATTGGGTAGATTAAGAAGTTCAAGTTTTAAGTCGTTAACTGCCTCTCCAATTTCTTCGAGGAGTACACGAGGAAAGAAACTATATATTTCTTTTACAACGTCAATTTTAAGGCGTTCAGGGTCATTGAGAAGTAGAGGTTTTGCAAGAAATGAATATTGGTTTTCAAGTTTTGGAACGAGAGATAAAACATTATCAGATATTGTTACTTCATTTCTTGTAATCTTTCTAAAGGTTTTGGTTGTTCCGTGTTGAAGTTTGCAGATAACTCTTCCATCAGTTTTGTTAATTACTCCTGCTCCATTGAAAAGAGTTGTAACGTAATAGTCCCACTCGTATGCAGAATTAACATAAGCGTGACTGTTTCCTTGAAATAATTTTGCTAATTCTTCATCTGAAAGTTTTCGTAATTCTAATAATTCACTTACTAAACTTTCGTATGTTTTAGAATTTATTTCTTTTATAAAGACAATTGAATAAGCGACTTCAAAAGCAAATAATTTATTTGATAAACGATTGTCTGAAAGTAATTTAAAAATCAGTCGAAAAGGGTAAAGTTGAAATTCGCTATCAGTTCCGCTTTGTGGATGTTGATATTGAACTGCCCACAACATTGTTAAAAATATGTTGGCTGATTTTTGTTTATCATCAATATATTTCAGAAAAAGATTTCCAAGAGGACTATATAAAAATCTATCTTCTCCTTCAATTTTGGCTTGATAGCCAAACATATAATAAGATAGCTGATTTATTTTATGGTTTATTGCATCAAGTGGTAAGTCAGGGTTTCTTTCGCTATACAAACCAACTTCTCTGAGTTTAAGATTTAAGCGAGCTTTCTCCTCTTTAGAAATAGTCGTTTTGGAATATGATTTTAAAAATACAGCTACTTCACAAAGCAAATTAAAATCGCTTATATGTCGGTATAAAATCCATTTTTTACTTTCTACTCTTAATGTCATTTTAGTTGTTTATTTGGGCAACAATATTTTTTATAAGTAACGGCGGAATACATTCTCCAACGCACTTTCTTATTAATAATTCGGGAGTATTTTCAGGGATTGCCCAATTTTCAGGTAATGAAGAAAGTATCATTAATTCCAAAGGTGTTAAAACTCTCGCGTCTGAATATTTTCCATTTTTTAGAACACGCCCTGGATGAACATTTAGTTGTGAACTAATTGCATCATTTCGCATTGTAATAGTAGGTGCAGGCTCATTCCATTTAATCCTCCTATATGTTGTCATATAACTTTTAATTATTTCTCCATTTGGTTTAACTGGAAAATGTTTTTTATTTTCAAAAGCAGATTTGCCAGTAGGTGTGTGTTGCATCCACTCAATATGACTTTGAGAATGTTTTCTTGCAAAATGCCATTTAATATCCGAGGTTTGTCCTGCTTCAATGCTTGGCAAATGTCCAATTGCATCTTCAACAGTAATTAATTTTTCTGTTGATGGAACGCCCCATTTATTTCCTTTTTTATAGAGTTTAATTATTGCTCTTATTCTTCTTTGAGGGACACCATATTCGGAAGCATCATAAACCTCTGCTTCAATGTTGTATTTGGACTTGAATAGAATGCTAAGAATATCAATGATTTTCAGTTGTTTATTTTGGAATGGTAATTCCATTTTGAAAAATGTTGGTACATTTTCAATTAGAACAAAGTCAGGTGATTTTAACTTGATGAAATCTATTATTTTGAATACAAGATAATTTCGTTCATCACTTAGCATTTGCTCTAAATTTCTGTTTTTCCCAGCAACACTCATTCCTTGACAAGGTGGAGAAGCAATTAAAAAGTCTAATTTTTTAGGTGTACTTTTTACAAGTGCCTTAAAAACATTATCGTCTAAAATGCTTCCTGCTATCATTTTAGAATTTGGATATAATGATTGGTATAAGTCTGCTCTTTCTTTAAGTAATTCATTTGCACCAATAATGTTTACACCTATATCCTCCAAATAGGTTTCAGCAATTCCTGCACTTGAAAATAACGAAGCTCCAATCATACTTATAATTTTAAAATTCCTTGTTCCTGTTTTTTTAATCTGAAATATTTTGCTTTTTCTTCAGCAAGTTTCATTAAGTCTTTCGTGTCTTCCCCCTTGTATAAAATTTCTGCGATTTTTTCGCTGTAAAATTCCTTTTCGAGCTGTTTGAAATTCAAACTGAAAATTTTTGAAAGTTTTGGTAACAAGTCCTCGGTCACATTCCGTTTATTGTTCTCAATTTTTGAAAGTGTCGACTGGTCAATGTCGAGAGCTGCGGCAAGTTTTGTTAAAGTCAAACTGTTGTCTGTCCTTAATTTATGAATATATTCTCCAAATGTTTCCTTCATCTTCTTGAAATATTTACCTTGACAATTTTGTCAAAAATACAAAATGTTTTCAATATTGCTGTGGTGCGGTGGGAAAATTTTACGCCCTTATTACTGCTTTTCATCAACAAGCTTTTTCTACGCAGCACAACAATGTGGATATACAAGGGCAATAGTTGATCTTCTTTTCTAGACTTACTCTCTATTACCCACTGCGGAATAACATTAGCGAAGCAACAGGCAACGCTTGCAGGAGAAAAGCTCCATAGCCGTCAACTTAAGGAATTATCACTGTCCCCCTTGTGCGGCTGGTTGTGCGTAAGCGGAGGGGGTTGGGGGAGGTTTTTTTGAGATTAATACAACAGATAATATTACCCTTTATGGAAAGTATTTTTTTTACGATTAGTCAATAGTTGTTCGATTTTTTCCTCTATTTTTTCATATACTCGATCTATAGCAGTAAGCACCTCTTCATTGGTGAATCTCAACACTGTAAATCCAGCTTCTTCAAGACAGCGTTGCCTGTAGTTATCCTTGATAGAAGTAGTTTCCCAAGTATGTGTGGTCCCATCTACTTCAATAATAAGATTCAGTTCTTTACACATGAAGTCTGCTATATAATTTAATACAGGTCTTTGGCGAGCCTTTCATACGTTTTGCACTCAAAACAAATTTCCATAAACAACATTCTGCCTTATTAGCCTTATTTCTATTCTCTCTGGCATACTCTTTTAGTGTACGATTATATAGATATAAATTAGATTTATCGGCTTTAGGCATAATATTAAAAAATTAAAAATAGTATAGTCAAAAATAAATATTTTTGTTGTGATTTACAAACAACCTGTCTTGTCCTGAAATAGGTTTACACAAAATGTAAACGTATGATAGGATTAAAAGAACGTCAGTATTTCAGTGATGAATTTAAAAAGGCCGTTATCCAGGAAGTATTATCTGGAAATATTACAAAAGAAGGCGCCCGGAGGAAATATAACCTCAAGGGAAAATGTGTAGTTTTAAAATGGATTCGTAAATTTGAGAAAGAAGCTCAAAGAGCTATCCCAGAGCCATTTTTATTATCAGAGATGAAACAGGAAGAATTAAGTCCAGAAGAACTTCAAAAGCGGATCAAGGAATTAGAGAAAGCTTTAGAAGATGCTAATTTTAAAGCGGATGCTTATTCGACTATGATTGATATTGCAGAAAAAGAACTTAAGATCAATATCCGAAAAAAGTCCGCTACCAAACAATCCAAGAAATAAAATTATGCAAGCCTAAGGTAAGCTTGGAAAGGCTTTGCAGGTTGTTTGGTATAAGCAGACAAGCCCTATATCATAATTATAAACAAGAATTTTCTTCCAAGCAGGAAGAGAGATTTGTTTTGCATTTAGTAAAACAAGCCCGATTAAACCATCCTAAGATGGGAGAAAGGAAAGTATATCAAAAGATAAAAAAGGATCTTTCCCAGGCTCAGATTAAAATAGGAAGAGATCAATTATTTTCAATCTTAAAGGCTAATAAAATGCTAATAAGGAAAAGTGTGAGACATATTCATACTACTAATTCAAGACATTGGTATAAAAAACACCCAAACCTGATTAGAGAAATGGTACCAGAAAGTCCCAATCAACTTTGGGTAAGCGATATTACATATCTTCAGAAAGAAAGAGGTTTTATGTATCTATCCCTTATCACAGATGCTTATTCCAGGAAAATAGTAGGTTACTATATAGGTGATACTCTTGAAGCTTCTAACACGATAAAGGCCCTACGAATGGCTTTAGAGAATACACCTAATTTAATGGGAGGCCTTATTCATCACTCCGACAGAGGCATGCAGTATTGCTGCTATGCATATGTAAAGCTATTACAGGATCATAATATCAAAATAAGCATGACAGAAAAAGGTGATCCACTTGAAAATGCTATTGCAGAAAGAGTAAACGGGATTCTTAAACAAGAATATCTGGACTATAAAGAAGTCTACGATAATCAAAAGTTAAAAGAAGTAATTGATTACTATAATAATGAAAGACCTCACATGAGTTGTAATATGTTAACACCCAATGATGCGCATCAAAAAACAGGTAAGCTTAACAGAACATGGAAGAATTATTATAAAAATAATAATCTTGTAAAGCAGTATCAGGATTAAGATAAAATTGTAAATTTATAATAGGACTAATTAATAAATCTGTAAACTTATTTTAGGACGAGACAACCTCCCCCTGACCCCCTCCGCTTACGCACAGCCAGCCGCACAAGGGGGACAGCTGTGTCGTCCTAAAATAAGTTTAGAGTCTTAGTTTGACGGCTATGGAGAAAAGCTCCTGCAAGGGCGAAAAATTAACCTTTTCTTTTAAAAAAAAAGTGTCTGGTCGAGGGACCAGACACTGAGATAGGAATTTATGAATAACAATAAAATGTTATTTAGAAAATTTCAATCGTATAACTTCTTTTTCTGTAAGGAATCTCCAATTTCCTCTTGGCAAATCTTTTTTGGTAAGACCTGCGTACATGGTGCGGTCTAGACGTTCTACGTTGTAGCCAAGATGTTCGAATATTCTTCTTACAATTCTATTTCTACCTTCATGAATTTCTATTCCAAGCACTTTTTTAGTAGCTTCTCCGTACGCAATAGCATCCACTTTTACAGGACCATCTTCTAATATTATTCCACCTTCTTCAATAGTATTAAAATCTTCACGATCCAATACACGATCGAGTTCAACTTGATAAACCTTACTTATTTTATTTGAAGGGTGTGTTAATTTTTCTGCAAGCTCTCCATCGTTAGTGAGGATCAGTAAACCTGTTGTGTTTCTATCCAATCTACCAACGGGATAAACACGTTCGGTGCAGGCATTAGCAACTAATTGCATCACAGTTTTACGCTCTTGAGGATCGTCCATTGTGGTGATAAAATCTTTTGGTTTGTTAAGCAACAAATAAACAAGTTGCTCTCTTTTCAAAAGTCCACCGTCGTATTTTACAACATCTCCGGGAAGTACTTTATAGCCCATCTCAGTTATAACTGTACCGTTGACCTCTACAAGACCTTGAGTAATCAAATCGTCCGCATCGCGTCTTGAACAGATACCAGCATTTGAAATGTAGCGATTAAGGCGTATCGATCCATCGACACTTTCGGAAGGAGTCTTTTTTAAAACAGAAGAAGAAGCTGTTGTTCGTCTTTTATATCTTTCGGGAGTTTTATTCTTTGCAAAGTTTTTACCTTTGGCATCTTCAGTATTTTTTCGGAAAGGTCTTTTTTCGGTTCCCTCTTCCTTATGTTTTTTTGGAGCTTCTCTATCTCTTCGTTCTGGCTTATCTTTTCTACTGTCAGGTCTTTTGCGATCGTCAAAAGTTTTTCCAGTGCTTGGACTCGGCTTTGTTCCAAAGGCTGGTTTTCTATCTCTAGAGCTAGTTCTTTTGCTATCACCATCAACTTTTCTAAAGTTGTTATCTGCATCAGCTGGTTTACGGCCTTTAGTAGGTCCTGATCCTGTGCGAGTACCTGGTTTTGATTTAAAACTTCCTGGCCCAGTTTTTTCAGAACTCTTATATTTCTTTCCAGCGCCTGCGTATCTATTACTGCCTGGAGTGGTTGGCTTGTCTTTTCCTCTAGAAGAATATCCAGGTTTGTCATCAGATGGGTATTTTTTTCCTGTTTCAGTTTTCTTTTTCCCTGTTTCTGTACTTTTTTTTCCTTTGAAAGCTTTATCAACCTTGTCGGCTAGGGGATGCTTTTTGTCCCGTTTCTTATTTTCCACTTCTCTTAAATTTAAGTGCCATACTCCAGACGGATCATATAGCACGGTTTGTTCTCTCAACAATCCGTATTCCGTCAATCTACTGACGAATCGTTTTTCTTTATCTAACTAAAAAAGTTGACTCTCGTCTTCGTCTTTTTTAGTTATTATTTTTATTGTTCTGTTTCAGGCGTTTCCTCCTGAGTGTCCACAATTGTAGTATTAGTTGATGTAGTAGAAGACTCTTCTGATGCCGCTTCTTCTTCTATCATAGTGCTGGCTACAAAAGCCATATCATTTTCTTCGCCAATCGTATTTTCTTCTTTTGAAAAATCTTTAGGATTAGGAAGATCTCTAAGATTGTTGATCCCAAAGTATTCCATGAATTTATCGCTAGTGCCATACAATACAGGTCTTCCTACGCCATCTGATTTACCTTTAATTTCAACCAATTCTTTTTCAAGAAGTTTTTGAATTGCATAATCACAGTTAACACCTCTGATTTGTTCAATCTGCGTTTTTGTGATAGGTTGTTTATAGGCTATTATTGCAATGGTTTCCAATGCTGAAGTAGACAGTCTTTTCTTAGATTTTTGTTTTAAGAAAATACTTAAACTTGACTGATAAGCAGGCTTAGTTAGGAACTGATATCCTCCACCAACTTTATAAACTTGAAAAGGTGAAGTTTCAGCTTCATATTTAACAATTAATGCATCGAGAGCAGCCTGTATATCGAGTTCAGGTACATCGGCTTCAAACATTTCTGATAGACATTGTCTAATTTCTTCGGGTCTTACAGGCTCTTGGGAGCAAAAGATCAATGCTTCAATATGGTTTTGTAGAAAATCCATTATTATCTGCGGTTTAATTTAGCTTCGATAGAATGTTGCGTATGTGGTACTGCTTTTAATCGTTCCTTAGGAATTAATTTTCCAGTATCAATACATACACCATAACTACCATTTTTAATCCTAGCTACGGCATTTTCAAGCTGTGTAACGAATTTTTGTTGTCTAACGGCCAATTGTGAAAAATTTTCTTTCTCCAATGTATCAGCTCCGTCTTCAAGTAATTTCATTGTACCACCAGTATTGTCAGTACCTTGGTCATTCTTTTTACTCAACATTTCTTTCATGTAGACAAGCTCTTTTTTTGCTTTCTCGAGTTTATCTAATATCAATACTTCGAATTCTTTTAACTCTTCTTCTGAATATCTTAATTTTTCTTCACCCATAATATCAGTATCTAACTTCTTTTTATTAATAATTGCTTCAGGTCTTCTCCCGGTACGAAGCACAACACCCAACTCAAAGTTACCAGTATTTTTCTTTATACCGTTGGTAGTAGGTACGATTTTTTTATCTTTTTGGTTCATAGCTTTAAGGGTTTTGGGGACGGTCACTTTAATGTTTTTTAACGCACTAGGAGTAACCTTTTTAGCTGGTGCTTTTTTACTTACAGGCTCTTTTTTAACTACCTTTTTTGGTCCTTTTACTACAACTTTCGTCTTAACAACTACTTTGGGTGATGAAGAACTTTTTTTAGGAGCAGTTTTACTGGTTGTCTTTACCGCTTTTTTGGGAGCTGGCTTAGCTTTAACAACTACTTTTTTTACTTTTGCGACGGTTTTCTTAATTTTAACAGCCGATTTGGGTTTTGACTTGCTTTCTACTTTTCTCTCTTTCTCAGTTTTCCCCTTTTTTTTAGCACTTTTAGGCATAACAAAATAAGGTTTAGTATACGTGGTAAGTATCTCTCAAATTTACTACAAAAAAGGCATACGGGAATATCATTTTATCCACAACTACTTAACTTGTCAAATAATTGAATACCAAATAAATAATAAATTTAAGAGGT
The DNA here is from genome assembly GCA_031416415.1 of Cytophagales bacterium. GTDB lineage: Bacteria > Bacteroidota > Bacteroidia > Cytophagales > Cytophagaceae > JANYCO01. The sequence goes on along the minus strand of JANOTP010000270.1, from coordinate 30,690 downwards.
AATAAAAAATTGAATTTGATCTGTTAAAACAATTTTTCAATTCTAAAAACCAACAGATGAAAGAATAAAACGAAATCCCGAACTAAATTTATAGCTCGGGACTCAGAAATAATTCTTTACGTACTAAAAGTCAGTATAATTTATACCAACTTTTTGTCAACCAGATATTGCGCGATCTGCACTGCATTGGTAGCGGCACCTTTTCTCAAATTATCTGCAACCACCCACATATTTAATGTTTTAGGTTGTGATTCATCTCTCCTAATTCTACCTACAAATACTTCATCACGTCCATGTGCATCGATAGGCATAGGATATTGAAGATTTTTCACATCGTCTTTAAGGATCACACCTTCCGTTTTAGATAAAATCTCACGAACTTCGTTCAAATCAAATTCATTTTCAAACTCAATGTTCAGGGACTCGGAATGTCCGCCAATAACTGGTACACGAACCGTAGTAGCAGTCACCTTAATAGAGTCATCTCCTAGTATCTTGGTTGTTTCTTTTACCATTTTCATTTCCTCTTTGGTATATCCGTTTTCAAGAAATACATCAATATGAGGAATAAGATTAAGATCAATTTTATAGGGATATGCTTTCAATCCATTGTCAACGCCTTTTCTTTCGTCCATCAGTTGGTCAACAGCTTTTTTACCTGTTCCTGTTACCGATTGATAGGTGGAAACAACTACTCTTTTTATTTTATATTTTTTATGTAATGGGTTCATTACTAAAACCATTTGAATAGTAGAGCAATTAGGATTAGCAATAATTTTATCGTCTTTTGTCAATTCAGAAGCATTGATCTCCGGTACCACTAGCTTTTTTGTAGGATCCATTCTCCATGCAGAAGAATTATCTACTACAGTGATGCCTGCTGCTGCAAATTTAGGAGCTTGTTCTAAAGACGTTCCTCCACCTGCTGAGAAAATTGCGATAGCAGGTTTCATACTAATAGCAGTATCAATACTTACAACCTTGAATGACTTACCCTTAAATTTCACTTCCATTCCAACAGACTTTTCAGAAGCCACTGGGATTAATTCTGTGATAGGAAAATTTCTTTCCTCTAATACTTTAAGGATCTCGCCGCCTACTAAGCCGGTAGCACCAACTACTGCAATTTTCATTTTATTTTTCGTTTAATTATTTATTTTAACTTACCTTTGAAATGAAATAGGTTTTTTAATTTTTGATTTTTAACCCATTACCCGCAAAAAGCGGTGCAAAGTAACGGAATTAATTCTAAATATTTGATATGCTACGATCTTATTTATTACTCATTTTTTTGATGAGCCATTTTTCTCTTTGGAGCCAGATAAATGAATCATTCTCTGATAGTAACTTCACAAACAATCCACTATGGAAGGGAGATACTTCGTTTTTTACTGTAAATCCACTCTATCAACTCCAAAGCAATGGCCCAAACGCAAGTGCTCAATTGCATCTTTCCACTCAAAATACAAGCGTTTTGGATACAGAATGGAATTTTTATATCAATCTTGATTTCGATATTACCACTGCCAATTGGGCTAAAATATATCTTACAAGCGATCGAGAAGATTTAGAAAATAATCCCAAAGGATATTATATAAAATTTGATGGTACAAGCAACTCCATAGATTTTTATAAACAAGACAGTAGCACACATATAAAATTAATTTCTGGAAAATCAGGAAGAGCATCAAAATTATCTGCTAATACTTTTTTTATAAAGATGCTTTGCGATACAAACGGAAATTGGTATTTATTTTCTGACTCCACAGCAACAGGTACAAATTTCGTTAAAGAAGGTGAGGTAAAAGATAGTACCTTTTCAACATCAAAGTATGCAGGTGTATATTTTGCTCATAGCTCTACAAGGCGAACTAAATTTCACTTTGATGACTTTTCTATTAAGCCAGCTCCGCTCTCATTACTTTCTGCACAAGCTCTCTCTGCTACCTCTTTAGATCTTTGGTTTAGTATAGAAGTCGATCAAAATTCAGCTTCTACTATCTCAAATTATTCTTTCCCCACTACAAGTATTTCCGTTTTAAGCGCTTCGGTAGATCTACAAAATAAAAAACTTGTACATCTACAGTTAGCCAATAATTTAAATACCTATACTACTTATAATATAAACGTGCAAAATATTTATGATACAAATTTAACTCTTATTGGTTTTCTAACTACTTCAACATTTAACTATAGAATTCAAACTATATACGGCGACATAATTATTACTGAAATTTTTGCTGATCCATCTCCTCAAAATGGTTTACCAGAATATGAATACATAGAATTATATAATAGAAAAAATGACTCTATAAATCTTCGCGATTTTATTTTCTCAGATGGTACTAGTAATAGTATTTTCCCATCCTACAAGCTTGCTCCATACGAATATTTATTGGTATGTCACAGTAACAATGTTTTGCAATTTTCCGGTTGGCAGCCTATTCTTGGCTTAGCAGTATTTCCTTCACTCAATAATTCAAGTGATAATCTTACATTAGTGAATCAAAACGGTGTACTCATGCATGATGTAAACTACTCAGATATGTGGTACAACGACAACGATAAAAAACAAGGGGGATGGGCGTTAGAAATAATTGATGTAAATAATCCCTGTGGAGACGAGCAAAACTGGACAGCTTCTATAGCCCAATCTGGTGGCACACCCTCAAAGATAAATTCGGTAGCTGCTTCTCATCCTGATCTTTCTGCTCCTATTTTATCTAGTGCTTCTATTATTGATAGCATACACATACAGTTGACTTTTGATGAAAAACCAACTGTCAATTTTTTGACAACTCAGCAATTCATTATTTCTAATAGACAAGTACAAAAGATATATTCTATAATAAATAATCCTAAAATAATAATAATAGAAACATCACAAAAATTTCTTGTAGAAGAAATTTATACACTTACCATTTCTGGAATAAAAGATTGTAATGGAAATCTAATAGATCAAACTGAAGTCCTACTGGTACTGCCACAGAAAGCTAGTCTAGGTGATATTATTGTTAATGAAATTCTGTTTAATCCAAAATCTGGAGGATACGATTTCGTAGAAATCTACAACAACTCCGAAAAATATATTAATCTAAAAAATTGGCAATTTACAACGATGGAAGAAGGTAAAATATCGGATAAAAAAATAATTTCTGTAGACCCCTTTATCCTAAAGCCTAATGATTATGTTGCTTTCACAGAAAATAAAAGTATTCTTTTAAATCATTATCCTTTCGGAGATTCAAAAAACATAATTACTCTAACTAATCTTCCTTCTTATAACGACGATCAAGGTACAGTAATTCTGCTAGACAGTAATAACAAGGAGTTTGATCGCTTTGACTATACAGAAGCGATGCATTATAAACTTATAGACGATAAAGAAGGTATTTCTTTAGAAAGAATTTCTTTTACTTCAGAAACCAATACTTCTCAAAATTGGCAATCCGCTTCTTCCCAATCAGGGTATGGCACTCCAGGTTACCGAAATTCGCACCACCAAGAAAACAAAGGAGCACAAGAAGTATGGGTGGAACCTCCAGTCTTCACTCCCGATAATAATGGAGATAAAGATTTTGCTATGATTAATTATAGCTTCAATACTGCTGGAAACACTGTAAACATTAAAATTTTTGATTTTTCTGGAAGAGAAATTATTCAATTAGCACACAATGAATTATTAGGCTCAGAGGGTTTTTATAAATGGGAAGGGAACAATACCGAAAATGAAAAAGTACGTAGTGGGTTATATATTGTTTATTTTGAACTTTTCAATTTGAAAGGCGAACTAAAAAGGTATAAAGAAACTGTAGTGGTTGGATGGAGCAAATAAAAAAATCGCCCGGTTTTAGCCGGGCGACAATAAAACTTCCAACTTCTCAAATCCTAACCCCAATAAGAATAATATCATCTGTTTGTTCTTCTTCGCCTCTAAAATCAGTAATTAGTTCGTTTAGAAGTTCAAGCTGTTTATCCATTGTAAAATCACTTATTTCCAACATTAGATCTTTCAATCTATCATAACCGAACGTTTCTTTTTGATTCCTAATTCTAGTTTTTTGTATGGCAATACCATCTGTCATTAAATAAAATACATCACCTTTTTTTATTCTAATTCTGTTGTCCACAAAAGTATGCACTGCATCGTTGAATGGTAATCCAGTTATATCATTTTTAGGTTCCAACACGAGATTGCTATATTTATTTACCAATAGTATTGGTGCACCACTTCCACAATGTTCAATATAAAATTTATCCTTGTCTACCGCACATATATTTACATAAACGCGTTCAGACATTTGAGCTAAATCAATACATTGTTCTAGATTATTTTTCAACCCCTCATTTAATTCATATAGAATATCTGCTGGCGAAGGTTTATATTTTCCCTTCAAAATCTCCGACAATAAGTCGTAACAAAGCATTGCGATAAATGTTCCACCAGCATCAAATTCAGTACAATCAATAGTGGCCATATAAATTAATCCATCTTTTGCTTGTACCCAATAAAAATCTCCATTGGTTACTTCTTTTGGTTTATATAGGACAAAAGAATCTGGCAAGAGTCTTTTTACAGAAGCATCGTTTGGTAGTATGGCATCCTGAATAAATTTTGAAACGCGCAATCCACTTCTTACTTTATTATATAGATCTTCAGCAATAATTCTTTTTTCATCAATCTCTTCTTTTTGTTGTTGTAAAATTTCGTTCTGAAAACGAATAGAGTCTTCCATTTCTTTTTCCTTTGCCATATTTACGGCAATTCCCAACACTCCTATTTCATCCATTTCGGGAATATAAAATGGAAGTCTAATAGTCTTCATTATCTGTTCTTTTCCCAAAGGATCTATAAACCTTTCTTCTGGAACAATTTTCTTTTCTCCGTCTCTAACAATACTACTTTCCATTTCATGTACATAGTTGACATAGGAAGTAGCATAGAAATTATGGTCTGTCTTACCGATCACATCTTCTCCAGTTGCATTTAACATCGTAAGACATGCCTTGTTCGCTAAAAGAAATCGGTGTTGAGAATCCTTAAGATAAACAATATGAGGTAGCTTGTCGATAATTTTAATTAATGTATCGGCGTTCAATACGAGATCACTTGCAGCTATGTCCTTGTTCATGGCAATTTATTTAGGTACTATTCTAATACAATCAAATCAATAAAATAAATAGTTGTTAAGACTATGATAACTATAGCCTTTTCGGATTGGGGTAATGATTTATACGACGTAGTAATTAAAAAAGTTGAGGAATAATAAAAAATAAAATCAACATTTTAAAAATAAATATCATTCCTAATACTGTCAAAAAAAATACTGGTCAGAATATACTTACTGACCAGTATTGCTACAATCTATTGGGTATTAAGTGTTTTTACTACACCTCTGCTTTAGGTGCTTTTGTTTTTGTTTTAGGTGCATGTTCTTCGACCTCAGATTTAATTTCTTTACTTTCAGGCTTTGAATCTAACGCCTGTTTTAGTCCCATAATCTTAGCTCTAATTTTTGCTTCTATTTCATTAGCCATCTCTTCGTTATCGTTTAGAATTTCCTTTACAGAATCTCTACCCTGACCAAGCTTAGTGCCACCATAAGCGAACCAAGAACCAGATTTTTGAATAATTTCAAGTTCTACACCCAAATCGATGATTTCACCAATCTTAGAAATTCCTTGTCCATAATTAATATCAAACTCTACTGTTTTGAATGGTGGAGCCACTTTATTTTTTACAACCTTTACACGGGTACGGTTTCCTATTATATTGTCAGCACCTTCTTTAATTTGACCTATTCTACGAATGTCCAATCTTACAGAAGCATAAAATTTAAGAGCATTACCACCAGTGGTTGTTTCAGGATTACCGAACATTACACCAATCTTCTCTCTTAATTGATTAATGAAAATACAACAACAGCTTGATTTGCTAATAGCTCCAGTGAGTTTTCTTAACGCTTGTGACATAAGACGAGCTTGTAAGCCCATTTTGCTTTCTCCCATTTCACCTTCAATCTCAGCTTTAGGAACCAATGCTGCTACTGAGTCAATTACTATTATATCAATAGCTCCTGAACGAATAAGGTGTTCTGCTATTTCAAGGGCTTGTTCCCCGTTATCGGGTTGGGAGATTAAAAGGTTCTCTGTATCAATACCTAGTTTTTCGGCATAGGATTTATCAAAAGCGTGTTCTGCATCAATGAATGCGGCAATTCCTCCAGCTTTCTGAGCTTCTGCAATACAATGTAATGTAAGCGTTGTTTTACCAGAAGACTCAGGACCGTATATTTCTATAACTCTACCTCTTGGCAAACCGCCAATACCTAATGCCATGTCAAGTCCTAAAGAACCAGTAGAAATTGCTGGAACATCGTCAACCTTTTCATCGCTTAATTTCATAACGGTACCTTTACCGTAGGTCTTATCTAGTTTATCTAGTGTAAGTTGTAGTGCTTTTAGTTTTTCGATTTTGCTCATAATAGTAAAGTTGTAACAATGCAAAGATATGAAATGCTAAATTAATTAGCAAGTTTTTTACTAAAAATTTTAGTTAATATTTTAGTATTACTATTAACTAACTCTAAATTAAGGGAATCTGTTCAGATAATAATATTGATCTTCTTGAAAGTTATTAACAGATTTGGCATATTTATTACTAATTTCTGGATAATGCTTTTAGTCAGATCGTTGAAATAAATCTGTTTTAAGTAACCTTAGTATTAGGTATAAAATCGCTTGTCTAAAAATACTTTTAAAAATTCCCTTCTAATGTATGACAGGGTTAATAATACTTCGTTACAGTTTAATTTAATAAAAATATTGCCAACCCTTATTATTACTATTGTAAAGATTTAAGTTTGGTACTACTTAGTTTTAAAATATAACAAAAATTTCAAATTACCCACTACCTGATTTTTACTTCTTAGTACTATCTTGCTATAATCTTATAACTTTACTAATGCATGAAAAAGAAACTACTCTATACTTCCCTTTCAGTTTTTTTATTATTAGTAATCTGGAATTATCAATTAGTTTCCTATGGACTTTCTCAAGCATACGGACAACTTTCTATTGTCTGGAATACAAGACAAGTAGACAACGTACTAAATGATACAACAGTAGCCGATTCCATAAAGCAGAAATTAATACTCATTTCTGAAATAAAAAAATTCGCTTTTGATTCTTTGGGAATTAATGAAAATGAAAACTACAGTACATTTTTTGATCAAAAAGGAAAACCTATACTATGGGTAGTAACAGCTTGTCCTCCTTATGAAATGAAGGCGTATGAATGGGAATTCCCTTTACTTGGAAAATTTTCCTATAAAGGGTATTTTAATTATGAAAAAGCTTTAGCAGAAGAAAAGATATATAAGAAACAAGGATATGATACCGACGTTGGAGAAGTTTCAGCATGGTCTACACTAGGCTGGTTAAAGGATCCTGTTTTAAGTAGTATGTTTAAAAGAAAATCGGGAAGCCTCGCCAATCTTATAATTCACGAATTGACACATGGAACTTTATATGTAAAAAACAATGTGGACTTCAACGAAAATCTTGCGAGTTTTGTAGGAGATTTTGGAGCAAGAAAATTTCTGATGCAAAAATATGGTGAACAATCAAAAGAATTTTTAGAATATGAAAAAGGTTTACGCATTAATAAAGAATATTCTGAACGTACTCTTGGATGGTCTAAAAAACTTGATAGTCTGTATAAAAAATTTGACACAACTTATTCTGAAGAAAAAAAACAACGCCTAAAAACAGAACTAATCAATGCTGCCAAAAACGATTTGATATTTTATCTTAAAGAAAACAACTATTACACATCAGGCTACGAGAAAATTTTCAATCGTTTAAATAATACTTATTTCAACGATTACATTACGTACCGTTCTCAACAAAATATTTTTGAAGAAGAATTTCGAATAAAATTCAATTCGAATTTTCCTTCTTATATGAATTACCTAAAAAAAACATATCCCTCAATGTAGAGATAAGGGTTTAAAGTTTAAGGTTAAAAGTTTAAACTTTCGACTTTAAACTTTTAACTTTATACTTTAAACTTATTATGATCAACATTTATACAGACGGTTCATCTCGCGGTAACCCTGGTCCTGGAGGCTACGGAGTGGTTCTTACTTATAAGCAACACCGCAAAGAAATGAGCGAAGGATTTCGTCGTACTACAAACAATAGGATGGAATTGATGGCTGCTATTGTCGGAATGGAAACGCTCAAAGAGTCAGGCAAAGAGGTGACTATCTATTCAGATTCGAAATATGTAGTAGACTCGATAGAAAAAGGCTGGCTCTGGGATTGGGAGAAAAAAAATTTCAAAGACAAAAAAAATGAGGACCTATGGAGAAGGTTTATATATATATACAAAAAACACAAAGTAAAATTCGTTTGGCTAAAAGGTCATGCTGGTCATGCTGAAAATGAACGTTGCGATAAAATGGCAGTGGCAGCAGCAATGGGTAATGAATTAAAAACAGATTTTGGATACGAGAGCGAAGAGAGAAACTAACCTTTATTTTCACAATCCTTATCCTCACTATCACTGCAACATGGACCTTCATGAACTATTTTTATCCATTCTTCCAATTCGACTTTCTTAATAGTCTTTTTTTCTGAACACCAGTCACATTCTGTTCCATCTTCCCTAAAGCCCCTTCCTTCGCAGGAAGGGCATAAATACCCACAAGTAGCCATAATTCAAATTTACTTTATTTTTTCACACGATTAACCCTATATAGTATTTATACGTATACAAAACCACTAAACTATTCAATACTCGGTAAATCCTCCATTATTTGAAATAGTTACGATTAATTTTAATAACATAAAAAACATTTAATTGTACTTTAACTGTAAACTTGTTTTATATATAAGAATCTATTGTACATTTTAAAGTTAAATTTTATATTTCAATAAAATACACTATCTTTGTTTTCAGTTGTTTAAGTAACAACTATATACAAAATTTACACTATCAGAAAGAATATTTAATATGGCACTTAGTGCAGTAATAATATAACTATTCTTATTATACACATTTGAGACATGAAATACCTAAGCCTAAATCAAGAAGAAATTAAAGAATTAATTAACCTCAAAAAGGGGAATTTCATTAGCCATTTAATAATATTTTTCATTGTAGTAATTGCGGCGTACTTTATTTCAGACAGTATTTTAACTGATAATAAAGGAATAAGTTCATTAAGCATTGTTGTAATCTTCACAATAGTCAATCTTATCATATTTTTCTACACGAACAGAAGCTATTTTCATGATTTACTAAAAAAAGAGAAAAAAGTATATACGGGCGTACTTTCAAATAAAACGGCAAAAGAGAAAGAAAACAATAAATATCAGTTTAATATGGATGGAAACATCTTTATCGTTGACAAAGAAACTTTTGAAAAATTCCATGTTGGAGATATTGTAGAATTTCATATTTCATCTTTCACCAAACATTTGTTTAAAGTAGAAAAAAGAAATGAAGCTGCTTAATTTCTCCTAAAATCCATATAAAAGCAAAGAGCAGGACTAAATCCTGCTCTTTGCTTTTATATGGATTACAAAGGAAAATAAATTTTTATAGCATACATTAACAATTTCTGATTAGTTTTGTAAAATCTTTAGGGGTGTCTGGCATTTTGCCAGGACTGAGAATATACCCTCTGAACCTGATCAGTGTAATGGCTGCGAAGGGAAAAGGATCTAAAAATGCAGACCATAATTCTAATTATGGCAATTAATTGCATATTCAAGTTTCACCTATTGATATAATTCCCTAGTCAAATAACTTGATTGGGCGTGTTTTACTTTAATCATTAGGCAATGCTTACGTTCATTTTACTCCTTACTCAATTAGTTGGTTTTTCTATAAAAGGAACCATTACTGATCCAAAAAATAATCAACCTATAGAAGGTGCTGTTATAGTGCTTGCCGAATCAAACAAAAACACTACTACAGACGCTAATGGAAATTTTGAATTTCTTGATCTTCCTGCTGGCAACTATACAATTAATGTAAATGCTTTAGATTATGAAGCTTCACAACAGACTGTTGAAATAATAAACACAGATGTAACTATTACAATACCTCTTGCCTATAGAGGAAAAGTAAGTGAAGAAATTGTAGTTACCGCTATCCGCGCCAACAGTGAGACTCCCGTGACACAATATAATATGTCGCAAAAAGAAATTAAGGAAAAATATTTCGGACATGACATACCTGCTTTAATTAATAATGCACCTTCCGTAAACACTTATTCAGAGACTGGAAATGGAATCGGATATTCTTATTTCCGTTTGCGTGGAATCGACATGACCCGAATTAACATGACCATTAATGGTATTCCGGTAAACGACCCTGAAACACAAGGATACTATTTTAACAACTTTGCAGACATTGCCACAAGTCTTAAAAGTATTCAAATACAAAGAGGCGTAGGAACCTCTACCAACGGCGCTGCATCATTTGGCGGAGCAGTCAATATGATCAGTACTGACCTTTCAACAAAACCATCGTTTGGATTTTCATCTGGTTATGGTTCTTTTGTATCAAGAAGACTAGCGGCTGAATTTCAAACAGGATTACTCAAAAATAAATTCGCTTTTTATGGCCGAATGTCAAATGTGGGAACTGATGGATACCGTGACCACTCTTCGGCCAACATAAACAGTTATTTTGTAAGTGGTGCTTATTTTGGCAAAAAATCATTACTTAAGATTAATTCATTTGGAGGAGTTGCCAATTCAACACTGGCCTATTTTGCAACCGATAAATCTATTCTTGATACCAACAGAACCTACAACCCTCTTGGTAGTGAGAATAAAGACAAGTTCCGTCAAACGTTCCATCAACTTCAATATACTTATGAACTAAGTAAAAAATTAAATTTTGTTGGCTCTGGCTATTTTGTAAAAGGTGATGGTTATTTCGACTTGCTATTTCCAGCGTATGGTTATGCCTATTTGAATATGCCCGATATAGACTCTGCAAAAACTAGCACAGATGTACTTGCCAGTTACAAACTGGACCAGTCTTTTTATGGTGCTATGGCTTTTTTAAATTATACAGGTAAAAAAATAAAAATTAACGTTGGTCTTCATGGAAACCTATTTAAAACGGATCACTCTATGGAAGTAAAATGGGCCCAAAATCTTCCTGCAGGAATTGGTTCTAACCACCAAGCCTATTTCAATACAGGATACAAACAAGAATTAAGTTCTTTCGTAAAAATACAACTAGATTTATCACCTAAAGTATTGGTATTTGCCGACGCTCAAATCCGCACTGCTGCTTTCCAATATAAAGCACAAGACAAAGAAATTTTTCGCGATACGTTCAACGTAGAAAATATGAGTTGGGTGTTTTTCAATCCTAAAGTTGGTGTGCGTTATCATATTACAGAGAGAACAAACTTCTACTTGAGTGGAGGAAAAACGACCCGAGAGCCAACCAGAATCGACTACATGGGAGATGATAGAGCAAATTTTAATATAAAACAAAGTGACGTTTCACCAGAAACTGTATATAACCTTGAAGCAGGAAATGAAATTCGTTCAAAAAAATTAAAGCTTATTACGAATATATTTTTGATGGAATTCAGAAATGAAATAGCTGCTACAGGAGCATTAAATTATTTTGGTTATTCTATCCGGAAAAATGTACCACAGAGTTTTCGTAGAGGAATTGAATTTGATTGGATGTGGCAAATCAATAAATTAGTTGCCCTTACCAATACTTCAGCATTTAGTTATAACCAAATCAAAACCTATACACAAGATTTAGCTATATACGATAGCACTGGTTCAAACACCTATACAACAGAATCCATTACAGTAAAAAATGTAACACCTATACTTACACCATCTGCAACGATAAACCAAGGTATTCGCCTAACACCTCTTTCGTGGTTTACATTAGACGTGATTGGGAAATATGTAAGCAAAATGTATTTAGACAATACTAATCTTGAAGCACTAACTACGCCTTCGTTTTTCTTCGCCGATCTTCGACTAGGAATTAACCTAAATTCGATCATTAAAAACGGGGACTATAGTATAAGTTTTCAATTAAATAATTTTACTAATGCAAAATATTTCACTTCGGGAACACCTAATCAATTTATAAGTCAAGGATCAGGTGGTATAAGTTCTCGAGTTGCTTATCCATCTTACTTTCCTTCTGCAACTAGGAATTTCTTTGTGACTTTAAATATGAAATTCTAATACTACAGAATTTTGTTTATATTTAAGTAATGAAAATAAAAGTTGCACTCGATTGGACACCCAATGCTATTCATGCTGGTCTATACCTTGCCTTATTAAACGGATGGTACAAAGAAGCAGGCCTTGAAGTAGAATTGATTTCTCCTGCAATAGACCGTTACGAAGTAGCTCCGATTGAAAAACTTTTCAGGAAACACGTTTCTTTTGCCATAGCTCCTAGTGAAATGGTAATCCGCTCCCATCAATATGGATACAAAGAACTTGTAGCCGTAGCCGCAATGTTGCAGGGTGCACCAAGCGCTTTTGCTACCTTAAAAAAATCGAAAATTGATTCTATCAAAAAGCTAAAAGGGAAAAGATATGCTGCTCTAGAACTCCCTTTTGAAAAACCTTTGATAAATCAATTGACAGACGGATCATGCCAATTCGTTATTCCTGAAAAACTTGATATCTATAAAGTATTATTTGCGGGTGAAGCAGATTTTGTATGGCTTTTTAAAAATATAGAAGTAGTAGAAGCAAAATTAAAAGGCATAGAATTAAATCTTTTCGAACCTGAAGAGGCTGGCATACCTTACGGACCATGTACCTTGCTAGTTTCTCATCGTGAGTTCCTTGCCGATTATTCTTTCCTTGTACAAAAATTTTTCGAAATAACGAACAAAGCCTATATTGAAGTAACTGAAAACCCTGAAAAGTCAGCAGAAATTCTTTGTTTAAGAGGACCTGAATTTTTTCCCGACAAAGCATTGCTGAGAGAAACAATCGTGGCTTCTTGTGAATATTTTCTTACTCCACAACATACTTGGGGAAACATGAAAGAAGATCGTTGGATCAGCTATTTAAATTGGTTGGAAGAAAAAAACGAAATTAAAAAAGCTTATTTCAATACTGGCCTATTGTATAGCAATGAATTTCTAAATAACTCTTTAGCAAAAGAAGAATATTAAAAAAGTATACGCTAAAATATTCTTACTGCTTTTAAAATTAACGGTTTATAATAATCCGAAAACAATTCAACCTCTACCACTCCTGCTCTAGTAGAGGCATGTATAAATTTTGCAAAACCATCGCCTTTCACTTCTGTAATAATACCCACATGAGTGATTTTTTTATTGCCTTTTTTATCTGTAAAAAATACAAGATCTCCCCTTTTTAAATCATTTAGACTCACCGTCTTCCCATAAGTACTCTGATCATTAGCGGTACGAGGCAATACTATGTCTGCAGATTTAAAGGAAACACTTGTAAGCCCGGAGCAATCAATCCCCGCCTTACTCGTTCCTCCATATTTATATTTAGTCCCCACATAGCTACGTGCTGACTTTATAATAACCTCTGCTTTTTTTGAATCAGCACCATCGCTAGTTACAGATTTCTCCTTTTTTGGTCTTTCTTTTTGTTCTTTGGAAGTACTAGTCGTATTTTTATGCCCCTTACAAGCCATCAGAATTACCGCTACTAACAAGAAGAATACCGCTTTTTTCATCTTCAATTAATCTTTTATAGCTTAAATATACTTTGTTTTAACCTTTTTGCCGATTCTCAGCAGAAGATCTTATTCACATTAAAACTCTGTTTTAATATTTATAGAAAATTTAAAATATTCTATTGTCCAATCCGTCTAACCTTAAAAGAACGAAAAATATGGAAGGGAAAGTATACTACAAAATCAGATATTCGGTTACCACGTCACTCGATAGCCATGGCGAATTCTCTCAAAACCAGAATGTAATCATTCAAACTTTCAAATCAGAGACCAACGATCTTAACGAAGTATTTACAGATCTATTTGAATTGCATCGTTTTGAGGGCATTATTGGTCTTGAAATTCTTTCGATTGAATCTTGTCTTCAAGAGATATCACTAGAACCCTACCAATTTATACATCCAATAAAATAATCTTATATGCCTAAAAAATGACTTTTTTGAACAACAAAAGAAGCTAACAGCTATTTTTAAAAATACATTAAGTAGACTTTCTATTTAAAATTGTAATTTCCCCTTATTAATAAATACAATTTTATGCCCTGTAAAATAAAGTTTTATTTTTAGGGTAATAATATTAATAACTTTAAAAAACTACTCTAAAATTTCTTAGAAATATGCCACATATCTTAATGATCCTAGCCTCTGAAAAATTCCGTGACGTTGAATATATAACTCCTCGAGCATTTTTCGAGCAGTCTGGATTTAAAGTTTCTACTGCGTCTTCCTCCAAAAACTCACAAGGTAGATTTGGGTTTAAAGTAGCAAATGATTTTCTAATCGAAGAAGTAAACGCGAAAGATTTTGACGGAATTTATTTTGTAGGTGGTGCTGGTGCTACTGAATATAGCACAAATGAAAAAGCTAAGTTGTTGACAGAAGAATTTTATAACGCCCAAAAACCAATAGCAGCAATCTGTGCAGCACCAAGAAATTTTCTTCGTTGGGGTTTATTGAAAGGAAAAAAAGCTACAGGACATAATGGCGATGGACAATTTAGCGAATTCGCATTATTGCATGGTGCGCTACCTGCTCCCGAATTATCGGTAGTATACGACAAGGGTATTCTTACTGCAAACGGTCCAGAGGCCTCTGAGGAAAGTGCATTAGAATTTATGAAATTATTTAACTAAAAAAAGCGTACCAAAGTACGCTTTCCTATTTTTCCATTAAATAATATCTTAGAAAGGTAAATCATCACTATCTCCACCATCGGCAGTAAACGTAGTTACATCGCCGGGGAAAGTTTCTTTTTGAACAGGTGCTGGGCTAGAAGAATCAGCGCCTTCACTACTTGCTTCGATTTTCCATGCACGCAATTCAGTATACCAACGCTCGTTGTATTCACGCGACTCAATATTAAAAGACACTTTTAGATTATCTCCCAATTTAAGATTTTTCACTGTAGGCACTTTATCACCCCAAGCAGCGCAACAAACTTTCTTAGGATATTGCTCAGCTGTTTCAATTACAAATTCTTGCTTTACCCAACTACCATTTTTACCAGCTCCTGTTTGCTCTGCAAGCACTTTATACAATTTACCTGTTATTTCTAACGCCATAATTTTAACTATTTAAACCGCACTGCGGAAGGTGTAATAATAATTTACAAAGAAGTTCCAAAATACTACCACGGAAATGGCTACAATTTTAGAGGCATAGAAATTCAATTTCCATTTTTCATTTAATAAATAAATAATAGCATTATTCATTAAAAGCCCAACAATTGACACTGCTAAGAAAGTACCAAACTGAATAAATACATCTTCAGTACCCGCTCCAAATGTCCAATAGCGATTTAGACAATAATTCATAACTACAGCTGTACAAAAGCCCACACTGTTTGCTATGTACTTGCTGACCTTCGCATATTCTTTAAGGACATAGGTCACACTAAAATCAACTGCTACGCCAGTAAATCCGACTATTGCGTAGCGAATTAATTTAATAATGAGATCTGAGGATACTAGTAGTTCCAATTCTATAGTTTAAGATTTCAAAATTAATACTTTTCACAATAAGATTTAAATTTTATTTCAAAATTGTCTATATCTTATTTTTTAAAAAAAGACCATTGATATACTTATTTTAAATAGTATATCAATGGTAACCAGTGTCTTCTGAAATTCACCTGACAATACTCCTATAAAGCAAAAAAGTAAATTATAAGGTCAATACCAATATACAAGCGGTAGCATATGAAAATATGAGAAACAACCGCAAATGTTTTACAAATTTTAATTGCCTTATTTCAGCACCTGTACTATAAAGAGAATTACATACAATAATCGTAACAAAGCAGGATAGTACTACTGCAAAAGTAATCCAAAACAATATATCACTTCTTGTAATCGAATCTGTACTTGGCGAAAGAGAAGCCATTGCTATGGAAAATGTGATGATACCTAGAAAGGTAGCGGCACTCACTTCACCTATATTGCTAAATGCAAGATCTAATATGAAAAGAAGCGCAATTGCTACAAATCCTATTAACATTAAAGGCATAATAATTTCAAGAAATGGTCCTGCCAAAGTACGCTTTACAAAAAGACGGAAAGAAAATACCTGATATTTCTTAAGTTCATCTTCCGTACTTGCTGGATCTCCACGCATAGTAGAGGATATTCTGTTGTCTACGGTCAATAAATATTTTTCCTTTTCCCATGCTCTTACTTTAAATTTTTCAAGGAAATTAGAATCTTGTTGAAAAGCAGATTGGTCAAAAGCAATTTTAAGCTTTTCTGCTGGGTTCATTACCTCCATACTTATGCTGATCTCTTGTTTATCAAAAGGATATTCTTTCAAATCATAATCCTGATGAAAAAGGCCGGAAACCTTATATAGCTTATAAATCATCCCGTTTTCCTTTTTTTCCAGCACAAGTGATTTTGCACTTCCCGACTCTTTCATATTTGGAAATAGAATAAATCTTTCTGCATCCGAATTTATGCTATCCGCTTTAATCCAATAATAAAAATCTGCCTGAAATGTATTCGTACCTACATCCAAATTATAAAGATCTATAATTTCCATACCCGCAATCAGATTAGGAATTACTTCACCTTTTTTATTAAGCTGCTCACGGTAAGAATAGAGTTTACCATCTTTATATTGTACATAATAAAGATCTGGTATCAATTCGTTTTTTTCATTAAAATAATAAAGTTCGTCTGAAGTTTTTTGAGTAGAATTTCTTAGAGCAGTAAAATAATCTACGAATTCCTTTCTTCCAGGTATAGTATCTTTATTGATGGTGAAATAATTTCCAATAATTGAAATTGCATCGTAACATCTTTTGGGAAACATAGGAGAAACAGTTTTTAAGAAAACTTTGGGATCTTCTTTTTTAAACTGATAGAGATCTAACGCTATTTTTCTAGATACTGCGTCCGTAGGATTATTGATAAGAATCAACTCATTGCCACTCTGTCTTCCGAATTTAAAATTTCCTACCGTCTGAGTAATATAAGCATGTCCGATAAGATGAAAATTGGTATGTTTGGCGTCTACATAATCCAATAATTTTTGTCCATAATCGTTGTGAAGATTCACAACAATCCAAGTCTTTTTTATAGAGGAATCTTTTTTAACTTCTGCATCTATGGCTGCTACAAGTGAATCAAACGCCAGTTGTTTATCAGCAGCACTGTTTTTTACCGTAAACATTTTTTTAACGTTCACGCCGTTTTTTTGAAAATCAGTTAAAAAACTTTTATGCAGTGAATAATCTTCTTCAGAAATAAAAATTACTTCTTTTTTCTTTAACACTTTTATAACAAACGAATTTATTTCAGCTGGCAAATAATCGTTGTTGCCCGTAAAAACTGCCTGAGGACCAAAATCCGCAAAATTATGATCGGCATTTATTGCTATAACAGGAACAGCTCGTTTTTTAATTACCTCTTGCGCTCCTGCAAGATGCACACCCCAAGTATTGTCTATGACGCCCACAATAGCAGAGTCAGATGCAATCTGATTATAAACTACAGCCGCTTCTTTTGGGTCACGTTTACAATCGAATGTTTTTAATTCAAAATAAACAGGATACTCTTTTTCATTTAATTCTTTTACATATTGACGAAGCATATATTCATGCATCCTGTCGAAACGATTGTCAGGCTGTTTCTCAGCATTCTTATCTGTGTACCTTCCTACATACGCTATATATCGTAAGGGCTTATCTTTAGAAGACTTTGTACTGCAAGAGAAATAAAGAGTGCTAGAAAGTAATAATAAGAAAATAACAGGAAGGAAATTCTTCAATTTATTCATAAGAGTATATGATTATCAAAGTAAGATACTAAAAAAACGATAATAACTTGTATTTACCTGAAGATTTTAATTTGCCATACCAAACACAGCTAGGATAGAGTATAAGTAACACCAAAAGCCAGATCACATACACCTTTGGCATACTAAAGCCATAGTCCTTTGAAAGCGCCATCCAATTTCCCGCAATTATTTGACTTATGCTGTCAAGGTGTGTTACTACTGCCAAAACAATAGCTAGGGCATGAATTAAATAAATGTGCAGCACATAATAAAAAAGCGGAACCTTACCATATACCTTCATTGTTTTTGTAAAAAAATTATTTCTATTTTCTATAAAAGAAAGGAAGATTAATGCAGGTCCAATCGTCATAAGTATATATAGAAATGACATAGGATATTTAGTAGTATTAAAAAAAGAAATAAGACTATACGTAAAATTTTCCTGTAGTTGCCAAGGAGAAGGGTCGCCGTAGTTTTCTATTATATAACCCGAAATTTCTTTGGAAAAAACTACCCATTTACTATCAAGATCGCCTACTTTCAAATAAAACAAATAAGAATATTGTTCTGTGACTAATTGAACTACTCTTACTCCCATAAATAATGTTACAAGTATTAACCCTGTATAAAACAAATAACCCGAACGAATCTCGCTGCTGTATTCCGCAGTAAACCATTTGCCAATATAATAGCCAAAAGCGATCAGACCAATCATAGGTAATACTGGATACAAAACATTTACTCCAAAATTATCTGTAAGCGGTATAAAAGTTCTAGCATGAAAAAATGCCCATACTACTTCTAAGAATTTATTGTTTGTAATCTGAATACCATCGAGCAAATTATGACCCGCTATAATTACGATGCTCAACCAAAAAATAGCTACTCGAGGTAGATAAATAATGCCTGCAAGCGCTATCATGCTCCATCCTATTGCCCACAGTATTAAAAACCCTACAGAAGAGTAATCAATCTGAAATCTCCAACCAAAACGAACAACTGTAAGACATAAAACAATCAAAATAACTCCACGAATTAAAAGATAATTCGCCATCTCTTTCTTAGAAGGATTGTTTTTGTGTTGGTATAAGAAAGCTGAAATTCCTGTAAGAAAAACGAATACAGGTGCACAAAAATGTGTAATCCAACGTGTGTAAAATACTATTGGCGTTGTATACTTTAAATCTTCTGGAGCATAATCAAATGCATAAATATGAAAAAAATCTCTACAATGATCCAACGCCATCAAGGCCATCACTAACCCACGAAGCACATCGATACTCTCTATTCTGAACTCTTTTTTCGTTAAGGGATTGTCGTAAGAAGAAGCAATTTTAAACATCTAGCTACTACTCTAAAGTGTTATTTTTGGCCAGAAATTTTTTCAATTTTAAAACCAACGGCACTAATCCCTGACACATTTTCCTGACGCATATAATGTTTCAACCGAATCGTATATTTTCCAGCATAAGGAAATTTATAATTACCTTCCGATAAAATTATAAAATCTTTCTTAGACCCCATTCCACTACCTAAAGGAACTCCAGTACTGGATTTGAAAAGATCCATTCCTTGAAGTTTTTTATTCAAAAATTTACCAGATGAATCCTCTATCGCCCTGCTGATGTATAAATTATAGTAAGGATAAGCAGCATCGTAACGAACTGTATAATAAAGTTTGTAAGACAACGAGGCGTCTTCGATCGTTACAGGAAATGTAAGCTCTTGCTTATCGTTCCATGCATTGCTATCTAGATCCTGCATGGTATCGTAGACTGTTGTAGTAGTGCAAGATAGTAATCCACCTGAAAGAGCGAAGCATAAAACTACATACAAAATAATTCTAGTATACATTAGTCAATTTTATTTTCCGGACCTGTAGAATCTTTATCCTCTCCTCCAGGCTTAATGTTTGTAGGATTGTTATTGTTTCTATTAGGGTTGTTCCGATTTGGGTTATTATTATTCCGATTCTGATTAGGATTCGGGGTCTTATTTTGATTCGGATTATTATTCCGATTTTGATTCGGATTCGGATTATTATTATTTTTAGTTTGGTTCGGATTATTGTTATTCCGATTTTGATTATTTGGGTTATTTTTATTCTGATTCGGATTGTTATTATTCCTATTCTGGTTATTATTCCTATTGGGATTAGTATTGTTTATAGGAGGATTATTTAGATCAGTATTTTCTAAATTTGGAGTAGGGTTTATATTTGTAGTATTAGGATTTGTATTGTTAAAATTTGTATTGCTACCCGGATTTTTACTTTTCTTTCTTTTTTTCTTTTTGAATTTATCATCAAAACGTGAAAGCTCTTCCTTCTCTTTTTTCTCTTCACGACTAGCGCCTTTTTCTAGAATTGTATCCGCATCTAGTGTAGCAGGCTTTAGTCCTTGTTTATTTTGTTCAAGAATAGCATTTACACGATCTACAGATATTGGTTGCCAAGTGGTAATATCGTCTCTGTATGCAAACCACATCATCTTTTTGAAAATGTCTGTTTTTTGAAGTACAGCATCGCCTCTAAGCGTATTGATTGGATGATTTATTTCAGGAATACCTTTTAGCGCATGCATATAGGTATCTAACTCATAATTAAGACAGCACTTCAATCGACCACATTGCCCAGAAAGTTTCGTTGGATTAAGCGCTAAATTTTGGTAACGAGCAGCCGAGGTATTTACATTTTTAAAATCGGTCAACCATGTTGAGCAACAAAGTTCTCTTCCACAAGAGCCTATTCCTCCCAAACGACTAGCTTCTTGACGAAGGCTTATCTGCTTCATTTCGACCCTGATTTTAAATTCAGAGGCAAGCGCTTTAATAAGCTCTCTAAAATCTACTCGTTCTTCTGCAGAATAATAAAAAGTTGCTTTTGTATTGTCAGCTTGAAATTCTACATCGGAAAGTTTCATTCCCAATTTCATTTCACGAGCCAAATGTCGTGTTCTATAAAGTGTAGTTTCCTCTCTACTGCGTGAAAGTTCGTATTTTTCAATGTCTTTGGTAGTGGCTTTTCTATAAACCATACGCATAGCATCGTCTTCTACGACTACTTTCTTTTTCATTTGTAACCTTACCAGTTCTCCCTGAAGAGATACATGGCCAAGATGGTGACCGTTTGGAACGTCTATGATAACAGCATCGCCGGTGTAGAGCTCTAATTTATTGGAATTGCGAAGATATTCTTTTCTACCGCCTTTAAATTTAACTTCAATGATGTTAAATTGATTGGAGTTATCCATCTCCATGTTGCCAAGCCAATCGTAAGAGTTCAGTTTGTTACAACCTCCTGAACTGCATCCGCCACTTTTTCCGCAACCACTACTACCCGTTGTGCTGCATCCCCCACCTGTACCGCAAGATGTGCAAGCCATTTATGTATTTTTTAAATGATTAAATCAGTATTATACAAAGACTTAGATCTTTGAAGTATCAAATATAATGATTATTAAGGATTATTTTAAGCAAATTTTTCAAGATTTCCCCATCCCATGCTTCCAATTAAATTGATTCGTCTCATTATCATGGTTGATTTAACCTTTGAAATTCTAACAATACCGAATTCAACCCAAACATAATTCTAATTCGCTCTGTTTTATGGATTTTTTAAGTCAGACCCTAATAGGGAAAAACACTTACATCGGCCTTCGTATATCTCGTTATTAGCCATTTTTAAAGGTTTTTCTTATCTCTAGAATGACCCCACTCAACGACAATCGAACACCAATAGTCTAATATTATTAATGTTACTCCTCTTAGCCCGTTAATAGTACTATAAACGATCTAAAGAAAAGCATTATGAAAACAACTACAACATTCTTCCTTATCACTACTCTTCTTTTCATAACTAATGTTGTTTTCGCTCAAACAGTAGTAAAACAATACACAGGAGGTAAAAAAGGTGTTGTTATGAATGCTTCTAGCGCTTTAGGTAATGATTTATCAAAACATTCTACCTTGAATTTAAAACCAGAAGCTACTGAAGCTTCATTCGTTTACCAAAATTTTGTTTTCTCTTCAGAATCAGAAAAAGGTACTAAAGTAACTTTCGTAGTGCGCACAGATCAAAAATGTGATCTTAAAGTTTTAAACATGAAACTTTTCACATTATTAAACAACAACGCTTCTGATACTTTAACTACTGAGGAAATTCAAATTGCTAAAATAAACGAAGATCATAATGTATATGAGTTCTCTTTCATCACAAATAAAAACTTCGATACAGCTGGTCTTATGATCTGTGGTGGTGGAGATTTTCAAACAGTAAAAATATACAAAGTATACGTTGCAACGAATGCTACTGCTAGTATCTTTTAAGTTTTTCCTGCTCAAATTAATATTTCAGTTATTGGTAATCAGAAACTCATCGCCGTCAAATTAAAACTGTAAACTTATTTTAGGACGAGACAGTCTTATCCAGAAGCAGTCGATTGCCAAGCAATACGCGGATTTTCTTTTTCATATTAGTCCGTCATTGTTGATTCAAATAGTTGTGAGAGTTGTGGTAATTGGTTTCTTGCAAAAGGATTATTTACATAATGAAACTGATATTCAATAAGTCTTTGAAAGGTGTAGCAATGTCTGACGAAAAGAACACCATTAAAACTGGTGTATTTATTCTCGTTAAAAAGTGAGTTGACGAATTTTATGTTATCAATTAGCTTTCCCGGAATACCCTCGGCATGAATAACAGTAATTAACGGTTTGTCCTTTGGGACTTTGTTTTTACTGTTTTTTATTTGGCTTTCTATATTTTTAAAAGCCGTTACTCCTGTTTTAAAAAACATCATTGCGACACCATTTTTATTTATCACTGAACCAGGATACAATGCTTTTTCTTGGTAGTTGTCCCAAAGACGAGTAATTTTAATATCACCAATGTCAGTAAACTGCTCCCTAACATTTGTAACTTCAACTTTTACTCCTTTGTAATTTAGAATTTCCCCTTCGCCTGTGACTAAAGGTAATTTTGTCTTTAGAAAATGGCTTAAGTCAGTAAGTTCTTTACGTGCAAGGGTATCTTGGTAAGTGATTGAAACATCGCAAGGTTTGTTTACCGATGAATGCAAAGCATTATACATTACTTCATGCTCCTTTTCAATCGGGGAAAGAATGTCATGTTGTGGATTTTTACACTCGAAATAAATATCCTGTCCCCTTATAGTTACAAGAACGTCTGCCTTTTTTTGAAGTCCGTCTGAAGGTGGTTCAAGAGACAGCTTTGAGCTTTGTGGTATCAGGTAGTCGGCAATAATTGTCACGAAATAAGTTGAGTCAATTCCGTTTTTAAATTCTTTGATGTGGTCTGCAAAGCCGTCACAATCTTTTAGTCGTTCCAATGAGCGGCTTAAATGAATTAGAAAAAGCAAGTCCGATTCGTTTGTCACCACAGTCGGAAAGTATTTCTTATAGTCCGGCTTGAATGTCTTTATGAGAAATTCAAAGTGTCGTGAAATCAAGTCTTTTGGCAACTTTGAATAAAGAGCTGGGTTAAACTGTATCGTAAATGGCTCTGGTATTGTCGTCATACTTTTTCTTTGTCAATTATATTCAGAAATGTTAGGGTATCACCAATGCTTGCAGGTAAAACTTTGTTTTTGGGTGCGAGTTTTTAAATCGTAATATTGTCCGATCCACTTTGTTCGTAGGTGTGCTGCTTGAAATCACGTATTTCAACTACGAAAGCGTAAACCTTATCTGAAGACCAAAAGAAGTAGTATTCCTTTTAAACGAACTCGAAAGCCTTGGCCACGCTCGAGTATGCTCAAAATAAAACAACATAGTAACCCGCTGACTTACCATATAGGAAGCAGTTGGTTTCACTTGAAAATTTAAGTTTCCTGCGGTAACAGTAGTTCCTTGTTCTAGTTTCCGCTGATAGGATTTAGTGTCTCGTACAGTCATATCAAGCCTCAACATCAATTCGTTTTTTAATACGGTACTACGTCCTTGAAATTTAGGCAATTTAACTCCTGACTTAATATAGCTGATTCCAAAAACAAAATCTTGGTTTATGTCTTCTCTCAATTGAGCATTGGATAAAGACAACGCTAAGTTTCGTCCTCTTTTATATTCAAAACGATAAGTGGTTTTCCCTTTAGATTTTAAATCTATTCCGAACAATGGACCAAACTGCTCGCGAATGGAAACGTCTGCAAACGTATAGATGGGAATAAGCACACCATCTTTATTTAGAGAATCTCCCGTAATATTTTTTGTTACATCAAATTCAGGTCGTATAAAACCATCTCCATAAATCAAAGACGATTGAAATGCTCCAACTGCATAGGTGGAAGTATAACCATGTTTAAGCATAACAGAAGAGAATTTTTCTTTGAAAAAACCTACTCTTGAAAGTCCGGAATAAGTAATATTCCAATTGGGCAATGGTATTTTAGGAAAACTTGTAAGTTTCTGCTTATTAGCATCTCGTCCGCTGTAGGCTGCCAGCATAGAGGGTACGAGCACATCTTGTGAATTTTTTATGTAATTAGGATTATTTAATCTTCCCAAAATAATTTCTCTGTTATTTTCAAATCGTTGAAAAGTAGAATTAAAATTATCTACCCCTTTAGTTTTAGTAAAGGCAGTAAGAATACTTATAAATGAAATGCTATAAGAGCCACTTCTAGTTGGACTAAATGAACTATATATATTATTTCCAGTGGTATCTTCTGTAACACGGAAAATCTCTTGATAATTTGATCCTTTTGATTTTTTAATATCTAATTGCACCTTAAAGTCCTGGAAAGGCTCTACCGCTGTTTTGGCAGTAAAAGTATGATTTCTCATTTGTGTATAGGGGGCATTCAATTCGCTCTCTTTTGTGATCCATCCTCTACTCGCAGCAGTGTATCTGAATCGCGGATCTTGAGAACCAAAAACAAAAGGCAATGCTTCACCCAGATGACTAGTCTGGTCATAATCTCCTTTTGCGTCAACTCCCAAAAAAACAGGAGTTGGCATATATCCTGGCAGTTGAGTAGTTCTATTTATACCATAGGTAGGCATTATATTTCTTACCAGCATTACCATTCTCAAAGCCGCTTTTAGCACTTTGAAATCTGGCTTTTTTATTTGTTGGGTAGTATCTTTCGGATCTTTAATTGGGGGCTTACCATTGGGGCCTCGTTGTTCTTGTTTTGGTGTATTTATTTCTTTGAGAAATTTCACCTTGTTGTACAACGTTTCTAGATTTATTTTTCCTGTAATATTAATATCGCCTTTGTTGGTCGCCAAGTTACCAAGATAAAGCGCCTTCCCAGAAGTATCTCTTAAATTAACTGGGCCAGCAGTCCAGTTAAAACCAGCATTATAATTTAGATCTGCATTCAACCAAGTAAGCAACGGAATCTTATCGAGTGGTAATTTATAAGTAGTTGTTAGCGTTTGGTTGTATTGTTTCAACCTTCCAAAATTAGAGAAATTTCTCCAAAGGGTATCCTTATAGGCTTGATCGGCTGGAGCTCGATTAGGTTCGTCTACTATAGCATTTGCAGTAGCACTATAAGTTACATTTATACTTTTAGTAATGTTCCAAGGAAGTCCGTATGTACGAGTAAGTATAAATGATTTCTCGTAAAGTGGCGTCTGTCCTGGGGTTAAAGGACCTGCCTCGTAATACTGTGTTTTAACTACCCGTCTATCTAAATCGTTACGGAACGTAAACGAGGAAGGCAGCGGGTTTACATTGAAATCTTTTACAAGCCGCAAGTATTTTGATTTTGCAAATTTTGATTTTTTAAATGGCTCTAAAGGTTTTGATTTTATCGTGTAGGTATAGTCTACTGCCGCTTTATAATTTTGTAATTTATATTCTTTTATTTCAAAAGAGGTTCTTACTATTTCGTTGTAACCAACGGTAAAAGAAAAATTTGAAATGTCATAAAAACGATTTTTTGAATCTTTTTTTGTTTTTACTTTCTTAAAATTTGTAAAGTTAATCGCTCTACGGGTAGTTATGTCCTGAACTAATTTTCGTAAGGTATCGCGTTCCGCTTTTGTGTATTTAGACATTTTCACATCAGGGTCTAATGGATTGTACTGAGGTGAAATGATAGTACGGTCGTAGCTGACATACATAGGAAGTTTGATTCCAATTTTTTCAGGAATAAACTTATCAAGTGTAATACTGGCGGTACTTCCATAAGACAGAGTATTAGCCCGCTGTCGCTGTGAGATTCTCTGATCGAGCCCACCAAAGCCAACCGTAGTATATTTTACAGACCCTGTTACATTTGCCAAATCGGCAAGCTTCACATTCACATTTGCAGTTCCTGCCCAACCCGATTTGTTTTCAAAATCGGTGACTCGAAGTTCGTTTACCCAGATGGTCGCAGATTTTTCGGTTACATCAACACTACTTGATGTAATAGAATTTGTAGCAGGATTTCGAAGCCCTATCATAGCTACTGTAACATTACTTAAATCAGGATTACCTACAACATGAACAATTTTCCCATCAATAGTCTTTGAATAAGAAGATCGTTTATTAGAGGTGTTCCTATTTCTTTCCAACTTAACATCCACAAGACTTTGAATGGCAATGTCAATTTCATTTTCTTTTTTCCAAACTTCATTTGGATCTGCAGGACTTGCTGTTGACCTACTAAAATATAAGGGGACTTCTATTTCATAATAATTTTCTACGTAATCAGTACCTATCCTTATAAAAGCATTCATGTCGCCATCATTCGTATTGGGATCCTGTGTTTCACCATGTATAAACATGTTTAGACGACGGTAATTCATCAAATCAAATGTTACATTTTTGGAAGCACCACGCGCATTCATATTATCCAAATTGTCAATATTAAGTCTAAGTGATTGTTCATTTAAATTTGTTTGTGTTTGAGCAGTAGGATTCTGGTCTTGCGTTGTTCCAGGAGGTAAAACATAATCTGAGGTAACAGATGCTCCTGGTCCTGTCGTTCCTGAATTTGAATTTTCTGATAAATTTACTGTAGAAACGATAAGTGTTGCATCGTCTGGCTCGGTTACAGATCCAAATCCTGACTGATTAATATTGTCCGATGTATTTACTCTCCATTGGTTAGAGACTAATTGTAATTGAGCCATTCTTAATACTACAGGTTCAGAAAAACCTGTCATATACATTCTCATAAAACGAATAGTTTTAAAACCGCTAATATTCCCTTCTACTCTAGTGGGTGTCCTTATAGGTACCCTAAATTGAAGCCACTCTACCTGATCACCAAATTTTGTAGAAAGTTGACGACCTACAATAAAATTTTGTCCCTGAACTAATTTAGTTTTATCAATATCTATTTCGTATTCATAATATTCATCTACAGTATTTAACGTATTATCTTGATTCAAATCTTCAGAATCTGGATTACTATAATTGGAGTTAACACTGTTAAGAGGTGAGTTATTTTCAGGACCATTAAATTTTTTATAACGATTTAAAATAGAATTTGAATTGCCATCATAATATTTAAAATTATCTGCTGCGGGATCTTCACTGTTAGCAAATACTGCTGGAATTCCAGCTAATGTTTTTTCACCAAAATTATCAAGTCCATCTAACCCCACATCTTGCTTCACTCTAGCTTCTGGTTGGCTACTGAAAGCGTTAGTCAAGGGTTGTAGATTACTTACTTTTCCCCAAGGTGTATTAGTAGTGGTATTTTCTCCCGCCACCGGAAGTCCGTTCTCATATTCTAAACGTTGATCATTTAAAACATCTTCTGAAATACTTCCCAGATTAAAAAATAATTTTCCTGTATTAGTTTGACTAAAAGGGTTCCCTTCAATATTGGTATTACCATTAGTAGGATCTATATAAGGATTTAACATCCAAAATTCAATGTACTGAATATTTGCATTATCAAAATCTACATCGTTACGTATTTCTCGAGTTATACCACCCCAATTGCCCGTTGGATTGAGTGCAAAATTAGCGTTGTAATTATAAGGTCCTCGCTCTTGAGGGTAATACGCTATATCAAGTGGGACGGGCGATTGCTGACCAACTACGAGTCCTTGCGCAGGAAATATTTCACTTAAAAATATTCTTCTTTCGAAATGATTTTTGATTGTATCTGAAGGCAATCCTTTTGAAATATCAGCATTAGGATCAAAAAGTGTAACATCAGTATTATACCAAGACATTAAAGCTCTATTCTCACCAACTGTCCGATCTTTAGCTGAGCTCTCTGGGAAAGCAAGTGGTGTGGATGACAATTTCCATTTAGTAGGAGATCTTGCAAAATCATAAGGTGTTTCTGAAGCTTCAAAGTCATCTAAGTAAGCCGCCCCATTATCTCCATTTTTGTCAAGCGCTTTGTTATGCCCTGGCAATAATTGCGCTACTTCCCCTTGTGCAGTAATCATCGAAGGCACCTTAGTTTGATACAAAGGTAATTTATCTACGAGTTTGGTTAAAAATCTAGACTCTCTTTTACCTGTGGCATCTAAACCCCAAATAGTATTGCTACTAGGCTCATCGCCAATATTTACTCTGGTTAGAGTGGGGCGTTCGTTCTGATGTAAAATTGTACCACCGATATTTAAATCTCGACTCACTTTGTAATCGAGCCTAGAGCCATAAAAAGATTTTTGTCGTACGTTAAACAAATCTTGTTTCTCATAACTAATCTTAATTTCCTGATTGGAAGCTAAGATGGACTCGTCAAGAATTTTAACTTTACCTTGGCTGTAATCTACCGTATATTCTTTTCCTTCCACTAATGTTCTACTTCCGGCAGTTACCCTAACAGAGCCAGGAGCCAAGTTGATAGCACCCTGCAGCGGTATCTCGTTCGAAGAACTGGATTGAAATCTACCACGTAAATAATATTTGTTTTTAGCTGCAACCTGACTTGCATCGCTTTTGGTAGAATCATACAATTCACTAAATACATATTTATTAATCAAATCCACTTCTAAACCTGCATCAAAATGTCTTTGAAGTCCACTACCAAAAGGCTCTAGTACAGGGAAAATAATTCTACCATTTTTAGAGTCTATTGTGAACCGCTCTACATAATCCATATTTCCATCAGGATATGGATCGCCGTTAAGATTTAATTGGTCACTCTGCAATAACCGCACAATCGGAATATTTTTAGTATTCTGCCCTTCTTGAAGATTAGGTAAATCAGCACCTGAAAGATCGTCCCGATAGATAACACGGAACTGGAAATTGTCTTTTGAAATTTGAGTGGAACCTAAAGAGTAAATATTTTTCATCATCAAGTCCCAACTGTTAAGACGAGTTTTGATACTGGATGGCTTTAAAAGTTTCAAAATTAATGCACTTGCTGAATCCTTATTTTGAATAACAGAAGATGCATCTCCTACAGTATGTATTTCACCTTTATAGGAATATTGGTAAGCGACTGCAAGTATTTCATATGAACGTATAGGAGTAACGAGAGAAATATAACCCAACTCAGGATTAAATGTAAATTCCTCTGGTCTTAATTTACGTGCATTACTTAAGATTTCAAATTCTGTTCCTTTCGCAAAATTTTGACTTGTTATTGCATCAGAAAGTGTAATAGGATTTGCAACATCGGGAGCAAATTTATCATACAAGCTGTTAGTTTTATTATCATTCTCAGTATATCCTCCAGTAAAAGAAAATTTGGAAAAATCTTGGTTATAAGAATGTGCTTGAGTTTCTCCAAGGTCAAGGAATGCTACCATGTCGCGGGTATTGGTAGTAGTATTGTTGCTATTGGTCACATATACATCAATCTGTGTCACAGCAACACCAGATAATACCATTGGTAAACTTCGTAGACTTTTTTCATAATTATCGCGAAAGAAATGTCCAATAAAAAAATGTCGGTAATCGTCGTAGCCATCACCTTTCAACTCTATCGTTCTCGCAGTAGAGCCGCCTTGAGCGGTGATCTGTTCTGATTTACCACGTTGCGTAGCCAAAACATTGGTCATGGTGAGTCTGCCAAATTGCATTTTTGTTTTTACCCCAAATAAATTTTGTGCGCCTTGGATTAGCGAACTATTAATAGGCATACTCACTTGCCCTACTTCTATTTTCTGCAGGATATCGTGCTCATAACCGGTGTACTCAATTTTAAAATTATTTTGAAATTCAAATGTAGCCTTGGTATCCCAATTGACAGTCAATTTTAATTTCTCACCGATTTTACCAACCACATTCAATTGAATTTGGTTGTCAAAATCAAAACTACCTTGCTTCTGCTGACTTTTAGGAACCTGAGGGTTATAAGTATGTTGGTGTTTGTACCCAAAGTCGAGGGTAACAAGACCATTTGGTTTTATATCTACAAAGTCACTACCAAATGGGCCTTCCAGACCTTTCACAGGTATTTTCAAAGAAAGCGGACCAGCCTTGGGATCTTTTCTTGATCTAAGTCCAGAGGAATCTCCTGATTTATTTTGCCAATAATTTTTAAGGGTTTCGCGGTGTTGGTATTTCATGTACTCATCGTACGACATGATAGTAGGAGGTCGATATTCGTTGTCACCTACTTTTTCTTCTATTGTAAAATATCTTCCAGAAGAATCTAGCGTCACATCTGTATTTACATTTGACGGTTTATCTAATAAAAGGGGTGATTCAGAAGTCTTATTTGAAAACTCATCTCCCTCTCTATCTTTTTCTTCGTAAGTAGGTCTTTTACTACGTTTTTTTTTATCGGCGATACTGTCTTC
>JANOTP010000269.1:0-13125 GCA_031416415.1 Cytophagales bacterium | reverse complement strand
CTCTTTAAAAAAAAATATTGATGCCACGCTTTTTTTTAACAAAGTAGAATTACCTGAATCAGATATTTTTTCTGACAACTGTTTATTAAAGGTTGAATGTGTTGAGGATCCTAATTTATATGATATATCCAATCAATCATTTAGCATTAAGAAAGGGGTGTTGACTAAAAGCATTCATCTGTTAACTCCCTCCAATAATGAACGACTAGTAGTAGGGCGAAATTATACAATAACATGGGAAGCCCTAAATGTGGACAGTTTTGATGTTCAGCTGTATATTGGCGGAGCTTTTTGGGGTGTATTAGCAACTTCTCTCACTGAAAAATTTTTCACTTGGCAGGTAAGTGTTATAGATTCCGACGATGCTAAAATACGAGTAGTAGATTCTGCCAACAATACTATTTCGGATATAAATAGTGAATCTTTTAAAATTGTGTCAGTTTTTGAAATTGATCTTGCTGTTCATGTAGAATTGCAAACTATTGGAGGAAGCAAAATTTTTGACACCCCAGAATTTAGTACTTTTGTAGTCAAAAAAATTACGTCTACAGTTTATAAAGCAATTTCTATGGTATGCACACACAATGGATGTATTATAGGGTTAAAGACTGACCTAAGTTTTCAATGTTCTTGTCATGGCTCCGCTTTTAATTCTGATGGAGCAGTAACAAATGGTCCAGCTAGTTTACCGTTAACTATTTTTTACACAGAGTATTTTTCCGCAGAACAAAAAGTATTAATTTATAATTAAGTATTTTCTGTAAATTGGTCGGGTGACATGATTTTTTTTCTGTGCTCCATTCCCCAGTGAACGATCTCTATAATTACTTTGTCTAGACTTTTTCCGTATTCGGTTATTTCATATTCTACTGTAATGGGTTTAGTATTAAGTACCGTGCGATTTACTAATTTATTTGCCTCAAGATCTTGTAGCTCTTTTGACAACATTTTGGCTGCTATTCCTTCTGTACATCTCAAAAGATCCATGAAACGCTTTTTGCCTGAAAATCTCAACGTTCCAATTAATTGAATTTTCCATTTGCCACTAAGCATCTCCATAACATCTCGAATAGCTCTTATTTTTTCAGGATATTCGGGATCATTCGCACATTGGGTATGTTCTTTTTCGAGTGGTTTTTTTTCAACTGTCTTTGTTACCATTTTCCTATGAAATAATTGTAAATGCAAATTTAGAAACAAACATGCTGTAAATCATATTAGTTCCCTAAAGGAAACTAGTTTCAAAAAGGAAACCCATTACTATTATAAACTGAATAGGAGATATTTTTGTGAAATAAAAAAAAGAAAAAATGAAAACAGATAAAATAATTTATTGGATAGCAACTGGGATGGTTTCCTTAGCTATGGTATTGAGTGCATTTATGTATTTCAGTGGAAGTCCTGATATTGTAAATGGATTTAAGCAAATAGGATTTCCAGGTTATTTAATTCCTTTTCTAGGACTAGCCAAATTACTTGGGGGTATCGCATTAGTGATTCCTAAATTTGAAAAAGTAAAAGAATGGGCTTATGCAGGTTTAGCATTTGTATTCATTGGTGCTGTATGGTCGCATATCTCAACAAGTACACCTTTTGTAGCGCCACTTGTATTCTTAGCAATTCTGGGTGTTTCTTATTGGTTTCGCTTAAGACTAACAAAGTAAGTAAACGGGAAGAGGAACAGTAAACAAAAGTATTATATTCTATCCTATTTACTTTTTCTCTTCCCTGTTCACTATTTTAATAAAGGTTTTTCCAAGTGCCTTTTATCCAATTATATTTCAAAGTACTGGGTAGTGCTTTCCAAAAATATTTATTTAGTTGCACTGCAAAACTAGGTTGCATATAACAATTAATGGTGCAGCCTTCGCATTCTTTGTAACGACCCTCCATGGCAATTAGTTTTTGTACAGCGTCAGAGTTGTAAAGTTCATAAAGGTTACCATTCAAGGGAAGTTCATCTAGCCCGAGATGATAACAAGGAAGTACGAGTTTGTTTTCTGGAGAAATAACAATGGTAGTACTCGCTGCTAAGCATATTGATTTTTCAATATGATTGCCACCATCTTTTCTTAGTTGAATAAATGCTTCGTTGAGATATACATTTTTCTTTTTTGCCCAAGAAAGTAACTTCTGCAAGCTAGCGTCTGATAATTTTTCTCCTGTTTCTACATTGCTGTATTCGAAAACAGGATTTAGTATGAGAACTAGTTCGTTGGGTTGTGAAATTTCTTCGTATACTTGTTTTATTTTATCAATAGTGTGTTCAAAAACAGTAAATAAAATATCTGGTTTTTCCCCAAGATTTTTTGCAATTTTTATAGACTCTATTAAGCTGTCAAAACATTTTACACCTCTTGAAGCATCGTGTTCTTCTTTTATTGGAGAGTCTAAAGAAAAATGCAACATGTCTATTTTCCCTTTTAGTTTCTCGGCATGTTTTGGGTATAGAAGAGTATTGGTGGTTACTGTAGTAATGAAGTTGTATTTTTTTGCCAGAGAGAGTAGCTGGTCTAATTGCTGATGTAGTATAGGCTCCCCTCCTGTGAAATCAATTACTTTGACGCCAAGTTTTTTAAGTGCTATAAAATTCTCTTCTGCATTTTCAAGTGTTATATAGGGTGAAGGTTTTTCCCAAATATCGCAGAAACTACACGTAGCGTTGCAGCGATAAGTTACATAATAGTTACACAATACAGGATGAGAAACCAGTCGCATAGCGGTTTGGTTAGTAATTATTTTTGAAATACTCAAGATACGTGTTTACGTTCTTGTCTTTATAAAAGAGTTTGTAATTGTCGTCAGTTATAAAAAAGGTTGTAGTGATATAATGTTCAAAAGGCTTTATAGTACCATTAGGCGTTATAATATTTTCTCTATATTTTTTACTAGGGTACATGGCGTCAAATGTTTTTACAACAATGGCAAAAGTAGTATCCGAAAGTTTTATAGATTCAGTAGTTAGTGGCAAATCTGAATTGTATTTTTTATTATAGGATTCAATTTGTTTTTGTATAATGTCTATTTTTGCTTTTTTGTTTTCAAAAATAGCTACAAAATAGTGGGGTTTACTAGTGTTTGTGCTATAGCGCACATCGGTAGCTTTTATCTCGCCGCCTTTTTCGCTAACAGCTTTAAGGTATTGATCAGAAGAAGCCAACATCTCTTTTGCTTTTGGCAAGGCTGTGCTAAATTCGTTTTCTTTGTCTTCTACAAAAGCCTGTAACTGTGCTTTGTAAACTAAAGCATTTTTGGTGCGACCTGTAATGATTATTCGTAAAAGTTTTATTCTATCCATGATGTCGTTATCAGGATGTTCTTTCATTATTGTAACAAGCATAGAGTCTGCGGCAATATAATCTTTGCGGTCGTATTGTTCGAACGCTTTTTTGTACAATGATGCTACGAATTTATTTTCCTCTTTACTTTCTTTAAGGTAGTTTGGGTTTAAAAGCATTTTAGCATAAATCGATTTTGGATATTCACCAATGAGTTTCTTCTTGTAATATTCGGCCCGAGCACTATTTTTTTGTTCGTTATTTATTAGGTAAAGAAAGTAAAGTATTTCAGCAGTTTTTTCATAATCTGGATATCGTTTTAACAGATCTTCAAAGGTAATTATGGCATCTTGTGGTTCGTTGAGTTTAAGGTTGTAAATCCTTCCTAAATTATATAGGGCTTCTTGTATTTTTTTATTGGAGGTTTCTAGTTGTTCTATAGTATAAGGAATGTCTTTGTAGTAGGGTGTTTTATCTACAGCTGTTTTTTTAACTGAAGAGCTGGTGTCTTTTTTAGTTTGATCTGTATTCGTAGAATCGGGGTTGTCGGCATTTTCATTATCACTGGTTGGTGCTTCTTTTATTGTTCTTCTCCAGTTATCTTCTAGTTTTCTAACTCCCCATTTCGTATTAAAGTCTGTAGTGCCTCGTGTTGTCGCAGTAGGATTGTAGAAATACCAACTTGAAGGGTCTAAGGGATTAGTGCTGTTGTCAATAATCTGCGGTCCTGCAGTTTGTTGTTCCACTCTTTTTTTTGCTGCCGCTAATTGTTTTTCTTTGTTGATTTTTGCCAACTCTTCGTTAGCAATTACTTTGTCAATAAATTTGCTGAGTGCAGCAGTATCCAATTTTGCTAATTTTTGCAAACTGTCTTCCCTACGAACTACTAGAAGGTTTTTGACAAATTCTTCTAATATTTTCTGTCTCTCTGCAATCTCTTTATATTGTTTATCAGATGGATCCCAAATGGCTACAGTACTGTCGTAGTATAGTTTGGATGTTTCATAGTTTTTGAGGTCTCCATAATAAATTTCACCTAGTTTTAAATAAGAAGCGCCTTTTTGAAATTTATTAGCTTTATTTTCATAAACTGATTTTTCAAGATAAGTGATTGCTTTTGGATATTTTTTTTGTTTGTATTCAAACAATGCCATTTCATAATAAATTTTATCTTTGTACTCTAGATTTTTTTTATCACGTAAGAGTCTTTTGAAATAGCGTTCTGTTTTCTTTTTGTCGCTTGCATTGCTTAAAGATGTTACTTGAGCAAGGTAAAGTTTAGCATAAAAGGACAATTCATAAGGAGGATTATTTTTAATTGCTTTTTTATAATTTATATACGCTAAAGAGTCCTTGTTTTGGTGCTGGTAGAGTTGGCCTAAAATAAAATATAGGCGCGCTTTTTTTTCTTTTTTTCCTGTAACCAGTGGAATAGCTTTAATAATATTGCTGGCCATGGAATCGTAATTTTCTTTATATCGATTGTATTGTGCTTTAGTTAATGCGAAATCTCGTATATTTTTTTTAGTAACAATAGGTTGTTTATTTAGGTAGTCCATCACATAAGCGGCACTGCGGAAGTCTTTTTTTAGCATGAACAAACGCATCAAATGAGTAAGTCCTTCATGACGTTCGTTTGTTTTACCTTCGCCATTTACAAATTTAAAAGTTTCTGCAGCTAGCTTCCATTCGCCACGCAACACACGTGTCTTCCCGACTAAAATATAGCTATCGTCAACATAATTACTGTTTTTATGATACGATATTGCACGAGATGCTTTTTTAACAATGTCGTCTGTTTTGTCTTTATACGTTTTTGTCTGATTAGTATCAATTATGGTGATGGGATAGAGTACTTTGTTATAATCACTTTGGGTCTTATTGTCTATTTCTGTTTCAAGTTCTTTAATTCTTTCTCGAGCAAGAAAAAATGCATTATCACGGGCATTTAAATTGTGCCAACCTTTACTTAAAAGTGTATTCCTCTCTTGTGAACAGGAATTTAATAAAAATGCCGTTCCTACAAAAAGGAGCCCATAAACGATGTATAAGAATCTGATTTTCAAATTCAGTTTTGTTTTATTTAACAATTTAACTTAAAATGCAATATTATAAAAAATAAGCCATAATAAGATGCAGAGAAAAACTCTGACAGAAAGATTAACGAATAAATACCAGTTAATTGTCCGCAACGAGGAGAATTTTGCTGATCGTTGGACTTTTTCGTTCAATTTCGCAAAGTTACTCGTTGCTTTAGTAGTGTTAGTTTTGCTGTTTTATGCAATTGTTACTGGGGTAAACTCTCTAGGTGCATACTTGCTTGGTAGCGACGATTCGGAAGAAGTTCAGCAGCTCGTTACACTTGCCGCAAAAGTAGATTCCCTTGAATATGAGATGGAAATGAAAGACCAATTTGTATTAGGGTTTAAAAATATGCTTGATGGGGGTGAAGCAAGACGAAAGGATACTGCTTCTCAAGTAGTAGAAAAAGTTTTGGGCGATGGAAAAATAAGTAAAGAAGAAGAAGAGTTTAGAAAGAAGTTTGAAAAGGAAGTGGCCGACCCCGCTTATCGATCAGTAGATGGACTTACGTTGTTGTATTTCTTAGCTCCTATTCAAGGTAAAGCCATTAATGTAGTTCAGAATGGGAATGTCGTTGGCTTGTCAATACAGGCAGATAAAGATAAATCTGTAAAATCGTTAGATGCAGGAATCGTAGTGTCCTCCACACAAAAGGCTGATAGTACTTATAAAATAATACTTCAACACAAAAATGGACTTTTGACTGTATACGATGGCTTAAAAATGCCTCTTGTAAAAACTGGTTCTAATGTTGATAAAGCTTCTGACGTTGCATCTCCAGCACAACAAAGAGTTACTTTTGTCATGATTTTTAATGGTAAAATATTGAACCCCAGACAATATGTATCTTGGAACAAATAACGTTAATAGCTGTTTTCTCTAGGTTTCTAACGTAATTTTTGACATATTGCTACCATGGAATTAAGGTTAGTTTCATAAGTGTTATATTCAATTTAATAACTACTATTATGTTCAAAAGCGGAACATCAAAAAAAGAAATCGAACAGTTAGGGAATACAAGTACTATTATAGCTAAAAGCGCCCTCTTAGAAGGTAATCTGGAAACAGCAGGTAATTTAAGAATCGAGGGTAAATTAATAGGAAATATTCGCTGTAAGGCAAAAGTAGCTATGGGTGATGCGTCATTAGTAGAAGGCAATATCCTTACGCAAAATGCTGAAATTGCAGGTAGAGTAGTAGGTATGCTAGAAGTAGCTGATCTTCTAATCTTAAAACCCACAGCAATAATTGATGGTGATATAGTTGCAGGGAAAATATTGCTTGAAACAGGTGCGATTTTTAATGGTAACTGTAAAATGGGAGCCGCTATAAAAGAAATTAACATTGGAGAAGGAAAAATCTACAGAGAAGCAAAAACAGCTTAAGGATTATTTGAAGTTTTCAGGTTTTGGATTTCAGATGGTAGCTACTTTAGGCCTTGCTGCTTGGGGCGGTTTAAAACTAGATAGTTATTTTGGTTTGAAAGTGCCAGTATTTCTTATTGTATTACTTTTAAGTGCTTTGGGCGGAAGCCTTTATATTTTTATTCGTCAGGTTACGAAGTAATTAAATCACCGACTCATTTTTATGTATAGTGCCTGAAAGCTATAAAAATAGTATTCAAAGCGATTTGTAATATTTTGTAATTTATTGATCTAAACGACTGTTGCCTTCGTTCGTATTCTGTTTCTACTTTTCCTAGCTAGTTTTCTACCTTCCTTTTTCCGCTTAAATTTATTCTGATTTTAACATACTCTTACCGTTAGGTGCGTTTCGATAACAATCTATTACGGTTCAATACCACCAATTTTATTTCATATTTTTTCCAAAACAATCTGTATTTAAGCAGGTGTAGATGAGTGTTTATATACACATAATCAAATACTTACTTCGATATTATCCCTATTTGATCTTGATTTTTCAGGGACGATTAGATTTAGTGATTACTATAGCCTTCATTTGACGTATCTATAAAGTATAAAAAATAAATAGTTAAATCCTATTAGCTCAAAATTAATTGGATTCATTAAACTTAATAATTGTTTTATTATATAAAACTTCAACTATTGAAAAGATTTTATGGAAAAAAATTATTCGCTTACTTGTAAAAGAAACCCTTGTCAGGAAATTAGATATTTCTTAGCAAGATTTATGAAAGCCACATTTATGGTTTTTATAATGTTGTTAACCGTTACTGGAGTTCACGCTCAGTATTGGGATGCTACGAGTTCAAATGGTACTACTGGAAGTAACGATTACGGCAACGGTGTATATCGCTTGCTTAGTGATGTTAATACTGGTTGTGCTGGAGCTTCAGTAAGTGAAACTACAGATTTGTATGACCCTGCCGCTGGCAACTTCAATAAATGCTACCAATTGTTTTTTGGTTGCCCTGGCAATGACAATATAGGTGCAGGTACTGATGCAAATGGCGATGGTATGGCGTTTTCTTTTTCAAAAGGTGCATTTTCGTTGGTCGGCAATTCTTGTGGTGGAGGTTTAGGTTATATGGAAGCACGTGCTGATACCAAAATGATCACAATAGAATTTGACACTTATAGCAGTATGGGTGGTAGTGGCTTTGACGCTAATTACGGTGGTGGTACCACGGGTAATAATGATGAAATCTCCCTTCATTTTGATGCACAAGCTGGAGATGTGGGTTTAATTGAGCCTCTACCTGGTATGGGTGGTATTGTGGATGCTGGAAATTTGGAAGATGGTCTTGAACATACAGTTTGTATAAATTATAACAATACTACACACATACTTTCTGTAACTATAGACGGTGTGTCCAAGCTATCTTATGACCTTGACTTAAAAGGCAAAGATTTTGTTACTTATTTTGGAGCGGGTGGTTTAACTCAAAGTTGGTCGTCTGGTAAATTTGGAGCTACAAACCCTTCGACAGTGGCACATAATCTTTCGCCAGTTACTATAGCTACTCAATTAGGAGGTGTTCCATTATGTCCTGCAGGTGTTGAAATTACTTCCCCTTCAAATGGAGCGAATGTTGGAGGTTGTCCTGTTGGTCCTGTAACGATTACCGCCACAGCTACTCCTCCAGCAAGTACTACTGTAGTAAGAGTTGAGTTTTTTGTGGACGGATCATTTATAGGGCAAGACTTAACAGCTCCTCATTCATTTACATGGAGCACACCAACAAATGGTAATCATGTATTAACATGTGTTGCTTATTATTCTAATACTACTAACTCAAGTTCTTTACCTGTAAATATAAATGTAGGCGGAGTGCAAAAAACATCTACTCCTCCCGTAATTGGTGGACCAATAGACGCAATATGGGCCAGTTATAGTAATGCTACTGTGCCTAATTTAAGTGGAACTTTAAATAGTGGCGTTAATGATCTTGCCGCTACCTATAAAATAACCTACGATGCAACTTATTTATATGTTTTAGTAGATGTCACCGACGATATTATACATACTACTGATGGTGCTGATTGGGAAAGAGACGGTGTGGAAGTTTTTATTGACAGAGGAAATGAGAAAATAGGATGCTGTACCTACGATGCAAACGATTATCAATATACTTTTGTACAGAACGGTACTATAAATGGAAATGGCAAACCAACTACAGGTATAACTTCTTCATCTGTATTGAAAGCCGCTCCAGCAGGATACATCACAGAAATAAGAATACCTTGGTCCACAATAGTTGGAGGTTTCCCAAGTCCTGGAACATATATTGGTTTTGATATAGGAGTAAATGACGACGACGATGGTGGTACAAGAGATAATCAATTAACGTGGAACAATGGAGGTTTTTTGCAATGGCAAAACCCATCCAGATTTGGTACTGTTCAATTTACAGATTGTGATCCATTGCCAGTAAGCCTTCTTTCTTTTACAGGTAAAATGGCAAACGGAATAGTAATTTTAAACTGGTCTACCGCTGTAGAGGTTAACAATAATAAATTTATTGTAGAACGTTCAACTGACCTTTACAACTGGCAATCTATTGGAGAGGTAGCAGGTGCAGGTAATTTTAATTCTATTGTGAATTACAGCTTTACAGACTATGCTCCTCTTAATGGCATTACCTATTATCGCCTACGTCAAGTTGATACAGATGGTACTTATGCATACAGCAATGCTATTGTTGTACAAACAGGACTATCTGTTAATGTTAACATTTCTCCAAATCCCTTTGATGACGTCTTAACTATTCAAACTAATAGTCAAGACGAAATAGAAATTTCAATTCATGACGTTTTAGGAAGGTTATTATATACCGCTAGAAGGAAAAGTGAAAATGGCTTGCTGACACTACAGCCTGATTTAGCGAGCGGTGCCTATGTTATTACAGTACAAACAGAAGCATTCGTTGAAAGACAAAAAGTTATTAAAAAATAAACATTGAAATAAAAATAACCATAAATAATAAGCTTGTATAAAAAATAGAAAATGATGAGAACATTCAAAATACTA
Organism: Cytophagales bacterium; assembly: GCA_031416415.1. Lineage (GTDB taxonomy): Bacteria > Bacteroidota > Bacteroidia > Cytophagales > Cytophagaceae > JANYCO01. The sequence goes on along the minus strand of JANOTP010000269.1, from coordinate 3,313 downwards.
AACCTGATATTTTTTACTGTTGTGTTTTTAGCGAAAGACCTATATGCTCAAGAGGAGCGTGGTTATTATGATGCGCCCTATCGTAGGTATGAGGCCGATCAAGGTACATTGTCCAATGCTACTATGGCTATGATGTCTTTTAATCAAAAAGATTTGCAAAGTGAAGCTTCAGAACAGGTTTGTGTTGATATGTCTATCAAAGGTGGATCTATAGAATGGAAATTGAAGAAGGAAGCAGACGGACTTGTTGTTCGTTATAGTGTGCCTGATGAAACTTCAGGGACAGTAGAAGTTTATGCTGACAATAAATTGGTTGGTACAATGGAGCTTACATCTTATTGGTCATGGGAATATTTGACGACTAATGGTAACCCTAATAATGTTGCTGTTAGAAACGAGAATCCAAAAATGAGATTTGATGAAGTACGCTTGAAATTGCCAGCTAAAATTGCTGCTGGAGGAAAGTTGAAATTGGTAAATAAAAGCGGAAAAATTCATATCGATTTCATAGAATTAGAAGCCGTTGCAGATGAAATTAAAGCTGATGCTAACGATCTTGTATACACCGGCGACGGAAGTGATCTACAGGTTTTTATTGATAATAAAGGCGGTGGAAAATCTATTTATCTTCCTGCTCGAGTTTATAATGTAAATAGAGAACTTTATTTTGGTGTTCCTAATACGAAATTGAAAGGTGCAGGAATGTGGTATACCACTGTAAATTTTACTAACGAAGCTTATCTGCAAGGTGGCCTACGTGCAAATGCAAGAGATATTAGTTTTTTAGATTTGGCATTAACAACAACTAGAAATTCAAGATCTAGTTCTTATAAAGGTATCAATGGTGTGTTCACTAAGAACTCTGTTATAAAAAATGTTTGGGCAGAACATTTTGAATGTGGTGCATGGATAGCACAATACAACATAGGAGATATACCATATTCTGATGGGTTTACTGTAACCAATTGCCGTTTCAGAAATAATTATGCAGATGGAATCAATCTTTGTAAAGGAACAAGAAATGCGAGCATTGAACATTGTAGTTTCAGAAATAATGGAGACGATGACATGGCTACTTGGTCAGCAGATGGATTGGAATGTCAGAACAATACATTCAGCTACAGTACTGCTGAAAATGGTTGGAGATCGGCAGGTTGCTCTATTTATGGAGGATTAAATAATAAGGCGCACCACCTCATCATTAAAGACAATTTAGAGGCAGGATTAAGGGTAAATAATAATTATCCAGGAGTAGGATTCAACGAAACAGGGATGCATGAATTCTCAAACATTACTGTTATCAGATGCGGTACATTCAATGACTTATTTTATAACATGGTAGGTGCAATTGACCTAATGTGCAACAGCACTGCAGGTACAAAAGTGCAAAATGTTAAATTTTCTAACATCGATATTATTGATGCTAAAGACAATGCTATTTTGCTCAATAAAATAGGGGGTAAAGGATTTTATAATTTAGTATTTGAAAACATTACAGTTGATGGAACAGGAAGAGAATATCCATTTAATAATGTAGCGAAAAAAGATTGGCCAAGAGGTTTTGGTTTATTATTTGCACAAAACCCTGCAGGTAATGGTACCTATTGCAATATGATCTACAAAAATCGTGGAGGAAGTGCTATTATTGATGTAGACGATAATGGTATAGGTTCTTTTGACTTCAAAGAACTTAAAGATTGTGTACAGGCAAAATAATAAGAAGAAAGATAGAATTTGTATAAGAAGCTATTATAGGTTTTAATACAAATTCTATCTCTCGGAAGAGAATTAAACAGGAGGATTGATATGAAGAAATTAAATATTTTAAGTATAATAGTTTGCGCTCTTTTATATTGTGAGAGTGGTTTATACGCACAAAATGATCAAAGGGGTTATTATGACGCCCCTTATAGTAGATATGAAGCTGATAAGGGTACTTTATTGAAAGCTAAAATTACCCCAATGTCTTTTAAGCAGTCAGATCTACAGAGCGAGGCCTCAGAGCAAGTTTGTGTAGACTTGTCGGGTACAGGTGCCTCTGTAGAATGGAAAATTACGAAAGAAGCAGATGGTCTTGTGGTACGTTATAGTATACCCGATTCTAGCGCTGGAGAGCTCGATGTGTATGCTAACAATAAATTGGTAGGTTCTATAAAGTTAACTGCTCATTATTCATGGGAGTATTTATGGAGCAATGGCAACCCTAATAATAGTGGTGTTGTCAATACGAATCCAAAAATGAGATTTGATGAGGTCAGAATGAAGTTACCTTCTAAAATTGCGGCAGGTGGTAAGTTGAAATTAGTAAATAAGACAGGTAAAATCCATGTAGATTTTGCAGAACTAGAACTTGCAGACGCGCCTGTGTTAGCAGCTCCAGGAGATCTCACTTATTCAGGAGATGGAAGTGATCTTCAAAATTTTATTGATAAAAATGGTGGAAAAACTATTTACGTGCCTGCTGGAGTATATGATTTAAATAGCGAACTTTATTTTGGAGTTGACAATACAACCTTGAAAGGCGCAGGTATGTGGTACACACAGCTTAACTTTATCAGAATAAAATGGTTGAAGGGAGGTCTTTATGCGAATGCAAAGGATATTAGTTTTTCAGGCCTTTATTTAACTACTCTTAATAACTCCAGATCAGGGTCGTACAAAGCCATCAACGGTATATTTACCAGTGGTTCTACGATTAAAAATATTTGGGCAGAACATTTTGAATGTGGTGCTTGGATCGCACAATACAATCAAGGAGAAATTGCTTTCGCAGACGGATTCAATGTTTCTCATTGCCGATTTAGAAATAATTACGCAGATGGAATAAATCTTTGTAAAGGAACAAAAAATACTATTGTTGAACATTGCAGTTTTAGAAATAACGGCGATGACGATATGGCAATTTGGTGTGCCGACAATATGGAATGTCAAAATAATACTTTTAGATACAGTACTTCTGAAAATTGCTGGAGAGCATCTGGCTGCGCTATATATGGCGGATTGAACAATAAGGCACATCATCTTTTAATTAAAGATAATTTGGAAGTAGGCTTAAGAGTAAACAATGCCTTTCCTGGTGTAGGTTTCAACGATGCAGGTATGCATGAGTTTTCAGATATTACAATCTTGAGATGTGGTACCAATAATGATTTATATTATAGTCCTGTAGGAGCGATTGATCTTACTTGTACAGATAGAAATGGAGTATTGGTAAAAAATATTAAGTTTTCAAATATTGATATTATTAATTCTAAAAACGATGCGATTTACATTATGAGATTTGGTGGTGAAAAATTTACTAATCTGGTTTTCG